>CAZPCC010000338.1:0-6680 GCA_964584905.1 uncultured Gemmatimonadaceae bacterium | reverse complement strand
GGTAGACACGCCATCTTGAGGGGGTGGTGCCGAAAGGCGTCGCGGTTCGAGTCCGCGCCAGGGCATGTACGTTGCGCCACAGTAGCTCAGTGGTAGAGCACTCGATTCGTAATCGAGCGGTCGTCGGTTCAATCCCGACCTGTGGCTCTACAGTAGGGTTCGCGGGCGTAATTCAGTGGTAGAATGCCAGCTTCCCAAGCTGGACGTCACGGGTTCGAGTCCCGTCGCCCGCTTTCTGAAGTGCATTGCAAATTCAGCAGTCATACGCGTCGGGGCGCTCGCGGCTCCCGGCGCGTTTGCGTTGCGGACGCAGGACCAGTCTCCGGCGATTTGGGGCGAGTCGCCAACAGGGCCGTTGCTCGTCCCGCTATGGCGCACCGTGCGCCAGCACCAGTGCGAGCCCCAGCACGTATCCAACGATTATGAGAGCGCTACTCGGCTCCATGAGCGAGACACGTCCGCGAGCACGGTAGACGAGCGCTGCCAGCGCGATGCTCATGAGCCCAATTGCGACCAACGCCGAGATTGCGTGCGTCGCGGTTATGAGGCTGAATACCGGTCCCGTGGTGCTCGCCACGTCCAACAGCGGGAACACGGCCATGTTGAACGCGTTGCTGCCGAAGAGGTTCCCGACGGCCAGGTCGTAGGCGCGCATGCGCACGGCGGCGAGACAGGTTACGAGCTCCGGCAGCGACGTCGAGACTCCAACGAGCCACGTGCCGATGAATGTCGCGCCGAGCCCGGTCGCGGTTGCGACGCCGTCGGCCGCACGCGCAAACGCAGGAGCGGCTACCATCAGCACGATGCTGCCGCCGGCGAACATCATGAAGGCCCGCTTCAGCGACGGCGTCGAGTCCAACTCTGGCGTGTCGCCGGGCAACGTGGGCGGGACCGCTCCCGACATCTCGATTGTTTCCGCCGCGGCGCGAGCCAGCTTGCTATGCAGGAATACGACACGCGATCCCGCGATGTACGTCGCGAAAATCAACAGGGAGAACGAGGCCACTCCGAACAGGCTTGGGCCCCCGCCGACGAGTACGCCCATCGCGGCGATTGCGGTGAGGATGATCGCGAGGGACGCATAGAGTGCGTGATCGAGCGTGGCTTTCTGGAAGAGCTGCGTGCCGGCCGGCACCATCGTCAATATGGCCAGAATCACCATGTTGGCCATGCTGCTTCCAAAAAGGTCACCCGCCGCCAGATCGGGCGCTCCCAGGCGGACGGCCGCGATGTCGGTGATGATCTCGGGGAGCGAAGTCGCCGTAGCGAGAAACACCGACCCCACCCACACACCGCCCCATTTGGTGCGCGCGGCGATCACGTCGCCGCCGCGGGCCAGGAGCGTACCTGCCCCGACGATCGCCAGCGCGCTGATGAGCAGGGTGATTACGAGCGATGTCATCAGGTCATATCCTCGACCGCGGCGGCACGCCTAACGTGCCAGAGTGCGGGACGGAGCCGCTGACGCGTCCGGCGATCGTGCCTGGATCGCCATCGGAAATGTACCGGCGGCCGGACTGGTCGAGCCAGTCGAGTGTTTGCTCCAAGGTATTCCCATCGCTGTCTGTCGGCGATTCCCGCCGGTCACACTACGTATGAAGGAGGAAGAAGACGCAAAGTCGCACAGTGGGGCAAGAGCGGACTGGACCGAGGACTCCCTCGAGCGACTCGATATCGAAGCGATTGGGCGTGCCGCGGTGTGTGGCCCCTATCCGTCCCTCCGGATCCACGTAGGTTGCGAGTATGATTCTGCCGGGGGTGTTGAAGGACCGTTCGAACGTTGATAGTGCACCTCACATAACGTAATCGGAGAGGACGTGGCCGAGAACGAACATCACTATAGCGTCACGGTCGAATGGACCGGCAACACCGGGACGGGCACCTCGGCCTACCGCGCCTACGAGCGGGCGCACGAGATTTCCGGGACGCTCGTTGAGAAACCACCGATTCCCGGCACGGCCGATCCTGCCTATCGCGGCGATCCGGCCCGGTGGAATCCCGAGGAGCTGCTAGTGGCCTCGATCTCTACGTGTCACGAGCTCTGGTACCTCCACGTCTGTGCGGTGAACCGCGTTGTCGTCACCGAATACGTGGATCACGCGGAGGGCTGGATGCCCGTGGACGCGAAGGGGGTGGGGAGCTTTCGCCGGGTGCTGCTGCGCCCGATCGTCACCATCGCCCAGGGGAGCGATGCCGAGCGTGCGCGCGAGCTTCACGTCGATGCACACCGCATGTGCAACATCGCCAACTCCGTCAACTTCCCGATCGATCACGAGCCCGAGATCCGCATCGAGCAGCCGCGTGCCTGACGGCCACGCGGGGCGGAGCACGATTCGGTTGCAATCGGCGGTTCGCACTCGAGCAGCACAGCTGAATGGACACACCGGAGAATCGTTATGACATCGGTATGGCGTGGTGCGCTGATGGTACTGGCCGCTGCCGCGTGCGGCGGGCAGACCGACCGCGACCGGGGGTCGATCGACACCCAGTCAAGTACCACGGCAGCGGCAATGGATACAATGCCGCCTGGCGATGGCGTTGCACGCGCGCGGTTGGCGGCCGACGGGCTCGGGAGGGAGCTCATGCCGAGGTTGATCGCGGCGCTCGACTCCGGTGGTCCCGAACACGCCGTCAGCTACTGCGCCGACTCGGCGCAGGCATGGACGGCTCGGCAGGCAGGGGAGGGAGTCTACATCAGGCGGGTGAGCCTTCGCGTTCGGAACCCGGCCAACCGTCCGGATTCCACTGAGCGCCGCCACCTCGAGCGACTCGACTCTCTGAACCGGGCCGGTGAGCTTCCCGGCGAGGTCGTGCTGACGAGGCTCGGGGAAGGCGGCGAGCCGGTGGTCGATTACCTGCGGCCGATCCTCGTGCAGGAGCGGTGTCTTGCCTGTCACGGTGCGCGTGACCAACTGTCGCCTGCGGTGCGCGAACTCCTCGCCGACCGTTATCCGACGGACGAAGCGACCGGTTACGAGGCTGGTGATCTCCGAGGAATGATCTCGGTGCGCGTTCGCGACTGAGCCGGGAATATCAGACTCTTCGCTATGGTGCACCTTGCGTCGCGCTCAGGAGGCGAGCTTTGCCTGCTTCGCCGTTACCTGTGCCTCGATGCGGCCACACATGATGTGGCACAGCTCGAACACGCTGGCATCCGCCAACGCGTAATACGCGAACAGCCCCTCCTTGCGCCTGGTGACAAAGCCCAGGCTGTGCAGCAGCTGCAAGTGCTTCGAGACGTTCGCCTGGCCGAGGCCGGTTTCTTCGACGAGTTCGTTCACCGTGAGCTCGCCTCCTTGCAGACAGTTCAGGAGTTGCAAGCGAGCCGGCTCGGCGAGCGCTTTGAAACGCTCAGCAACCATCTCCATCACGTCCGACGTCAATGTGATTCTGCCCATCGCGACAAACTCCTGTCATGAATGAGAACATGTAAAACACTCAGCATCGCTGCCGGTCGTCAGCTGTTTTCGTCGCGGTCAGCGGGGACGCATCCCGCCAGCCCAACGCGGCCGAGCATTCTCTCGAGCGGACAGAAGTTGGTGAAGCTGGACTGGAGAAGGTTTACCCCGACGAACGCGGTGAACAGGAACCACGCCGGGTTGATCCACCAACCGAGCGCGAGCGATGCGAGGATGAACGTACCGGCGAATCGTCGAATGATGTTGTCGTTGCACATGTTCAGCTTCTCTGAAAGTGGTTAGAAGAATGATTCCGTGGGGAGTACCGCCGCATGCAGCCGCTCGCCCGCCGGCAGCTGCTCCGCCGCCTCACGAAGCGCGTTGAGCAATGCCGGTGTGGCATCTGCGGGAATGACGCTCACGAACATCGTGGAGTCGCCGGGCCAGGCACGCGTCCCCTCGCGGCGCCCGGTGGTGCCGACACCGTGGATCCCGGCGAACTGCGAGTAGCCTCCCGCCTGCTGCTCATCGAGCACCGATGAGATCCGGTGCGGCTCCGGGCCGCTGTATACCACCATCAGCATTTTCATTGAACGATTCGGAGAGGGGAACTGTCGGTGCCGCGGAGTGCGCGTCGTGCGGCGCCTGACGCCGGCGAAGCTCCCAGTAGAGAAGCGGAACTACGACCATCGTGAGCAGCGTGGCGACCACCGCACCGCTCATTAAGGCGACGGCAAGGCCCTGGAAGATCGGATCGAGCACCATGACGAGCCCACCGATCACCACCGCGGCGGCGGTGAGGGCGATCGGTCTGAAACGCACCACGCCGGCCTCGAGCACCGCCTGACGCGACGTGCGACCGCGCGCTTCCGCCAGTTGAATGAAGTCCACCAGCAGGATCGAGTTGCGGACGATGATGCCGGCGAGCGCGATCATCCCGATCATCGACGTAGCCGTGAAGAACGCGCCGCTCACCGCGTGTCCGGGAAGGATACCAATGAGCGTGAGCGGAATCGGCGCCATGATGACGAGCGGGATCGTGAAGCTCTGGAACCATCCCACGACAAGCACGTAGATGAGCACCAGCACTATCGCGAACGCGATGCCGAGATCGCGGAACACTTCGATCGTCACCTGCCACTCGCCATCCCACTTGATCGCCGTTTCGGTGAGCGTCTCCGGCTGAATCGCGTTGTAGCGCGCGATCTCCGCGCCGTTTACGCGGATGTCATCGAGCTTTCGATTCATCTCGAGGATCGCGTACACTGGGCTCTCGATGCTCCCGGCAACGTCTCCGGTCACGTAGATCGCCGGCCGTAGATCCTTCCGCACCCGCGCCGATTCCCTGGTGCCTTCCTGCACCGTGACGAAGCGCACGAGCGGCTGAGGGCCGCTGGCGGTCGCGATAGGCAGCGCGAGCAGTCCCTCGACTGATGCGCGGCTGTCGAGCGGAAGTCGCGGGACGATTGCCACACCCTCTCGTGCCGTCTGGCTAGCGGTGAGACCGCTCGGCGCACCCGAGAGGGCCAGATAGAGCGTCTGCGTGATCTGCTCCACGGTCGCTCCCGCCTCGGCGGCCCGAACTCGATCCACCCGGAAGGTGCGCTGCTGCTGTGGCGCCTCCACCGTCCAGTCGACATCCACCACACCGGGCGTGCTCTCGAACACCCGGCGGACCTCACGCGCCGCCTGCAGTCGCGTGCTGTCGTCGGCGGCGTAGACCTCGGCTACCAGCGTCGAGAGCACCGGCGGTCCCGGCGGAATCTCGGCGACCTTGGCGGATGCGTCATAACGCCGCGCGATCGAGTCGATCGTCGGACGCACGGCAACGGCGATGTCGTGGCTCTGCCTGTCGCGCTCCCCCTTTGAGAGCAGGTTGACCTGTACGTCGGCCACATTCGCTCCCTCGCGCATGAAGTAGTGCCGTACGAGTCCGTTGAAGTTGAATGGGGCAGCTGTGCCGGCGTACACCTCGGTGCTGCGCACCTCGGGGATAGTGCGTAGATAGGCGGCTATCTCCTGGCCCACTGCGTTGGTGGTTTCCAGCGTCGTACCCTCCGGCAGATCGAGTACCACCTGGAACTCGCTCTTGTTGTCGAACGGCAGCATCTTCACCTGCACAGCCTGCACGAACAGCAGTCCGACGCTCAGGAGCAGGAGCCCCACCACTCCTCCGTAGAAGGCCAACCGGCGCGGGCGCCGCTCCATGAGCGGAATCATGATCCGCCGGTAGATTCGGGCGGTGCGCGACAGCTCTTCCGGCTCGTCCGTTGCCGTGGAGTGCGAATCAGCTGGCGCGTGAGCCGCGACATGACCCTTGAGGAGTCGATAGGCGAGCCATGGCGTAACGATGAACGCCACGGCGAGTGAGGCGAGCATCGCGACGCTCGCGCCGATGGGAATCGGCCGCATGTACGGCCCCATGAGTCCGCTCACGAACGCCATCGGCAGGATTGCAGCGATCACTGTGAACGTGGCCAGGATCGTCGGGTTGCCGACCTCGTCGACTGCTTCGACTGACGCAACCTCCGGCGTGCGGTCCCCCATCTTCAGGTGACGATAGATGTTCTCGACGACCACGATCGCATCGTCGACGAGGATCCCGATCGAGAAGATGAGCGCGAACAGCGTAATGCGATTCAGGGTATAGCCGAGCGCATAGTACGCGAACAGGGTGAGGGCGAGTGTCACCGGCACGGCAACGAGAACGACGACCGCCTCGCGCCATCCGAGAAACACCCAGATGAGCGCCGTCACCGAAAGCGTTGCGATGAGCAGATGAAGGATCAGCTCCTTCGCCTTTTCGCCGGCGGTCTCGCCGTAGTCGCGCGTCACCTCGACTCCGACGTCCGAGGGCAGCAGCCGACCCTTCGATGCGTCGACGCGTTCGAGCACCGCGTGCGTGACTTCGGTGGCGTTGGCGCCCTTCCGCTTGGCAACAGCGATCGTGACCGCGTTCTCGGCGGCCCCGGTCGCCCCCAGGTGTGAGACGTAGCTCCTGGTCTCACCGAATTCCTCGCTCACCGACGCAACGTTCCGCACGTACACGGGCGCGCCGTCGCGTGCCGACACGACGACACTGCCAACGTCGGCCGCGGTGACCAGCGGGGCTCCGACATCGATGCGCAGCACCGAGCCGCCGGTGACGAGCTCACCCGCCTGCAGCCGCGCATTCGCGTGTTGCAATGCCGCGGCCACCTCGCCGGGCGTAACGCCGCTCGCCGCCAGCCGCCCCGCATCGAGCGTGACGCGCAGCTGCTTCGGCTGGCCGCCTATCACGAA
>CAZPCC010000337.1:0-3179 GCA_964584905.1 uncultured Gemmatimonadaceae bacterium | reverse complement strand
TCGCTTCGTAGAGATCGCGCGGGCTGCGTCGTCCCTGCTCCTCGCGGCCGTGCCATGCGTGGTCGAGGTAGATCAACATGATCACGCCCGTCTCTGCCGCGATGCCAGCGAGCGCAATAAACCCGATCGCTGTCGCGACGCTCCAGTTGTAGCCGAGCAGTGCCATGAGTAGCACACCGCCGACCAATGCGAACGGCAGCGACAGCATCACGATCAGTGTCTCGCCCACGCTCTTGAAGTTGAAGTAGAGCAGCAGAAAGATGATCAACAGTGTCGCGGGTACGACCAGCATCATCTTCGCCTTCGCGCGCTGCATGTACTCGTACTGGCCGCTCCACTGGAGCGTGTAGCCGGTCGGCAGCGTAACCATCTCGTCCACAGCGGTTTTTGCCTCCGCGACGTACCCGCCGATGTCGCGGCCTTCCACATCGACATAGACCCAGGCTGTTGGGAACGCCCCCTCGGTCTTCACGGCCATGGGCCCGCTCACGCGCCGGATGGTCGCGACCTGACCGAGTGGGATCTGCGCCCGGCCAGCTGCCGAAGGTTCACCCGCCATCCCTGCCATGCCGCTGCCGCCCGCCGCAGCGGTCTGCGACACCGGCAGCAGAACCTCAGCGAGTTTCTCCGGCTGATCGCGCAGCTCGTGCGGATAGCGGAGCCGGACGTTGTATCGCTCGCGACCTTCCACCGTCTGCGTGATGGTCATGCCACCGACGGCGGCGGATAGCACCATCTGGATGTCCTGAACGTTGAGCCCGTAGCGGGCCGCCGCCTGGCGATCGATGTCAACGTCGAGGTAGTAGCCGGATACCGCGCGCTCCGCGAAGACGGAGCGGGTACCAGGCACCATTCGAACGGCCGCCTCGATCTCCCTCCCGAGCCGCTCCAGCTCCGCCAGATCGGCTCCGAAGATCTTGACGCCGACCGGCGTACGGATGCCGGTGGCCAGCATGTCGATACGACCGGAGATCGGCATCGTCCACGCGTTCGTGATGCCGGGGAATCGAACCAGCGAATCCATCTCCGCGATCAGGCCGGCCATCGTCATGCCGGGGCGCCAATCGTCCTCGTCCTTCAGCACGATGGTGGTTTCGAACATGTCAAGCCCCGCGGGGTCCGTCGCAGTAGTGGCGCGCCCGGCCTTGCCGAACACGCTCGCGACCTCGGGGATGGCCGCGAGGATGCTGTCCTGGCGCTGCAGCGTCTGACTCGCCTTGGTCACGCTGATGCCGGGCCGTGTGGTGGGCATGTACAGCAGCGTTCCCTCGTTCAGCGGAGGCATGAACTCCCCGCCGATGCGCTGGAAGGGAATCCAGGTCAGCACGATGACTGCAATCGCGCCCGCAATGACGGGCCAGCGGAAGCGCAGCACCCATTCGATCGCAGGGCGGTAGATCCGGATAAGCGCACGCGAAACGGGGTTCTTCCGTTCCTGGTGCAGCTTGCCGCGGATGAACAGGCCCATCGTTACCGGCACGAGCGTCAGTGCCAGCAGGCTGGCTGCAGCCATGGACAGCGTCTTCGTCCACGCGAGCGGCTTGAACAGCCGGCCCTCCTGCGCCTCCAGCGCGAAGACAGGCAGGAAGCTCACCGTGATGATCAGCAGGCTGAAGAAGAGCGCGGGCCCGACCTCCTTCGAGCTGCGTACGACCGCACCCCAGAGCTCGCGCGACGTCAGCTCATTCGTGTGCAGAGATGCATCCTCGGCCGGCGCACGGCGACCCGCGGCGCGGGCTCGCGCACGCTTCGCCTCAATATCACGCTCGAGGTGCTTGTGCATGTTCTCGATCATGACGATGGCCGCATCGATCATCGCCCCGATGGCGATGGCAATGCCGCCGAGGCTCATGATGTCGGCACCCAGTCCGAGCATGCGCATCACGATGAAGGCCATGAGTATCCCGACCGGCAGCGTCAGGATCGCGACCAGCGCGCTACGCGCATGGAACAGGAAGATGATCGCGACGAGAGCGACCACGATCGATTCCTCGAGCAGCTTTTCCTTCAGCGTATCAATCGCGCGATGGATCAGGTCGCTCCGGTCGTAGACTGGCCGAATCACAACACCGGCCGGCAGACCGTCCTCGATGGACGCGAGCTTCTCCTTGACGCGATTGATCGTCGTGAGTGCGTTCTCACCAAACCGCATGACCACAATGCCGCCGACCACATCGCCCCGACCGTCGAGATCGGCAACGCCACGCCGCACGTCCGGGCTCAGCTGCACGTCCGCCACATCCGCGATGCGAATCGGCGTCCCGCCAGCCGTCGCTCCGACCACGACATTCTCGATGTCCGCCGCGTCCTTCAGATACCCGAGGCCGCGCACCATGTACTCGCGCTCGGTCAGCTCCATCATCATGGCGCCGGCGTCCTGGTTCGACGCCTGGATCGCCGACATCACCCGCGCGACGGGAATGCCAAAGGCCCGCAGCTTCGTGGGGTCGACAGTCACTTCGTAGGTCTTCTCGAAGCCACCGACGCTCGCCACCTCGCTGACACCCGGTACGGACGTAAGCTGGTAGCGGAGATACCAGTCCTGGATGGAGCGCAGATCCGCGAGTGAATGGGTACCGGAGGTGTCCTCGAGCACGTACTGATAGACCCAGCCGAGACCGGTCGCATCCGGACCTAGTGCGGTCTGCGCCTCAACCGGCAGCTTGCCGCGGATGCCTGAGAGGTACTCCAGGACGCGGCTCCGCGCCCAGTACAGGTCTGTGCCGTCGTCGAAGATGATGTAGACGAACGAGACGCCGAAGAACGAATAGCCGCGCACGGTCTGCGCACCCGGCACCTTCAGCATCTCGGTCGCGATCGGATACGTGACCTGGTCCTCCACGATCTGCGGCGCCTGTCCGTCGAAGTCCGTCTGCACGATCACCTGCACGTCGGACAGGTCCGGCAGCGCTTCCAGCGGCGTCCGCTTCATCGCGACGATGCCACCGGCCACGAGAAAGGCCGTGAACATCAGAACGATCAGCTTGTTGTCGACCGACCACTCGATGATTCGTTTCAACATCGCTCAGAGCCTCTCGTTCTCAGTGTCCGCTATGTCCGGACGCGGCAGGCGTCGCGGGCGGCACGTCATTCTGCCGGTCCGGCACCGTCGCCGGATCGGCTACGCTCATCGGCTCCATTGCCGAACCCATGCTGGATTCCGCATCGATCAGGAAGTT
>CAZPCC010000336.1:0-13925 GCA_964584905.1 uncultured Gemmatimonadaceae bacterium | reverse complement strand
GAAGTGAGGGAAGTGCCGTATCGGGAGCTCGAGCGAAGCGGATTGCTCAGCGTGAACAGATCGTCCACTACGCCGCGCGCAGAAAGCAGAAAGGTGATTACGGCGACGAGGCAGACGGTGTAGCCGTACCACTGGGCGATTCTGGGAGAGCGGGCCACGAGGCCTCCGGAGTCGTTCTAAAGGGGTCGCAATGGGACCACCGTGCGGCGTGCTCAAAGTCCCAAACGGCGTCGCGACGCGGCGCGGCGCGTACGGATACGTAGAATGTTACAGCTCGCCACCATCTAAACAAAATCCCGCCAGTTGCATCGCCACCGGCAGGGTGGCACTATCGGCGCGACTCTTCCTCCCGGAATCATGTCCCACTCGCGCACTCTTACGCTGCTTTCGACCGTCGCCGTCATGGTAGCGCTGCCCCTTGCTGCCTCCGAAGGCCAGACGGGGGCTTCTCGTTCGACGTCGCTCGACGTGCGCGGACTGGCACAGCCTGTCGAGGTGCTGGTCGATCATTGGGGCATCGCGCACGTCTATGCATCCAACGAGCACGATCTCTTCTTTACGCAAGGGTACCTGGCGGCTCGAGACAGGCTGTTTCAGCTGGAGCTCTGGCGTCGTCAGGCGACCGGCACGGTGGCAGAGGTGCTGGGTCCGCGCGAGCTGCGCCGCGACATAGGGGCCCGCCTGTTCCGCTTTCGTGGCGACATGCGCGAGGAACTGCGGCACTACCACCCGCGCGGCGAGACGATAATTCAGGCGTTCGTCGACGGCATCAACGCGCGCATCGCGGAGGTGGCACCGGATTCCTCACGCTGGCCGCTCGAGTTGCGGCTGCTCGGCGTTGCGCCCCGACCGTGGACCGCCGAGGTGGTCATCTCGAGACATCAGGGACTCCTCGGCAACATCCAGGAGGAACTGAGTACGGCCCGAGCGGTCGTGCGCGCCGGACCGCGGAGGGTGAAGTTCCTGTCGTCTTTCGGACCGGGCGATCCACTGCTGGAGCTGGACAGCGCAATCATCGGAGAACGGCTGTTCGACGACATTCTAGGCACCTATCGCGCGTTTCGCGGCTCCGTTCGTTTCGAACCAGGCGACATTGCGGCGTGGGGGCGTGCAAGAAGCGGTGCTGGCGCATCATCGAGCGTTCCCACCGGCAGCGTCGACCGGCGGGACGTTGGCAGCAACAACTGGGTGGTCAGCGGCCGCCTGACGCAGCACGGGTTTCCGATAATGGCGAACGACCCGCATCGCGCAGTCGCCGCGCCATCGCTACGGCACTGGGTGCACCTGGTAGCTCCGGGTTGGAACGTGATCGGCGGCGGAGAGCCAAGCCTGCCCGGCGTGTCGATAGGTCATAACGAGCACGGAGCGTGGGGGCTCACCATCTTCGCGACGGATGGCGAGGATCTCTACGTCTACCGCACCCACCCACAGAATCCCGAGAGATACTGGTACCGGGGCGCCTGGGTGGACATGCGAACGTTGCGCGATACGATCCCGGTAAAGGGCGAGCCTTCCGCTGTGGTGACGCACCGCTACACGCGGCACGGCCCGGTGGTATACCTCGACTCGGCGAATCATCTGGCATACGCGATTCGCGCCGCGTGGATGGAGACGGGCGGTGCGCCCTATCTGGCAAGCCTGCGGATGGATCAGGCGCGCACGTGGGAGGAGTTCCGCGAGGCGTGCACCTGGTCGCACATTCCGGGCGAGAACATGGTGTGGGCCGACACCTCCGGCACGATAGGGTGGCAGGCGGTGGGCATCGCCCCGATTCGGCGCACCTGGAGCGGTCTGGTCCCGGTGCCCGGCGATGGGCGTTATGAATGGGATGGATTCCTTCCAATCACGGATCTTCCGCACGCGGTGAACCCGGCGGAGGGATTCATTGCCACCGCCAACAACGACCTGATTCAGCGCGGCTATCCTCACATGGCCGGCGTCGGATACTCGTGGTCCGACCCCTACCGGTGGGCGCGAGTGGCAGAGGTGTTAGGCAGCGGTACCCGTCACGGGATGGCGGACATGATGCGGCTCCAGACGGACTACCTGTCGATTCCGGCGCGCACGCTGGTGCCGCTGCTGGCCGGACTGCCGGCGCCAGGTGCATCGGTTGAATCGGCGCGCGGCCGTCTGCTCGACTGGGACTACCGGCTGGGCCCGGAATCGGTGGCGGCGGCGATCTACACCTCATGGGAGCGCGAGCTGCGCCGCATGATGACGGAGCGCATGGTGCCTGACGAACTGCGTCCTCACCTCGGCAACCCGCCGCTCACCCGCATAGTCGCCTGGATGCTCTCCCCGCCGGGCGAGCTGGGCGTCCGTCCGCTGGCCGCGCGCGATTCAATGGCGATGGCTGCACTGGACGCCGCCGTCGCCGACCTTACCCGCGAGCTGGGAGCGGATCAGACAAGCTGGCGCTACGGTCAGCCGGAGCTCAAGCACGCCCTGCTGCGCCACCCGTTAGGCACGGTGGTCGCGGATTCGTTGCGTGAGCTGCTGGAGGTCGGTCCGGCACCGCGCGGCGGCTACGGGTCTACGGTAAATCAGACGGGCAATGCCAATCGGCAGACGAGCGGAGCGTCGTTTCGCATCATTGCCGACACGCGGGACTGGGACGCGTCAGTTGGGATGAACAGTCCGGGGCAGAGCGGCGATCCGAGGTCGCCATTCTATAGGAACCTGTTCGACCTGTGGGCCACCGATCAGTTCTTTCCTTTGGCGTACACAAGGCATCGCGTGGAAGCGGTGGTGGAGCAGCGGTTGGATATGAGGCCGGCAGGATGACGTCGGGGGTCGAGCGTCGGGGGTCGGGGGGTGTGGCCCTGCCTCCGGAAGGTGCCCCGGCGTGATCGCTCGGAGATTATACTGCTCATCGTCGTTTCCCTCGACCCCCGACCCTCGACCCCCGACCCTCGCCCTCCCATGTCCTCACGCCGTGGATTCCTGACCGCTCTCGCCGGAGCGGGGATCACCTTCCCTGCGTTTCGCGCGCATGCCATGGGGATCGTTCTGCGTGCCGATGTGATCGCCGGGGAGCGTAGCGCGCAGGCCGTTGCCGACGATGAGCTGTACTGGGCCGAGATACAGCGGGCGTTCGATGCCGACCGGACACTGATCAACCTGAACAACGGCGGTGTATCTCCGTCGCCGACGCATGTGCTCGAGCAGATGATCCGGGATCTGCGCTTTTCCAACGGGGCGCCGGTCGAGCACATGTGGCGCGTTCTGGAGCCGCGCATCGAGAGTGTCCGTCGGGAGTTGGCCATCGAGTTCGGATGCGATACCGAAGAGATGGCCATAACTCGCAACGCCTCGGAAGCACAGGAGACGATGATCTTCGGCCTCGATCTGCAGCGCGGCGACGAGGTCATCGTCACGACGCAGAACTATCCGCGGATGCTCACGGCATGGGACCAGCGCGCGCGCAGGGAAGGGATCGTCGTCAGGCGTGTGAAATTCGATGTGCCTCCGAGATCGCTGGCGGATGTGGTGGCGAGGTTCGAGGAAGCCATCACGCCTCGCACGAAAGTCATCGAGATAACGCACATTACCAATCTCACCGGCCAGATTCTGCCGGTGCGCGAAGTCGTGGAAATGGCGCGCAAACGGGGCGTACAGGTGTTCGTCGACGGTGCGCACGCCTTCGCGCATTTTCCGTTCAACCGTGCCGACCTCGGTTGCGATTACTACGGCACCAGCCTGCACAAGTGGCTGCTGGCGCCTATCGGGACCGGCTTTCTCTACGTTCGCCGCGACCGGCAGAAGGCGTTATGGCCCCTGATGGCCGCGCCGGAGTCAATGGACACCGACGTCCGGAAATACGAGGAAATCGGAACGCATCCGGCGGCGAATCATAACGCTATCGCGGCGGCGCTGGCCTTTCACCGCGGCATTGGCGCGGAGAGAAAGGCCGCCCGGCTGCGGTTGCTGCGGGACAGGTGGGCAAAGCGGCTGGTCGCAGACGGCGGCGGAAGGGTATCTGTACTCACGCCTCTGGACGACCCGCGTCAGGCATGCGGAATCGCCCTGGTTCGCATCGACGGCGTTACCCCCGAAACCCTGGTGACGCACATGTGGAGCCGCCACCGGATCATCATCACGCCCATCAACCACGCGGAGTTTCAGGGGGTCCGCGTAACGCCCAACGTGTACACGACGCTCGATGAAGTCGACCGGTTCAGCGACGCGATGATGGACGTGGTGAGAGGGGGGGTGGCGGTGAAATGAAGGAATTGCGAAGTGCGAAGTGCGAAATTAAAGAATTACGAAGTGCGAAGTGTAAGAACTGCTAGTTACGAAGAGAGAGACCAGCGCCACCTGACGATTCCCGATTCCCGATTCCCGGTTTCCGATCACGTCACGCACACGCGGCGATCGGCTCTTTTTCGCCATTCGCACTTCGCACTTCCGCCACCCCGTGTTCCGCCGCGATCGCGATCACCGCGGCTGCCGGCAGGACTTCATGCACCAGCAGCGCCTCGGCCAGGGCCTCTACTGCGTGATAGTGCTGGCGAACGATGGCTTCGGCACGCTCGGCCTGAGCGGTGATCAGTGTGCGCACTCCGGAATCGATCTGCGACTGTAGTCCGCCGCTGGCCTGGCCGTTCGGCGATGAAGCGTCTGCGCTGACGAGGCCGACTTCCGGGCTCATTCCAAACTCCGCGACCATGCGGCGCGCTACTCCCGTCGCCTGTACCAGATCGCTGCCGGCACCGGACGTGACCGCATCCGCGCCGAAGAAGACCAACTCCGCCGCCCGGCCGCCCAGCGCTTTGGCGATTATTCCCTCGAGGTAGTGCTTGGGATACAGGTGCCGGTCGGCCTCGGGCGCGAAATGCGCGGCGCCGAGGGAACGGCCGCGCGGCTCGATCGTGACCTTGTGAAGCTTGTCCTCCGGGCTGGCCACGAGTCCGACAATGGCGTGTCCCGCTTCGTGTACTGCGATCAACCGCCGCTCAGACGCGCTGATCACGACGCCCGATCGAATGCGACCTAACAGGATCTTGTCGCGCGCCTGTTCGATGTGCGACGCGGTGATGGTATCGCACTCGGCGTGCACGGCGATGATCGTCGCCTCGTTCAACAGGTTGGCCAGGTCGGCACCCGAATGGCCAACGGTGAGCGAGGCCAGCCGGTCGAGATCGACGTCCACCCCGAGCTTTTTCTGCGCCGCGTGGATGCGCAGGATTTCGAGCCGGTCGGCCTGCGTTGGCAGCGCTACCTCCACGACGCGATCGAAGCGCCCCGGACGGCGCACCGCTGGATCCAGCATGTCCTCGCGATTGGTAGCCGCCATCCAGATGATCCCTTCATTGCCGGCCAGCCCGTCCATTTCCACGAGCAACTGATTGAGCGTCACTTCTTCTTCGCCCGAGCGGTTCGGGCGTCCGCGACGCCCGCCTATCGAGTCGAACTCGTCGATGAACACGATGCAGGGTGCCTGATCCCGAGCGAGCTTGGCCAGCTGCCGCACGCGTCGCGCACCCACGCCGACATACATCTCGTTGAAGTCGGAGCCCGCCGCCGTGATCACCGGACGCCCCGCCTCACCGGCGACTGCGCGAGCGAGGAGGGTCTTGCCTGTCCCGGGGGGTCCCACGAGCAGCACGCCCCGGGGGCAGCGCGCCCCCATGGCTTCGAAGCGCTGGGGGTACTTGAGATATGCTATGATGTCGCGGAGATCTGCCTGGGCTTCGCGTGCGCCGCCCACGTCGGCGAGTGTGAGCCGTCTCTCGGGCGGAGTGGCGACGAACTTCCCCTTGCCCACCCCTCCTCGCGAAGCTCGGGCGAAAAAGAAGATGGCGACGCCGACGAGCACCGTGAGGCTCAGCATCTGAATGAGCAGCTGCGGGCTCCGCTTCGCGGGCATCTCCTTTACCTGAACCGTGGCGCCTGCCGCGTTCCAACGCTCGAGGTCGGCTAGGGATACCGATCGCAATGGCAGCGAAGCCGTGACCACGGTAACGGCCACTCCACCAACGATGCGTGGTTTGCGGAGTGTGGCTACGAGCTTTGCGCCCCCTTGCTCGACCGAAAGTGACGCCACGTCCTTGGTTGCGAGCGCGCTCGCCAGCTCTGAATACGATACGGCGGGGATCGTGGCGGGCGCGGGGCTGAGAAGGAGGGCGATCAGAATCGCCCCTCCGATTGCCCCGATCAGGGCTAGAACCGGCCAGTACCGAAGGGGACCGGGGCGCCGCGAGAGGGCAAAGGCCGAGCGTAAGCGCCAGTTTCGGCGCTCGCGGCGGATTGGCGGAGAGCCGCCGTTATTTGCTGCGTTCTCAGATGACACAGAGCGGATTGGACTGTTCCGACGATTCGGTTTCGATGAGTCGAAACACAGATTCGCCGGTCGGTGGGAGTATTCGCGAAGATCGGGGCCGTCGGTTGGTAGACGGCACCACGCAAGAGAGGTAACAGCGAGAGGAATCGCGTTTTTGCCGTACGCAGGAAGCGAGAAATCGGATGCGCCGACTATGAGGAGCGTACCCTTCAGAGCCGCCGTGGTTTCCTGGCCCCGACGTTTACCGCGTCTCGCGTCCCGCGCCCCGCATCCCGCGTCGTCTCAGCTCACCTTCCGCGTCTTCCTGCGCAGAAAATCCATCAGAATGAACTGGCCAAGGGTCATGGTGTTGGTAAAATACGCCTTCCCGCGGCTGATGGCGGAAACACGCTTGACGAACTCGACGAGCGCATGGTCGCGGGCGAGCATGAAGGTGTTGATGACGATTCCGCTGCGCCGGCAGTCGGCCACCTGATGCAGCGTACGCGCGATGACGTTGCCATCGAGCCCCATCGAATTCTTGTAGATGCGGCCATCGGGCATGGTCAGCGCGCTCGGCTTTCCATCGGTGATCATCACGATTTGCCGCATGTCCTTTTTCTGGTTCATCAGTATGCGGCGGGCGAGCTTCAGCCCTTCGGCCGTGTTGGTGTGGTACGGCCCAACCTGCGCCTGTGCGAGTGCGGCGAGCGGGATCTCCTCGGCGGAGTCGTGGAAGAGCACGACGCGGATGGAATCGCCGGGAAACTGCGTGCGAATCAGATGCGTGAGCGCGAGGGCGACCTTCTTGGCGGGAGTAAACCGGTCTTCGCCGTAGAGAATCATCGAATGGGAGCAGTCGAGCATCAACACCGTCGCGCACGACGAGCGATACTCTGCCTGACGAACCATCAGGTCCGAGTAATCCAGGTCGAGCGGGACATCGAGCGATCCGGTCCGCATGAGCGCGTGCCGCAGCGTGTCCGGCCCGTCCAGGTTGAGGGTATCGCCGAATTCGTACGGACGGCTCCATGAATCCGCCTCGACGCCGGTGGAGAGGTAAGGCGTGTCGTGGCTGCCGAAGCTGCTCTTCCCTAACGACCCGAGCAGGTGCCGAAGGGCGCGGTAACCGAGGAAATCGAGCCCCTTTTCGGTGAGCTTGAACTGCACATCTCGTGAGGCGGCGCGAGCGAGGCCGCCAGGGCCGGTAACGCCCTGGTAACTCTCCGGGATCTGCGGAGGCGCCTCCATACGCAGGAACCCCTCGCTTATCAAGCGCTGCACGATCTCGTCGAGCAATTGCGAGAGCCTGGCCTCGGAACCCTCATCGCCTTCCCCCCGCATGGCCTGAAGCATCTCGGGGGTGAACTGTCCGCTTTCGACGAGCGCCTTGAAGATCGCTTCGCGCAACGCGTCCATCGACTGATCGGCATCATCACCGACTTCCCCCCAATAAGGATGGTATCCTTCGCCGCCGGCGAAGCCCGATTGGAGCAGGAAGTCGGAGAGCTGATCGAGTAGCGCCTGCAGGTCGATGGCATCGGCCATCTCAGGGCTGAAGCGCTGGTACTTGTGCGAGCGCATGGCAATCCCTTGCGACAAGGTTCGTCGACCGACGAGCTTAGGCGGCGGCGCGCGCGCCGCTCCAAAAAATGTAGAATGGCACGCGGCGCCGCGCACCGCGAACCCTTGGAGAATGATACATACCGCCGGGGACGCCGTGGCAACGCCTGCCTCACCGGCGCAACCCCGGCCGGCCTCGCGCTCGCTAAACGCCTTCCGCGCGCTTCAGCGGCACCGGAACTTCCGCCTCTTCTGGCTGGGGCAGACGGTCTCGCTGATCGGCACGTGGATGCAGATGGTGGCGCAGGGATGGCTCGCGCTCCAGCTGAGCAACGATCCCTTCATCGTCGGCCTGGTTGCGGCGTCCGGCGCGCTTCCCGTCGCGCTCTTTTCGCTCCTCGGCGGCGTGATCGCCGACCGGTACGACAAGCTCAAGCTGGTGATCGTCGCGCAGACGCTGCTGGCGGTGCAGGCGTCGGCATTCTGGCTGATGGTCGTGTCGGGCAACATCAGCATCGCATGGGTGGTTTCACTCGCGCTGTTCGGAGGGCTGGTCAACGCATTCGAGATTCCGGCGCGGCAGTCGCTCATCATCGAGCTGGTTGGACGCGAGGACCTGCTCGACGCGATCGCGCTGAACTCGACAGGCTTCAATCTCGCTCGGATCCTGGGGCCGATGGCCGGGGGACTGCTGATCGCCAATTTCGGGCTGGCGTCGGTGTTCGGCGTGAATGCGGTGAGTTATGCGGCGGTACTGGCTGGACTGCTCATGATTCGTCTACCGCCAAGGGCTTTGCGCATCGCGACAGGCACCTCGCCGATGTCGGGGCTGATCGAGGGACTGCGCTACGTGCGGCGCACGCGCGAGGTGTGGATACTGATGCGGCTAATCGCGGTCTACTCGATTTTCGGCGCGCCTTATCTTGCGCTCATGCCGGTGATCGCGCGCGACACGCTGGGCGGAGATGCTCGAACGTATGGTTGGCTGCTCGGCGCGGTGGGGTGCGGCGCCATCCTCGGCGGGCTTGTGCTGGCATTCGTGGCGCGCCGCGCCGGACGGGGGCGAGTCCTGACCGCTGGCGCACTCGGATTCTCGGTGCTGGTGCTCGCGTTTTCACTCTCGCGGTCACTTCCGCTGTCGCTGGTGCTTCTCCTGTTCGTCGGCTTCACGATGGTGCTGACAAATGCCATTTCGAACGGCCTGCTGCAGACGCTGGTGCCTGACGCATTACGCGGGCGGGTGATGGCCGCGTACGCGTGGATCTTCGTTGGTGTGGGTCCCGTACTCGGGCCGTATCTGGTGGGGGGGCTGGCGAACCGGATCGGCACCCCGCAGGCGATCGGGGCAAGTGCGGCGGTGACGTTGGTGTACGGAGCTTGGGCGTTCGGCCGGTACCGTGTGTTGCGGCGGATGTAATGCCTGTCGAAAACAGCGTTCCACGCCCCCTCGCGAGCTGGAGGGATGGCGGGAACCCAGGTGACGACGGAGCGCACGAGCCGGCATGGCACTACACCGCTCGTCAGGGTTCGCGGCCGATCGCCCGAAGGCGTCCCCTCGCTTCGCCGTTCGTCGAATCGCGCCGTATCGCCTCGCGGAACGACTCTGCGGCAGCTGCCGTGTCGCCCCGCATGAGGTAGATGTTTCCGCGCGACACGTGCAGCGTGGTCGAGCTGGGGAACTGCTCTTCGTTTACGCGCAACAACGCCAACGCCTCCTCGATCTTGCCGGCGCGCGCCGCGCGAAAGGCTGCCGTGTTCAGCGAGATCTCGCCGAAGTCGTAGGCATCCCGCCCGTGGTACTCTTCTCGTAAGGCGTGATAGGATCGGATCGCCGAGTCCGAGCCGGCGGCGATCGCCGTTTCGGAGATTATCGTAGCGAGGGGTACCGGCCGGCTCACGCCGCGGTGGCAGGTGGCGCACGTCACTGCGACTTCCGGACTGCCGGGTTGCGGAATGGTGTCCAGGCGGCGGTTGACTTCCTGTACCATGAGCATCATCTGCCTGGCGACCAGCTTGTTGCGTTTCTCGTCGCTGGCGAAATCGACCTGTGCCAGCGGCGTGCGCTCCTCACCGACATGGCAGTGCGTGCAGCGCACACCGAGGTCGAAGGAGAAGTTGCGCATTCTGCCGATTACCTGCGTTACCGGAGTGCCGTGCGGAATTACCTGCGTGTTGATTAGCGAGTCGGGCGGCCATTTGCCCGGGGCCTGCGCTTCGATGTGAGTTGCGATTACAGACAGCGCAGCGACGAGGATGGAGGCGCGCATCGGTGTCGATCCGTGGGGGGTGGGGATCACGAAAACTGCGTGCTCGCTCAACGGCGCGGAAGATCCCTGCGGTGAGCTTACACGAGATTGACATGGTACACACCTCATCCGAAAGCCCCGCAGCGGCAGCCTGGGATTGCGCAGATTGCACAAGGGGTGGCGCCAGCCCGTGACACCGTTCAGCGTATTTCAAGTGCTTCTATCTAGTACTACAAAACAGCAGGAACAACAGATTACGCAGATTTCGCAGATGGCGGCGTCAGGCATCGATCGGCATCTGCGTAATCGGCGTAATCGTGGTTGCTGTTTTTTCCTGCAGTCTCCACCCGGCCACTCGCCACTCAGGAATGGGATGGCGAGGCAGAATCTTGGTGTTCAGAAAAGACAAACAAGAGCGGAACCACAGATTACGCAGATTTCGCAGATGGGGCGACCGACATCGATCGGGTTCAGCGGCATCTGCGTAATCGGTGGGCCGGAAATCCGCCTCGCACCATGTCGTCGGATCTCGCCGGAGTTGCGTCTGTTCAGTGGTCGTTCGCTCCGCACGCTGTGGCAACATTGTCCTGCAGCACCGGCATTCTCGCCATCGCCGTGTCGACCAGGGCGCGGATCAGCGCGCTGTCGGTCGGCATGAGGTGCCCCGTTCGCATCCAGATCATCTCCCTGGGATCGCGCGCCGCCCTGTAAAGCGCTCGCGCCGCCTCGGCCGGCATCTGCGGATCATCGATGCCGTTGACCATGATTATCGGCCTTGGCGAAATGTGCTGAATGAACCGTTCCGGCGCGAACTCGGCGAACGGGCGCATCGCCAGCCATGCAGCGGGGCGGCGCAGAAATGCCGGGTCGAGGTCGAGGTTCGCGGCCAAAACCTTCGGAAGATCGCCGGCGCCGTAAATCAGTGCCACGTTCCTGAAACGAGGATCCGCCGCCGCGGCTATCGTCGCGAACGGCACGGCAAAGGATGTCGCGGCGATCGCGAGACGTGTGCTGTCGACATCGCTTCGCCGCGCCAGATACTCGGCCCCCAGCAGGAACTGAGAAGGTATGGCCTTCGCGGCGTTATGCAGCCGGTCCCGATGCTGCACGACGTCGCTCAACTGAATCGCCATCGGCATCGCATCGGGATAGTCGAGCGCGAGCACCACCACATCGCCAAATTCGTCTGGGAGGCGGCCGATCACGGCGCTGTTCTCTTCCCGGCCATTCTGGAGGAGCACCGCCGGATGGCAGATTCCGGTGACCGGTCGGAGCAGACGGCCGGTGGCGGTTACCCCTTCCGTACTCCGCAGACTCACCACCGAGAGCGCGTACCGCCCGCGCGGCACTGACGCGCTCGTTTCGGCGCTCGCCAATGAGCCGAGCCGCTCCCGGTAGGCGCGCACCTCACCGACCCGCGCCGGCTCCTGCGCGCAGGCCAGCGCGATCAGCGCCACCACCGGCGCGACGAGGGGCGCTGTACCGTATCGCAGGGCCGACATCAGATGCCCAGGCACTTCCGCGCGGCAGCGAGCACGAGATCGGCCGCGCACTCCGTACCTAACCAGCCGGTGTTCAGGCAAAGATGGTAGTTCTCATGTGCCTTCCATTTCCGCTTCCAGTGCGCCTTCACATAATGCTCGCGTTGGGAGTTGATCTCCTCCACCTCGTGTCGCGCCTCGTCGAGTGTAATCCCGCGGCGCGCGGCCACTCGGGCGATCAGCGCGTCCATTGGAGCATAGCAGAAGGCGTGCAGCGCGTCTCGTCTCGCGGCGAGCATGCACTGCGCGCCGCGGCCGACGAGCACCACGTTTCCGGCCGCTACCGCCTCGGAAATTATCCGCTGAGTCACCTCGACCACGCGTTCGTCGCTCGGTGGCATTGGGGCCTCGGTGGTGGCGGGGGCGAGTTCGGGCGAGGTGAAGACCATTGCGTCGGCCAGCCGCTGAACGAGAGTCGGAACTCGCTCTTCGACCGCTTCGACATCCGCGGTTGTCACTCCCAGCCGCTGCGCTACGGCGTCGACCAATGCGTTGTCCAGCAGCGACCAGCCTAGCGCGGTCGCGATGCTTCGGGCGACCTCTGAGCCGCCGGAGCCGTACATGCGCGAAACCGTGATAACGGCCATGGTGAGCTACTCCTCCGCCGGCAGCCGGCGGATGCGCAGGTGCTCGGCGATACCGAAGCCGAGTGCCTCCCACGAGGCGTTGGACAGCGGATTGTCTGCGGCGTTATGCAGGCGCAGTTCGTCGAGACCTCGCTCGCGGCACCAGCGCTCCGCGGAGAGCAGCAGGGCGCGCAGCACGCCGTGACGGCGCGCTTCGGGCCGTACGAACACAGATGAGATGTATCCGTACCGATCGGGGTACAGCAACGGGTGGCCGGCGGTGTCCACGCACCGTAGAATCCCAACCACCTGGCCGGCTCGATCGGCGAGCAGGGTAATTTCCCGGGGAGAGCGAAGCTGCGAGAGAAAGAGCTTCTGTGCGCGGGCGAGCATGTCGTGGCGCGTTCGGCCATAGATGATGTTGCTCCGGTGCTCGGTGACGAGCGCCAGGCGCAGCTCGACGACCATGCCGAGGTCGTCGGGGGTTGCCTGACGCACGCGCACCACGGCACGCGTGACGGCCATCAGGCCGAGAAGCCGCCGCCGAACAGATCCTGGTTAGGCCTCCGGCGCTCGGGCGCCGTGGCCCTGCCGTATCGTCCGGCATCGGAGCGTGAGATCTTCTTGCGCGCGACCAGCGCCTCGAGAACCAGCTCGCAAGCGGCGACGGTCCCTGGCGTGTCGCCTTCGGTCGCCAGCCCTACCTTTCGTACCAGCGCGACCAGGCCGGGCACCCGCTGAAAGCCTTCGAGCATCGCACGCGCGCCCACCTCGTCACCTACCTCGAGCGCGTTTCCTTCGTCGAACCAGATGACCACGTCGTCGGTGTTGCAACCTCCGGCGCGACCATCGAACACGGCGTCGGCCGCGCGGCGGATCAGTTCGCGCGCGATGGCGTGGCTGCCGATCAGCTCCCCTTCGTACTCGAGCTCGATCTTGCCCGTCATCGCGGGAAGCGCTGCATAGATGTCGCTTATCCGCGGGACGATCTCCTCCTCTTCCGCGCGCAACGTTCGGCGCTCGGCGTTGGATACGGCGAGCTCGGTGACGGTGATCGGCATTCGCTGCGAGACGCCCGAGCGCTTGTCGATTCGCTTGTCGGTGCGTGCCTCGAACGCCACGCGCTCGATCACTTCGGAAACGATATCCGGAATGCGTACAGGCAGTTCGCGTCCCGTCCAGGCTTCCTGCCGGGTAATCTCGATGCCGAGCTGCACGTCCTCTGGATAGTGAGTCAGAATCTCGCTGCCTATCCGGTCCTTGAGCGGCGTTATGATCTTGCCGCGAGCCGTGTAGTCCTCGGGATTCGCCGTAAAGCAGAGGAGAACGTCGAGCGGGAGGCGGACCGGGTATCCCTTGATCTGCACGTCTCCTTCCTGCATGATGTTGAACATCGCTACCTGGATCTTGCCGGCGAGGTCGGGCAGCTCGTTGAGGGCGAAGATTCCGCGGTTGGCGCGCGGCAGCATTCCGTAATGGATGGTCAGCTCGTCGGCGAATGCATGGCCGCCGCGGGCCGCCTTGATCGGATCGAGATCGCCGATGATGTCGGCGACAGTCACGTCAGGCGTAGCGAGCTTCTCCACGTACCGAGCCTCGCGGCCCACCCAGTCGATAGGTGTATCGTCGCCTGCTTCGGTCAGCCGCAACCTGGCGAACCGGGAAATCGGAGCGAACGGATTGTCGTTGATCTCGCTGCCTTCGACGATCGGCATCTCGGCGTCGAGCAGCGTGGCAAGGGCGCGGA
>CAZPCC010000335.1:0-4659 GCA_964584905.1 uncultured Gemmatimonadaceae bacterium | reverse complement strand
CAGTCCATGCGTCCAACCGGGAAACTGCGAACCGCAGATTACGCAGATTACGCAGATGGGTGCGGGGGACCGGCCTCCAGCGTGTCTTGTCGTTACTGTGTTTTTTCTTCCGGAATGTCGCGTCCGGATAGCCGCCTAGCGATTAGTCTGCGTACTCTGCGCAATCTGTGGTTATCGCCGTTGTTCAAGCCTGGAGGATTGATCGGCGAATCTGTGGTTTGCGCTGATGGCATTCAGTCGAGCCTGGTCTCGGTAGCGGGCGCTCGGCTGATTCTCGCGGAATCCCCGCGCAGTAAGAACTTCAAGGAGGCGAGCGATGGAACGGCGTGATTTCCTCAGGCGCGGCGCAGCGGGAGTAGCGGTGGCGGCGGTTGCACCGCTCGCTGGGGCGGCCAACGCGCAGGCTGCCACGGCACGCAACGCGGCGCCGGCGGCCGGTCATGTCGTTATCGCTTCAGCCAACGGCGAGCGCGGCGTCAAGCGGGCGTACGACATGCTGATCGGTGGTAACGATCCGCTCGACGCAATCATCGCCGGCGTCAATATTCAGGAGCTCGATCCGGATGATCAGTCCGTGGGGCTCGGCGGGCTGCCAAACGAGCATGGCGTGGTCCAGCTCGACGCCAGCTGCATGCACGGCCCTACGCGCCGAGCAGGCGCGGTCGCCGCGCTGGAGGGGATCGCCACGCCGTCGCTCGTCGCCAAGGCGGTGATGGACTATACCGATCACATCATGCTCGTTGGCGAAGGCGCAAAAAAATTCGCGTTGGCTATGGGCTTCACCGAGCAGAATCTGCTCACGGAAAAATCGCGGCAGGACTGGCTGCGCTGGAAAGCGAATCAGAACACCGGCGACAACTGGCTCGACCACGATGACGATGTACGTATCAAGTTCACGTCGGGAACGATCAACATGAACGCGGTGACGGCGACGGGTGCCATCGCATCAGTGACGACGACGAGCGGCCTTTCGTGGAAGCTCCCCGGTCGCGCTGGTGACAGCCCGATAATCGGCGCCGGCCAGTATTGCGACAACACCGTCGGCGCCGCCGGTTCAACGGGGCGGGGAGAGGCCAACATCAAGGTGTGCGGCGCGTTTCTCACCGTCGAGTTCATGCGGCAGGGGCTGGCGCCTCGCGAGGCCTGTCTCAAGACCCTCGAGCGCGTCGTCTCGATGACCGAGCCGAGGCTGCTCGATGAGCAGCAGCGTCCGACCTTCAACCTGAATTTCTACGCGGTGGCCAAGGACGGGCGGTATGGCTCCGCGGCACTGTACGAGGGTTCCCGGTTCGCGGTCGCTGATACCGGCGGCGTGCGGATCGAAGACTGCGCCTATCTATGGAAGCGCAGTGGCTAGCAATCCGAATGTGGCGGGATCCGGCGGTCCCCAGCGACCTCCTGATCGATGCCGCAGCCCGAGCGTTACGCCTCGGCCGGAATCGCCACGTTGAACGCCGGTGTCGGCGCACGTGGCGGCGTGCCGCCAATGAACGACGTCGACTCCGCATTGACGGCGCTGTGCTCCAGCGTGAACGTCGCTACCAATGCGGTCAATTGGCGCGACGACTCCGCCAGCGCCGAGGCCGCGGCGGCGATCTCCTGAGTGCTGGCGCTTTGCTGCTCGCTGCCCGCTGCTACCTGTTCCATCGCCGCGGCGAAGCTCTCCGTGCCGCGTGACAGCGATTCAAGCCTGGCGGTGATCTCGCCTACATGCTGACTCGAATCCCGTGCTGATCGCTCCAGCGTCTCGACCCACTCCTGCGACTCGGCCATCGCACGCTCGATTTGCGAGAACGAATCGCCCGCCTCGCGAGTAGCCCGCCTCACACCGGTCACCGTCTCGACCGTGCGCCGACTCGAGCGGCGCGACTCGTCGACTCGCATGAGCACCGTGTTGACCAGGGTCTCCGTTCGCTCGGCCGCCTCGTTCGAACTTGCCGCCAACTTCCGGATCTCGTTTGCCACCACGGCAAAGCCTTCGCCTTGAACACCGGCACGCGCCGCTTCCATCGACGCGTTGAGAGCGAGCAGCTTGCTCTGCCGCGCGATCTTGCGAACCAGCGAGACGAATGCTCGAATCTGCTCAGACGCCTCGGCGAGGGAGTCGGACGCCGCCGCGGTGCTCTGCGCCTCACTGGAGAGGAGCTCCAGAGCGCGCGCGCTTTCGTCGAGTCGGGACCGGTTGGCGCGCGCGAGCTGGCGCATGTGGGTGGTGCGTTCCACACCGGCGTTCGCCTGCAGGTTCGCGCGCTCCGAGATTCGCAGCAGCCCTGCCGCCGACTCGGCCGTCTCCTGAATGGTTCGCGCCATTTCAGCGGATTGTTCGCTCAGCTCACTCGATGTATGCGCCATTTGCGAGGCGGCGGCTGACATCTGTTCGGTGCCCGCCGTAATCTCGGCGCTCATAGCCGCGCCTTCGTTGGCTGAATCGCGAATGGTCGTTACCAGCCGGCGGAGATCTCCGATCATTTCGCCGACACCGCGCGCCAGCCTTGCGACCTCGTCATTCTCCGTCGAGTGAACGCGCACCGAAACCGTCAGATCGCCCGTCGCCACGCGCTCGGCGGCCGTGGCCAGCGTTTCCGCGGGATCGGTTACCCGCCGCGCTACGTGCCTGCCGACGAAGCCTAACGCAAAGGTCATCAACGCGATCAGTCCGGCCGACGCACCGAGGATCGCCAGTCGGGCTTCGGCCAGCGGCGCCAGTGCCAGGTGCTCGCCCAGGTACGCCACCACCCGCCACCGGCCGTCGGCGGCCGGCGCCGAGGCCGACCAGTAGATGAGGGAGTCGCTGCCCATGAACTCACGCAACCGCACACTGGTGCCGGCATCCTCCATCGCCAGGCCCGTGATCGGGACGAGCCGCTCTCCGCGCACCGAACCGGCAATCACTCCACCGTCCTCGTTGAGCAGGGCAACCTCCACGCCCGAGCGTTGCGCCGCGCGCGCGAGCTCGAAATCGAGATCCTTTACGCCGAACACGACTTTGATGACCCCGAGCGCCTTGCTAGCCTCGTTGGGCCGCACGGTAGCCGCAATGGACACACTGATGATTTCCGCGGATTCATCGAGCGAGGCGACCGGACCCGTCACACCGGCATTGATTGCCTCGACCCACCATTGTTCATCGCGCTGGACGAAGTCGGAGGTGAGACCGCTGGTCACTGCGTTCAGACCGGCATCGTCGGTGACCAGCACTTCGGCGATGTCGGCGATCGGCAGCAATTCGAGCAGATAGTCGCGCGTCCGCGGAGCCACGGCGAGCGACCGGTTGCTCTTGAAACGGGACTCCAAGTCGGCGATGGGGAAAGTCGCCAACCCCAGTTCGCGTGCTCTCGCAGCGCCCTGCACCGCCGCATCGATCACCATCGGCGCGTTGCCCAACATGCGCACGCTCCTGGTCCGGTCCGTCAGCGTACGGTCTACCAGTGAGGCGGAGCGCTGCGCCACATCGAAGAGTTGCGTTGAGATCTGCCGGTGCAGAGCGCGCTCGATCCACGAGTAGCTCCCCCATGCCAGTGCGGCGACGAGCAGCAGCGACGCGGTGCCGAGCCAGACCACCAGGCGTCGGCGCAGCGAGTCGTGCTTCTCGTCGAATCGCGCGAGGTCGGAGAGCCGGGAGGGGGCGTGACGCATGAGAAGCAGGAATCAGGAATAGGAACTGGGAACCGGGAATTCAGCTCGGCGATAGGGGAATTGGCTGGCGCCGCCAATCCCACTCTGCCTGTGGTCCGCTCAGAAAGCGACCGCTAGATTCCCGAATAGAGGACGATCCATGACAACACCCAGCACATCTCGCGACCGCGCGGCAGACGAGCCGGCGGCCTACGACGCATCATCCATCGAGCAGAAGTGGCAATCGCGGTGGCAGGAGGAGGGGACCAATTCCCCTGACCTGGAGCACGGCGAGCGGCCCTACTACCAGCTGATGATGTTTCCCTATCCGTCCGCGGAAGGGCTGCACATCGGCAACCTGTACGCGTTCACCGGCAACGACATCCAGGGACGATTCCGCAGACAGCAGGGGCACACGGTTTTCGAGCCGATCGGCTTCGACGCGTTCGGCATCCACTCGGAGAATTTCGCGCTCAAGGTCGGCGTCCATCCGATGGAGCTGATCCCGCGGAACATCGGCAATTTCCGCCGCCAGCTACGCGCGTCCGGGTTGATGGTCGATTGGAGCCGCGAGTTGTCGACGACCGACCCTGCCTATTACAAGTGGACGCAGTGGATCTTTCTCAAGCTCTACGAGCGCGGCCTCGCCTACAAGAAAGACGCGGCGGTCAACTGGTGCCCCTCGTGCAAGACCGTCCTGGCTAACGAGCAGGTGATCGCCGGCGCGTGCGAGCGATGCGGAACTCCGGTCGAACAGCGCTTTCTGGATCAGTGGTTCTTCCGCATCACGGACTACGCGGAACGGCTGCTCAAGAACCTGGACTGGATCGACTGGTCGGATTCGACGAAGACCGCGCAGCGGAACTGGATAGGGAGGAGTGAGGGAGCAGAAATTCGCTTCGGGAATCGGGAATCGGGGAACGGGAAACGGGAAGAAGTGGCGCCCCAATCGGCGAGCGGGGTTCCGGGTGCGGGGCCGTTTGCCGATTCCCGAATACCCATTACCGCGATCCCCGGTTTTACCACCCCCCCCCACACCACCAT
>CAZPCC010000334.1:0-54741 GCA_964584905.1 uncultured Gemmatimonadaceae bacterium | reverse complement strand
GAGGGGTGAGGGGCGAAGCGCAGGGCGAAGTGCGAATACCGGCACGATCTTCAACCTGGAATCCCGACCCTCGACCCCCGACCCCCGACCCTCTCAGCTGCCAACCGTCGCCAGTCTGGCGTGAGAAACCTTCCGCGGATTGATAGGCTCGGGCGGGGGAGGCTCTCCCTCTCCCTTCGCGTTTTCCGGTTGCAGGCCGCGAACCAGGTCGCGGAGTTGCGCTGAACCGGCGAGCAGTTCGCTCGATGCGGAGTTCATCTCCTCGCACGCCGCGCTCTGCTCCTGAGCGCTGGCACAAACCTCCTCGGCCGCGGCGGCGTGGCCTTCGGCCGTTCGCGCAATGGACGCAATCCCTGCCGCGGCGCTCATTACTGACGCAGCATTCTCCTGCGCCGCCTGGGTCACTCGTCCCGCCGCCAGTCGCGTGCGCTCGGCGGATTCCGTGATCGTCGTCAGCGCACTGTCCAGTTCCAGCGACACCCGCTCGATCTCGCCCACTTTCGAGACCCCGGCTTCCATCGCGCTCGAGGTGCTTCCCACTCGTGAGCTCACCACGTGCGTGAGCTGAACGATGTCGCGTGCCGCGCCCTGCGCCTGTTCGGCGAGCTTGCGCACCTCGTCGGCAACGACGGCAAACCCGCGGCCGGCATCTCCCGCACGGGCTGCCTCGATAGCGGCGTTGAGCGCCAGTAGATTCGTCTGCTCGGCAATCTGGCTTACCGACGTCACGAAGCCGTTGATCTCCGTCGTCGTGCGATTGAGGGTCGTGACCTCGGCGGCGGCCCGCTGCACCACGCCGCGCATGTCGACGAGTATTCCTAACGCGCGCTCTATCTGTGCCCGCTTCGACTCGGCCGAAGACTCGATCTCCTGCGCCAACTGATTGACCTCGTCGGCGCCCGCCACCACCAGTCCGGCGCGAACGCGCGCGTCCTGCAAGGCGGCATCGACTGCGCGAAGCTGCTCCACCTGATCCTCGGCTCCTTCGCTCACATCGTGCATCGCATTCGCCACCTGGGAGGCCGATTGCGAGATCTGTTCGGAGACACCGACCAGCTGTCCCACGGAGGTCGCCACATCATCAGAGGTACGAGCTACCCCGGTGACGATATCCGATAGCGAGTGGCTGGTGGCATTCATCGCGTTGGCGAGTACCTGCAACTCGCCAGGCATCCGCTCCTCGGTACGCGAGGCGAGCTCTCCCCGGCTGAGCGCGTTGGCGTGCTCAACAAGTTTGGCGAGCGGGTGAGAAATGGAGTGCATGGTGCTGTAGACGAGCGCGACTGCCACGAACACCGCGAGTGTCACGATCGTCACCAGCAGCCAGGCGCGCTGTTCCGCCTCGCGGCGCAGCTGCTCGGACGCTCCGGCGACCTTTTCCGACTTCAGCTCGCCGAGCCGTTCAACCCGGGACATCATGTCCCGCACGATCTCGCGGACGTGCTCGGCCTCGGCGTGTGCCGCCGTCGTGCGCCCCAGGTCGGCCAGGCGGTGCGCGCGCGCGTAACGCACCTCCATTTCCGACAACGACGCATCGATGCCGGCCACCGCCGCGATCTCCTCACTCGTCTGGTTAGGCAGCGCGCTCATCCTTCGCTGCACGTTGTGCGCCGTCCATCCGAGCTCGCGGAACTCGGCGGCGGAAGCCGAGTCGCGGTCACTGAGATAGTGGGCAGCGGCGCTGGTCGCCTGCGCCAGCACCGCGGTGAGCTGCGACGCCAGGCGGGAATCTTCCTGCACCTCCGCCAGGGTCAAGCGAATGACACGTGACGTCTCGAGCATGGACATTCGGCCGAACATGCCGGCCATTGCCAGGAACAGGACGATGACCCCAAAGCCTATCGTCAGGCGCGCACGAATGCTGATCGAGCCAGTGCGGCCGGTCACTGCGGTTCTCCCTGCACGACGAGCACACCGCGCTGCAGCTGTGTCATCACGAATCCCTTCCCCACCGGGTCTCCGCCGGCACCGAAGCGGATCGGTCCGGTGACGCCGCGGTACGCGCTCTGGCTGGTAAGGCCGGCCAGCCAGTTGCGCACGCCTTCGCGGTCGGCCCCGCTGGCTTCCAGCGCCCTCGCCAGTAGAATGGTGGCATCGTAGCCCAGCGCCGCGTTCCCATCCGGTGTCATGCCATACTTGCCGCGAAAGGTGGAAACGAACTGCTGGGCCGCGGCGCGCGGATCAGCCGCGCTGAACGGCGCGCCCACATAAACGCCTTCGGAAGCGACTGTGTCCATCACCAAGCCGGTCCATCCATCGCCGCCCATGAAGGCACTGTTGAGTCCCTGCCGTCGGGCCTCGCGCAGCAGCGCCAGCCCCGACTGCTCGGTTCCGGCGACGAATACCACATCCGGACGCGTGGTCTTTAGATAGGCGATGAACGGCTCGAAGTCCTGCAGACCATCTTCGCCGATCGGATCCGTGCTGATCACCTCACCGGCGAAGTTCCGTTCGAACGACCGGGTGAGTCCGCGGCCGTAAGGATTGTTCTCGTAGAGGATGGCCGCGCGCCGATGCCCCAGCGAACCGGAGAACCTGGCGAGGTCCTCGCCATTGGTCGAGTCGCTGGAGATGACTCGAAAAACCCACGCCGAGATCCCGGTCAGATCGGGTGACGTGGCGGTAGTCGCCACCGCCGGCAGATGGCCGTCGTAGACGTTCGCCGCGGCGACCATCGCGCCGGAATTAACGTGTCCGACGACGGCAATGATCGAGGGATCACGGACGAACTCACCGGCGATGCGCGCGGCCTTTTCTCCGCTTCCTTCGTCATCGCGCATAACGACCTGGAGCTTGCGGCCACGGACACCCCCGCGGCTGTTGATGTGCTCCAGTGCCAGCTCGATGCCGCGGCGGTTCATGGCACCATACCGCTCGGTCCAGGGACCTGCCGCTCCAAGACGATACGTATCGCTGCCGCCATTGCACCCGGCGAGCAGCAAACAGGCAGCGATTATCCAGTTTCGCACCGATCAGCCTCCGGGCTCTTCGGGCCAGCGACGATTAGAGAATTCTCACGCGCTGGGAACGGGCGAAGGCCCCTCTTGTGCGCGTTAGAAGGACGAACCCGCTTCGGCAGGGTTACATCGGGAAGCGATCGAGTCGCCACCGGCTAACGCAAGAAAGCTCCGGCGTCGGCCGGAGCTTTCTTGAGGCACAAGCACCTCGGAAAATGCTATCGCGGAAAGGTCCCTACCGTCCGCCTCGGAAGGCGATTGTTTATCGCGACTCCGCCGCGGATCGCCGGTCCTCGCGCTATGCCGATCGGACCGCGTGTGCCGACCGCAACGTTTCCCCCGCGGCCGGGAGGGTGAATCTTGCAGTCGTCGTGGCCCACAGCTCCGCCACGAATCACGACGCCTATGATGGTCCCAATGCCGCCGCCGTCGTTCGGTCCTTCGCCGCCGTTGACCGGATAGTCGACCGGCATCGGAGCCGGACGGCGCGCCGGCGCGGGGCGATCGACATCGACCGGCACCCCAACCGGAGCCTCGGTCATCTGCGGCACATCGGCGATGGCTACCACTTCGGCCGGCTCGATACTCACCGGTTCGGGAAGTGGCTCGACGTTCGGCGACGGCTTCTTCGTGACCGAGTGACGTTGCGCGACGGAGACCGGCGGCGATACCTCCGAGGCCAACAGCGGGTGCGTGCTACCATTTGGCGCAAGCTCCATCGCTTCGGACGCAGCGATGGCAAGGTCGCGGCTCAATGCCTCATCCGGCGCTGATGCCTTGGGCTGGTTGCACGCAGCAACGGTCATCGCTACTGCGGCCATCGCGATTGTTCGGGTGGTACGCACAGCGTCCTCCTGCTGATCAATACCGTGGGGCGGTTCGCCCGGAAAGGGCAAGTTTGCGCAAGTGCATGGGCTGCGCCGACTCCAGCATGAGGAAAATGACCACCAACGCACGATCGCCGAACTGCTGCGTCCCCGAATCCGGACAGTGTCTGTCGCTGAACGAGGACATCCGCCGCGCCCCCAATGCATGAACAGGTCACACGACACTCAGCTACGGCGGTCCTTCCTTTGCGCTCGAGCTGGGTCATGAGACTTCGACTCGCGGCGCCGATCGCCGTGCTCGCCCTAGCGGCGTGCGACCCGGGATCCTCGGCGATTCGGCAAGTGAGTGACGCTGAGCGGAAGGCCATCGCCGATACGCTGACCGGTCTCATCGCGCAGGCTTACGACTTCTCGCGGAACGGCGTCCCGGAGAGGCTGCTGTCGCTTTATCCGGATAGCGGACGAGTGGTAGCCGCGGCCGCTGGACAGGTTACGACCAGCAAGGCGGCACTCGAGTCTGCGATCGGATCGTTCTGGGAGAGCGTGGGGCAGAACATGCGCGATCCGGAGTGGGTTTGGGGTGACATCTATGTGGATGTGCTGACCCGCGACGCCGCGGCGGTGACGGCCACCTACTCCATTCCGCATCACACGCCCCTTGGCCGGCCGCATACGATTGCCGGCGCGTGGACTGCAGTGTTCGTGCGGAGGGGCGGAGAGTGGGTCGTCGTGCAGGAGCATCTGTCCGACGTGCCGGTGGCGCCTGACAGCACCGCCGAGCACGAGCACGATGGTCCCTGACTATGGAGAAACCGCAGATAGGGCCGCGATTGCGCAGATGAAACAGACCAGCTGATAGGCGTTTTCATATGCGAAACTGCGAAATCTGTGTTGCTGTTCCTCCCACCTACGGCGGCACATGGAGCATACAAAAGCAACAGAATGGACACCGCAGATTACGCCGATTGCGCAGATGAAACTGACCAGTTGATAGGCAGCTTTCATCTGCGAAATCTGCGAAATCTGTGGTTGCTGTTCCGCCTGCCTCGATAGGCCGAGGGATCAGAAGAATCAGAAAGGAAACATCGATTACGCCCTCGAGTCATCTGGGGGTCGGCATCACGCCCGGCAAAGCCAATCTGCTGGAAGTGGACCTGCAGCCGGGCGAGTACGCACTCATTTGCTTCATCCCGCACTTCATGCACGGCATGATAGAGCAGATCACGGTGAGCTGATCAAAGTTGCCCGGTATCAGCCGCGCGACGTGCCTTCCTGGCGCGCCGCGCGGTGCATTAGGGGATCGCCGTCGGCTACATTTCCCGCCATGACGCCCCCTGCATCTCCCCCCTCCGGCACATGCCCCAGCTGCGGCACAGCCGCGAATGGCCGGTTCTGTTCCGCCTGCGGCACATCGCTCACCGGATCAGCCTGCGGATCCTGCGCGGGCGGCCTGTCACCCGGCGCGCGATTCTGCCACCATTGCGGGGTGCCCGTGGCGGGCGGTGCGCCGACCATGGATGTCACCACCAAGCGCGACGTTGCCCTGCCATGGGCGTTCGCCGCAATTGCGCTTGTGGCGCTGATCGCCGTTTTCGCCTCACAGCGTGTCGGCGCCGCGGGCGGGGATCAACGGGACGCACCGCTCAATGCCCTGCCGCAGGCGATGCTGGGCGAGCAGTCCGGCGGCGTCCGCGCGCCGGATATCTCGCAGATGACCGATCGCGAGCGTGCCATCAGGCTGTTCGATCGCGTGATGCTGCTGTCCGAGGAGCGTGCGCGCGACAGCCTGGACTTCGCCGCGGCGGGGAGGGAAGACACGCTCCAGTTCTTCGCGCAGATGGCTATCCAGGCGCACCTGATCCTCGAGCCGCGAGATGCCGACGTGCGCTACGATCTCGGGCGTATTGCCGAAGTGGCGGGTGTTCCTCTACTCGCCCGCGCGCAAGCCGACTCCATTCTTTCCGTTCAGCCCACACATCTGCTGGGATTGATACTGGCGGCGAGCGCCGCTCGCCGCTCCGGCGACGACGCAGCCGCCGCTGACTTCGAGCGCCGCCTCCTGAGCGCCACGCCGACGGAGGAAACCCGCAATCTTCCGGAATACTCCGTGCACCGCAACGACATCAACGCTGCCGTCGAGCAGGCGCGCGCCCGCAACGACACGCCGTCGCGTTAGGCTACCACCTTCATCGAATCGCTGCCATGGCCCTGACGACCCCCGCCGCGCGTGTCATCCACGTAGCGCACAGCCCGGATTCGGACGACGCATTCATGTTCTACGCGCTCGCCGAAGGGAAGATCGATACCGAAGGACTCAGCTACGTGCACGAGCTCCAGGACATAGAGAGTCTCAATCAACGCGCGCTGCGCGGCGAGCTCGAGGTCACGGCGGTGTCCATCCACGCGTACGCCTACCTTGCCGATCGGTACGCTCTGCTGCCCCATGGCTCATCGATGGGAGATGGGTACGGGCCCCGCCTGGTGGCTCGCGAGCCGGTAAGCCGCGACGCGCTTCGCGGCCGCCGCATCGCTATCCCGGGTCCGATGACCACCGCGTATTTGGCCCTTCGGCTTTACCTGCCTGACTTCGAGGCGGTGCCCGTGCCCTTCGATCGGATCGAGGACGCAGTGGTGGAGGGGAAGGTGGACGCAGGTCTCCTCATTCACGAGGGCCAGCTAACCTACGCCGATCGGGGGCTGCACATGCTCGTCGATCTCGGCGAGTGGTGGTTTGGCGAGACCGGGCTGCCACTGCCCCTTGGCGGCAACGTCATCCGAAAGGACCTCGGCGACGACTTGATGCTCAAGATTTCGCGCCATTTACGCGCCAGTATCGCGTATGCGTTAGAACACCGCGCCGCTGCACTCGATCACGCCATGCAATTCGCACGTGGGCTGGATCGCACCAAGGCCGATACTTTCGTGGGGATGTATGTCAACGACTGGACGCTTGATTACGGTGAGAAGGGACGGCGGGCGGTTGGCGTACTGCTGAGTCGCGGCGTAGCCGCCGGAATCATTCCCCACCCGGTAGAAGTGGAGTTTGTGGCCGGCTGAGCCGACACTGGAGATGGGAAGCCCGCGAGGCGGGCACCCGTCCGACGCGGCCGAGACACGGAAGTGGCGGATGTGGGATTTGGCGAGATCGTCGAGTCTCACGTGGTTCCATGACGCTAACCGTGCTCCACCTGTCGATTCCGATGCCTGCCGCGCTAAATCCTGCGATCGCCGCACCGGGCTCCGGCGCTTTCGAGTCGCTCGTTCTGCTGCAGAATGAGCTGCTCGCTACCATGGCGGCTGGCGATGCGTCAGCCGACCTCCTACGTCGCCTGCTGGAACGCACCGAGCACGCCGTGCGAGCAGCCTGCGCACTGCCCGAGATCATTGCGCACATCAACGGGGCCGGCGATCTCGATGCCACCCTCGCGCTCATTGCCCGCCACGCCGCCGAGCTTCTCGGCGGGAGCGGATCGCGCGTAGGACTCATCGACGTGGATGATATGGCGGTGGTGGCGGGGGCGGGCGTGGGGTGCGGCGACGAGGGAATCCGGGCACCGCTGAACGGAACGTTAGGTGGCGACTGCGTGCGGCTCAAGCGGCCGCTGCGATCCAATCGACTGTCCGCCGACAGGGAACCCTGGCCGTGGACTGCCTCCAACTATCCGGCGGGTGTCGAGAACGCGGTCGCCGCGCCCCTCTTGCGCGAGGGTCGTGCGATCGGTGCGATCATGGTTTTCGGCGACACTGTCCGCGACTTCACGGCGGAGGATGAGGAGTTGCTGATGGCACTAGCGCATCACGCGACGATCGCGATCGAGAATGCCCAGGTCATTCGGGAAGCACAGCAGGCACGCCGCCAGGCGCGGCTGCTTGCCAAGTCGGAGCGCCGGAATCGTGACGAGTTCGCCGCCGTGGCGGCACTCGCCCGCATCGCCTTGGCCGCGGAGTCGCTGCCTGACGCGGCGGATGAAATGCTGTCCGAGATTGCCCGCATCGTGCCTTTCGAGGGACTGGCACTAGCCGCGCATACCTCGGGATCGAATGGCGAAGCGGTGTTTCGTTATGTCGCGGCTCAGGGATCCCTGCGTGAGCTTCGCGGCGAGCGGATGACCGAGGCCGAGGCGCCCGGCGAGGTCGGCGGCATACAGCCATGGCGCTGGACGTCCGGCCTGTTGCTGCCGTTGGCGTCGGACCGCCGCCGCATCGGTGCGCTGGGCGTGGTGACTGCCGACGGCAGCGAAACGAATGATGTGGATCGCGAAACGCTCGAGCGCCTTGCTCCGGCGATGGCCCTCGCGGTCGACAGCGTGCTCATGCGCGAGGACGAGCGGCGGCAGCAGAATTGGCATCGTCTTCTGGCGACGGCTCTGGCCACCCTCGACCAGCCGGTCTTCGTCTGCGGCGTCAATGAGACGATTCGCTACGCCAACGTCGCGGCGACGACCGTCTATGGTCACCCGCCCAGCAACATGATTGGCCAGCCGTTCGCTATGCTGCGGGCGCACACCGACGGCAGTGCTTCCTTGCAAGGCGGTGAGCAGATACACTGCCGCGCCGATGGCACCGAGTTCTACGCCGCGATTACAGTCACGCCAATCCACGACGAGGATGGGCACGCGCTGGGTTCGGTATCGGCGACTCGCGACCTCTCCGATGAGCACCGGGTTGCCGAGCAGCTCCGTCAATCGGACAAGATGGCTGCGTTAGGTGAGCTGGTGGCCGGTGCAGCGCACGAGCTGAACAACCCGCTGATGGCCATCTCGGCGTTTGCACAGCTGCTCGCGGAAGAGTCGCTTACCGCCGACCAGTGCGAGTCCGTGAACTACATAAGGCGGGAAGCCGATCGCGCAATGGTCGTCGTCAGCGGCCTGCTCGCCTTCGCCCGCAAGACGGAGCCACGGGTCGCCGCCATCGACATCAACGAAATAATCCATCAGACGCTCCGTCTTCGGAAATACGGACTCAGTACCGGAAACGTGAATGTACGCCTATCGCTGGCCCCCAAACTCCGGCGCGTGCAGGGCGATGACCGCCAGCTCCAGCAGGTCCTTCTCAACCTGATCGTGAACGCGGAACAGTCGATGGCATCCGAGAGTACGCGTCGCCTTACGATAAGGACCGCCGATCGAGGTGATCGGGTCTGCATTGAAGTGCGTGACACCGGCGCGGGGATGACCGTCGATGTCCGCAATCGCATCTTCGAGCCATTCTTCACGACGAAGCCCGAGGGCGCCGGCACCGGGTTGGGGCTCAGCGTCAGCTACGGCATCATCCGGTCACACGGCGGATCGCTTTCCGTGGAAAGTTCGCCCGGCGCAGGCGCCCTGTTCCGCATTACGCTTCCGGCAACGGAAGCATCGCCGTTCGTCCCTGTTCTCGAGGAAGACACACAATGAATGATCTGCTTGTCCTCCGGGAACCGGAGAACGCCGCCTTTCCGGCGCCGCCAGCCGCGGAAGGAGCGGCCACGCCCGAGCTTGCGCTCGTCGTGGACGACGAAGAGGCGATTCGGAGAGCGCTCACCAGGTTCCTGCGCACCCGCGGTTTCGACGTTTGCGCCGCCGCCTCCGGCGCCGAGGCGCTGGAGAAGCTTGCGTCGGCACGATTCGACATCCTGCTCTGCGATGTTCGGATGCCCAGAATGTCGGGGATCGAGGTCGTGACGAAGGCGCTCGTCATCGACCCCGATCTGGCCGTCGTGATGCTTTCGGCGGTCAACGACGCTCCGACCGCAATTGAAGCGCTTGCCTGCGGCGCATCCGACTATCTCATCAAGCCGATGGAGCTCAACGAGCTGCACCTGGCGATACGGCGCGCCTTGCAGAAGCGCGAGCGGCATCTCGAGCGTCAACGGGTGGAGCGACATATCCGCGACGAGGTAGCGCTCCGCACCGTCGAGCTCGAGAGCGAGAAGCTGGCGATGCGCGACATGTCCGTCAACATCGCTGAAACGCTCATCAACGCGATGGAAGCCAAGGATGTATACCTGCGCGGCCATTCCCAGCGCGTCGCCGATCTCGCCGTACAAATTGCCTCGGACCTCGGTCTCCCGTCAGAAATCATCGAGGCCGTGCACCTCGCCGGCCGCCTTCACGACGTCGGCAAGATCGGCATTCGTGAGGAAGTGCTGAACAAGCCCGCCCGACTCACCGAAGAGGAATTTGCCCACATTAAGGATCACGTCCGGATCGGCATGGAGATTCTGGCGCCCCTGCGGCACCTTGGCGTGGTTCTCGACTTCGTCCACGACCATCACGAACACGTCGATGGGAGCGGATATCCGCGGGGGAGAAGCGGCGAGTCGATCTCGATCGGCGGGCGAATCCTAACGGCAGCCGACGCATTCGACGCGGTCACCTCCAAGCGCGCCTATCGTGATCCGATGACTACCGACGAGGCACTCCAGCTGCTCGGCCGCGACGCCGGCGAATTTCTCGATGCGAAGGTGTACGCGGCGCTCAAGCGTGTGGTCGGGCTGCAACTCGCCCCCAAGGCGTAGCCCCACCCGGCACCAGTAGCACGGCGCCGCCTTCGCGGCAGGATCCGCCAGTCGGGGTACGCCGGCCCGCCGCGCCGGCCTCGCTCGCGGCGCGCGGAACGACGGTGCCCTTGACGTAGACGCGACAACCCCCTATTCGGCATGTCGGAATGTGGCGCATCGTTTTATCGCCCCAACGCGGCACATGCAATGCACGCTGCCGAATTCGTCCTTTACCGTCGCGGCTCGAAGGCTGCCGACATTTCTGGAGGAGGCTGAACATGCCCCGTGGTGATGGGCTGCACGAGGAGCTGAGTTTCTCGGATCGCGACGACGAGTCCGAAGACTACGGCGGGAGCGGATTCGGCTCGTCGTATGACGATGACGAAGAGGATGAGGAGGGATGGGGATCGCTCTCGGAGCGCAGTGCAGGCCTGTGGGACAGCCCCGAGGAGCTGTCTGACGATGAGGAGGAGCCCACCGAGACCCCAGCCGAGACCGAGGACGAGGAGGAGTCGGAGAGCACGGGAATGACAGCGGATGAGGACGACGACGAGGATGAGCGTCCCGCCAAGCGGCGCGCGCCCGTCAAGTCATCAAAGGAAGCCGCAGCCCCGGCCGCACCTTCTCGCAGCAGTGCATCCAAGCTGCCGGCGCGTTCGCGCGAAGCCGGGGGAAAATCCTCCGCGAAGTCGGCCAAGCAGCCTCGTACTTCCGCAAGTCCGGCGAGTGCCTCCAGGAAGTCGACCGGGGGCAAGTCGACCTCCCAGGCTGCGACCGCGAAGGGTGGATCGAAAAAAAGTGCCGCGACCAAGGGAAGCACCGTCAAAGGCGCGAAGAAGCCAGCCGCGGCGAAAAAATCGTCCGCCAAACAGTCGGGCAGCGCCGTGGGCAAGGGCGACACCACCAAGAAAACCGCGCGCAAGGCGGCCAAGCCGCCAGCGCGGCACAAGTAAGTCCCCCCCGTCAAGCGCGGAGCGAGAAGACAGGAACTCGGAACCCGCCAGAGGTCTCGGACCCGGCGGCGCGTTCACGCGGAGAACAGCGCGCCGGCCTGGTTCCATTCCCATTCCTGTTTCCTGCCGCCGATCTTCTCGACGCTGATCCGAACTCCGGTTATCCTTCCGCGGACATGGCGGAGAATCCTGTACAACTGTTGCGCGCCCATTCGCGTCACGCCCCGTGGAATGCTCGAGGGCTTGCCGCGCACGTGGCCGCGCTCACCGACGCCGCGGCAATGCGGCCAACCAATGCGGCCGCGCGTGCGGCGCCGAGCGCACGCGCGGTACGGTTCTATGTGGCCAGCGGCATGCTCGACCGCCCTGATGGCACGGGCACGGCCGCGACTTACGGCTACAAGCATTTGCTCCAGCTGTTGCACATTAAGATCCGGCAACGCGAGGGCCTCACGCTCGACCGGATAAAGCTGGAACTGGTGGAGCAGACCGGTGATGCGCTAGAAAGGCGCGCCGCCACGGCGCTTGCCCCGTCACTCGCGTCAGGCGCGCAGGAGACCGCCGCCCACGACAACGGCGCCGCGACGTGGCGAAGGATTGCGGTGGCCACCGGCATCGAATTGCACGTGCGTGAGGATGTGCCCGCCGCTCGTGAGGCAGCAGTGATCGCGATGCGCGAAGCCGTACGCGCGGCGCTCGGCCGCGAAGACATCAGATAGCGGCGTACCAGCGCAGTCCCTCGGAGGTAAGGCGGAAGCCGGCTCGCCGCAGCGTGTCGGCATGCTCGCTCTGCAGTGCCGGTGTGCCGTCTATCGTTTCGACCGTAATGTCCCGCCGCCGGCGGGTGGCAATCTGACCGCGCATGACGGAATCCAGCCACGCACGCACCGCGTCGATGAGCGCGCCTGTGTCGAGATCCTGAGGGACGGTCAGACGTCGCCCGCGGCCTTCGACGCGCAGCACGACCACCCCCCGGTGCGTGACGAGGATGGCGCTGCTGCCGCGAGGCCGGCCCAGCGGATCGGGATCCACCCCGTTGAGCGCGAGCGCGTGCACGTTGGCCGGATCACTACCGGACATGGCGATGAATGGTGCGTCGGGATCCGGGTCGCCGGCCGCGCGCAACCGCTCGACCGCTTCGGGAAGCGCGAACTGCGCACCGGAGAGCCCTCTTACGAAGTATCCCCTTCGCACCTCGCCCCGATACTCCATGCGCTTGAGCTCGTTATAGATCTCCCTCCACGACACCGGCGGCCGCTCACGCTTGAACCATTCGCGTGACACAATGCCATAGCGGTCCAGCCAGTAGCGAGCGATGGCCGGTGCCCGCGCGGACGCATCGACGTTCCCGTGTGGCCGCGCAACCAATGACCACCGCCCTACCCAACCAGCGTGGGCGCCGGAACCTTCGGGGCGGCGCCATTTCGGGAGCCGGCGCACGTTCGGCCGCCGCTGCGCCGCCGGACGGCCGGGTGTCGGCACGTATGAATGCGGTAGCCAGCGAGTCGCTTCCGCGTCGTCACCTGCCGGGGATGGGAGCGCTGGCGTCCGCGCAATCTCTCGCATTGCCTCGACCGTGTCATTGGTGGTGAGTCCGAACGCCACGAGCTCGCGCAACGCTTCGCGGAGGGCGAGAGGCGTGAGTCCGGTGCTCTCGGCAAGCTCGGAGAGAAAGGACGCCCCGTCCCGGCGCAGCGCATTCCGCACCGCGAGGGCTCCGGCTGCGAGTTGCAGATCGTCAGGTTCATCGCCGGAGGTCCAGATCGCGCCGGTTCCGCGCGGGTAGAACCTCACGGCACCGATGGAAGCCGGGGCGTCACTCTCGACCCGCGCCGGGACCCCGCTCCACGCCAGCGCTCCGCTCGACGCCAGCTGCGACAGCCACACCGGATCGTATCGCTCCAGCCGCGACGGGAGAATGTCGCGCTCCCACATCGTGGCGGAGCGCGCGACGCCCGCGAGCTGCAGCATGATTCGCTCGGCGCCGCCTGCGTCGCGCAATCGCTCCCGCGGATCGAGATGCTGCCAGCGCTGCAGAAACACGGCGTATGTCGAAATGTCGACAGCGGCTATCTGCTTGCGCAGCGCGGCAAGCGCGCGACGGCGGGCGATCTCCGCGACCGACCTTACGATCCACTGCGGCTCGGCGACCTCTGGGCGGAATCGTCCGCGCACCAGTCTTCCGCTCCGCTGCCATTCGGCAAGGCGTCTGCCGATCCAGTCGTCAGGCATTGCATATCGATCCTGGATCGCGGAGCGGGTGACCGGCCCGGCAAGAGACAACCAATGAGCCAGCAGTTCGCGGCGCGCGGTGCCGGCGGCGAGCGCGGGCTCACGCAGAACCGAAGGCACCGCATCCTCCGCGGGCATCTCCTCCACTGGCAGTCCGGTTCGGACACGTGCCAGCTGCTCCTGCCCGAGCGCGGCCAGGTAGCGGCCATAGCTCTCGGTGAGGATCAACCGCCATTCGTCGGTGCCGGCGCCGGTGGGAATCGGGATCGCGAGCGCCCGCCGCGCTTCGAGGAGCTCATCGAGTGGATCACCGCGCCGCCAGTCGGTGCGATCTGCGACGCGCTCGCGCAACTCCTCCATCGTCAGATCACCGGCACGCTCGAGCAAATGCGCGAGCTCATCCGCGGTGCGTGCACGGCGGCCAGGGGCTGTGCCACGGCGAGCGGCCAGCACCTCATCGAGCGCCTTGCCAAGTTCCGGATCGGGCTCGGTTCCCATCACCTCGTCGAGCAAACCCTGGTCGACCGCCAGCCGCGCCGCCCGCTGCTCGGCGCGCGGGGCGTCGTCGGCGTACAGCCACTCCATCACGAAGCCGAACATCAGGCCGGCGGCGAAGGGTGAAGGCTGTTCGGTCTCCGCGTACTTGATGCGAATTCTTCCCGCGCCGATCTCGCCGAGTACGTGCCGCAGCGTGGGGAGATCGAACGCGTCCTGCAGAATCTCCCGGTAGGTCTCCACGACGAGGGGGAAGTCAGGCACTTCGCGCACTGACTCGAGGAGGTCGGCGGCGCGCAACCGCTGCAGCCAGAGCGGCATCCGTTTGCCCGGACGATCGCGCGGGAGAACGAGCGCGCGTGCGGCGTTCATGCGAAACCGCGCGCCGAACAGCGCGGATTCGCGCACACCCTGAATCACCGCCTGCTCGGCATCGTCAGGCATGAGCCGCTCGAACAGTTCGAGCGGCGGTTCGCAGCCGACGGCGGGAAGGCGGAGCATGATGCCTTCATCGCTGGTCTGGACCTGAACGGCAGCGCCGAGCGCTTCCTCGCACCGGCGCGCCAGGGCCAGTCCCCAAGGCGCATTCACCCGTGCGCCGAACACCGAGTGCAGTACCAGCCGCGGCGCGCCCGTCTCATCGGAAAACCGCTCCAGCAGCAGCACCTTCTCGTCAGGCACGGTACCGGTCGCCGCGCGCTGCTCGGAGACGTACTCGCGGAGCACGCGCCCCGTTTCATCATCCCAGCCCTGCCGCTCTCCCATTGCAGCGAGTGCCGCTTCAGCCGCCGGATCCGTATCGCCCGCCAGGCGTCGGATGGCGCCCACCCGGCGCCCGAGCTCCGGGGATCGCGCCATGAACTCTCCGCGCCAGAATGGCATCCGCGCCGGCGCGCCGGGAGCAGGCCGAACGGTCACCCGATCATGCTCTATGAGCAGTATGCGCCAGGAAGACGAGCCAAGTTGAAACACGTCGCCGACGCGAGACTCGTGCACGAACTCCTCATCGAGCTCACCCAGCCGCGTGCGATCGGGCAGAAAGACGGCGTAGGTTCCGCGGTCGGGAATCGTGCCTCCCGAGGTCACGGCAAGCATGCGGCTCCGTCGAGGCGCGCTTATTCGATCGGTAAGGCGGTCCCACGAGATGCGCGGCTCCAGATCGGCGCCAAGCTCGCCACTCCCGCCGGCCAGCATGACGAGCACGGCGTCGAATGCACTCCGCGTGAGGCGATGGAACGGGTAGGCGCGCCTCACGAGTGCGAATAAGTCGACCGATGTGCGATCCTCCATCGCGGCGGTGGCTACCACGACCTGGGCCAGGACGTCCAGAGCGTTCTGGGGAACGATCGTGGATTCGACGTCGCCGTCCAGCATTCCGCCGGCGATCGCCACTATCTCGACTACGTCGTCGCGGTAGGTGGGAACGAGCACACCGCGGCTCGTGGCCGCGAGTTGATGACCGGCCCGCCCAACGCGTTGAAGCGCGGCGGAGGTGCGCTTGGGCGATTGTACCTGCACGACGAGATCAACCGAGCCGATGTCGATTCCCAGCTCGAGCGCACTGGTCGCCATCAGCACACGCAAGGTGCCCGCCTTGAGCGAGGCTTCGAGTACCTCCCGCCGCTCTCGGGAGAGTGACCCGTGGTATGGCTGCGCCAACTCCTCCTCCACCTCGGCGTTGAGTCTGGCCGCCAGCCTTTCGGCCTGCGCCCGGTTGTTGACGAACACGAGCATGGTGCGCGCCGAGCGGCTGAGCTGGTGCAGCACATCGACCACTTTGTGCCAAACGGTAACGCCGAGATCGTCTTCCTCTCGTGCGAGAGGCGTGATGACTTTGATCGCGAGCTTCTTCACCAGACCGCAGTCGACGATCCGCACCGGCCGGAAGCGTTGATCGACCGGTGTGCTCTCGTCAGGTGCATCGCACCCTCCCAGATAGCGGGCAATCTCATCGAGCGGCCGCTGGGTGGCTGAGAGTCCGATGCGCTGCGGTGCGGCGGCAAGGCTTCCCGCATCGCGCAGCGCGGCGCCCTCGCGCCGCACCTGCTCTTCGAGGCGCTCGAGGGTGAGCGCCAGATGGGCGCCGCGCTTGCTGCCGGCGAGCGCGTGAATCTCGTCGATGACCACCGCCCGTACACCGGCGAACATGGTACGCGCCCTTTCGCTGGTGAGCAGAATGTGCAGCGACTCCGGCGTGGTGATCAGCACGTGAGGTGCCTTGCGACGCATGCGCGCACGTGCCGCTGACGTGGTGTCTCCGGTTCTCACACCAACGCGAATCTCCGGAAACGGCTCACCAGCCGCGGCGAACCGCTCCCGCAGCGCGGCCAGCGGTCCGTCGAGATTGCGCTGGATGTCGTTGCTGAGCGCCTTGAGCGGCGAAACGTAGACCATCCGTATTGCGTTAGGCAACCCCGACGCGGCACCCTCGGCGATCAGACGGTCGAGCTCCCAGAGAAATGCGGCCAGCGTCTTGCCCGTTCCGGTAGGCGCCAGAATGAGCGTATGCGCGCCTGACGCAATGACCGGCCAGCCGTCGCGTTGCGGGGCGCTGGGCTCTCCCACCGCTTCGCGGAACCATGCGGCCAACAGTGGATGGAAGGCGGCCAGCGGAGCCGCCGGAGATGTCACAACAGCCGGCCCAGCCTGCTGGCGCTCCATTCCTGCACCTTTGAGAACCACGAACGCTGCCGGAACGTCTCGAGCCGCATCTCCGTCGCATACTCGAGGTCCTTCATGAAGATCGAATCGAGTTGCGCACCGAGCCCCTCGTTGAGCGACACGAGAATCGACTCATCGTTGAACACGAGCGAGCGGTTGTCGAAGTTCAGCGTTCCGATGGACGACCACTGCCCGTCGGCGACCAGAGTCTTGGCGTGCATCATCGTCGGCTGATACTCGTAGACACGCACGCCGCCGGCGAGCAGCTGTTCGTAATGCGACCGGCCGGCCAGCCACGTCAATTTGACGTCGGTTTCATCGCTGGTCGTCAGGATACGGACGTCGACGCCCTGCCTGGCTGCCTCGGTCAACATCCGGCGAAAATCATCGTCAGGCACGAAGTACGAATTGGTTATGTACAGCGTGTTGCGCGCGGCCGCTATCGACAACGCCAGATACCGTTCCGCCGCCGTGCTGCCGATCGTCGGTGCCGTATGCAGCAGCGCCGCCGACTGGCTTCCATCCGCCTCGAATCCCTCGATGGGGAAGAAATGTTGTCCGGTGATCAGCGACCCCGTGGCTTCCGCCCAGCCGGCGGCGAACGTCGCCTGCAGCTGCATCACGGCGGGTCCGACGAACCGCGCGTTGGTATCGCGCCACGCCCCGTTGGTGCGGCCGTCTCCAAACCACTTGTCGTCGATCCCGAAACCCCCTGTCCAGCCTATCGATCCATCGACCACGACGACCCGGACGTGCGACCGGCTCTGGGCTTTGTGAATCGAATACCAATGCACCGGCCGGAAGGTCGCCACTTCGACACCCGCACCCCGAAGCGACTCCAGATACTCAGTGGGGATGTTCTGCGACCCGAAGGCGTCGTGCAGAAAGAGAATCCGCACTCCGGCCGCCGCGCGCTCCACCATAATCGAGTGTAGCGTATCGGCCATCGCGCCGGGATTCATGTAGTACAGCTGAAGGGTGATCGAGCGTTGCGCCGACCGCAGGTCTCTCCAGAGCTGCGGATATGTTTCGTCGCCGTTGGTCGCCACCGTTATCCTGTTTCCGGACAGCAGATTGGCTTGCGTCAAAAGCTCGACGACCCTGAGAAACCGCTCAGTGTCGACGCCTGGCGAACCTTCCCTGCCGCCCACGTTGTGGACCGCGGTGATCGGGCTGCCTCGTGTACTGTAAAGAACGCCGATGAACGCCATGGCCAGTAGTAGCAGCGCCACCAGCACCAGCGCGCTCATCTTGAGCATCTTTGTCATTGCGTGTCTCGAAGTAGCCTTGCTCACGCGCGCTTCAGACAGCAGCCGCACGCCGAACGGGCGAATGTCTAACGTCCTGTTCAATAGATGCAATCCCGGAGCCGGACCCGCCACGGGGATTGCCGGAGCCTGCGTGCCGGGACATGCTACCGCCAGCGCGGGAGGTCAGATGAGCTTTGCAGGGAAAGTAGTGGTGATCACGGGCGTGGGGCGCGAGGGACAGCTCGGTGAAGCGCTTGCCTCTTCCTTTTGCGAAGGAGGGGCTCGGGTCGCCGCGGTAGATCGAACGCGGGAACATGTGGTCGCGCGAGTCGCGGCACTCATCGACTCTGGCTACGATGCACGCGCCTTTCCCTGCGATCTCACCGATCACGCGCAAACGAGGACCTTGAGCCTGGACCTCGAGGCGAGCTACGGTCAGGTAGACGTGTTCGTGCACGCCGCCGGCGGATTCGCAATGAGCGGTCCGGTAGCCGAGAGCGATCCTGCCGAATGGAACCGCATGTTCGCCATCAACCTGACGAGCGCGTACATCGCCACGCGCGCCCTCATTCCATTGCTGCGCGTTGCGGGAGGCGCCATCCTGTACTTCGGTTCGACCGCGGTCGTCGACGGCGGCGAGAGCGCCGGAATGGCCGCGTACGCCGCCGCGAAAAGCGGCGTGCTAACCTTGATGCGGACAGTAGCGCAGGAAGAACAGGAGCATGGCATTCGGTCGAACGCCATCGCGCCGGTAGCGGTGCGCACAGCGGCGAACGTAGAGTCCATGGGGGCCAACGCGCGTTACGTGTCGCGCGAGGATGTCGCCGCGGTCGCGCGGTTTCTCTGCTCCGCTGACTCGGCCCGGATTACCGGCCAGGTGATCGTTATGGCGTGAGCGGCACGGGGATGGGGGCTGTTCCCGTCCTTCTACCCGGCGGAGATCACCCTCCCGGAACATTCACCGAGCCCGATGCGCACGTAACCTTCGCGCTTGCCGAAGCCGCGCATGACGACCTCATCGCCATCCTCGAGAAATTTGCGCGTTTCGCCGTTCGGAAGCTGCACCGGATCGGCACCGCGCGAGGTCAGCTCCAGCAAACAGCCACGGCTCCCTTCCTCCTGACCCGAAATGGTCCCGCTGGCGAAGAGGTCTCCCGGCCGCAGGTTGCATCCGTTGCTCGCGTGGTGCGTCAGCATCTGGGCAATCGTCCAGTACATTCCGGCAAAGCCGGCGCGACTGAGCCGGCAAGCTGGTGCGCCAGACTCACGCATCGCCCTGGTGCGCAGCCAGACCTCGATAGTCAGGTCCAGGCCGCCCGCTCGCTGGTCATCCGCGTCATCCAGATAGGGCAACGGCGCAGGATCGCCCTCCGCGCGCCGCGACGCCGGTACTCGGAACGGCGCCAGGGCATCGAGCGTGACGACCCACGGCGAGAGCGTGGTGGCGAAGCTCTTGGCGAGAAACGGGCCGAGCGGCTGGTATTCCCACGCCTGGATGTCGCGCGCGGACCAGTCGTTCACCAGGCACACGCCGAACAGATGCGACGCCGCTCTGTCGATGGGGACAGGCTCACCTAACGCATTCCCGCTGCCGACGAACACGCCGAGCTCCGCCTCGTAGTCGAGGAGCCTGGTCGGGCCGTATTCCGGAACCTGTTCGTCAGGTGCCTTGCGCTGTCCAGCCGGCCGGCGCACCGGAGTGCCGCTCGCCACCAGCGATGATGCACGCCCATGATACGCGATGGGCACGAACTTGTAGTTGGGAAGTAGAGGGTTGTCCGGCCGGAACATGCGGCCGACGTTCGTCGCATGGTGGAGCGAGGCGTAGAAGTCCGTGTAATCGCCGACGAGCGCCGGCAGCAACAGCTCGCACTCCGACCGCGGTACGACGAGAGCATCGCCCAACCGCTTGTAATTCTCATATCCCTCGCCGTCCTCGGCCAGAAACTCGCTCATCTCGGAGCGCAACGCGCGCCACGCCTCGTGACCGAGCGTCATGAGCCCGTTGAGCGACGGGGCCGCGCAGCGCCCGGCCGCGTCGGCTGCCTGGGCGCGAAAGAGCCGCTCGCTTGCGCAAACCGACAGATCGAGAATGCGGTCACCGATCGCCACCCCCACCCGCGGAGGAGCGCCAGCTACGGGCGGTACGAACACGCCGAACGGCAGATTCTGAATCGGGAAATCACCATCTCCCTCGTTTGCCGACTCGACCCAGCTGCGGCGCGCCGGGTCGTGCGTGGCGTCAGGCTCGAAAATCATTGCGCGATCAACTCCATCACATCGTCCAAGGGCTCGGTGAAAGAGCACGAACCAAACGCTATCATGCCATCGCGGCGCGCGGTAGCCAGCGCCTCCGAACGGAGCCACCAGTCGCGCCAGCCGATTCCACCTTTCTCCACTCGCAGCGCCAGCGGAGACTCCTCCAGGAGCAGCTGAACGGCTTCGGCCTCGGTCCCGCCCTCCGACAGCAGTGCCGTCGCACCAAGAACGTTCAGATAGCCGAACATCGGCGACTCGGCGGCGCCGGGCTCGTAAGTCAGTCGATAGGCGCCGCGCCGCGCGTGATGCAATCCGGCAGTGGCCTTGAACGAGATGTCCGCGGCCACACACGCGGCAATGAAACGGGCGATCTGTTCCGCCAGGGGAAAGGCGTCTGCGGTAACCCCACCGGTCCGCATTTTTGCCCTCAGACCAGCGGCGGCGATCTGACGGACCAGACCAGGCACGTCACCGTCGAGAGGGATTTCCACGTACACTTCGTATCCGACTCGTAACTCGCTGGCAATCGCTACGATCTCCTCGGACGACTGCGCGCGGATCTCGATCGCCTCCGGACGAAGAGCGGAGCCCTCGAGCGCGCGCACCGCCGACATGTCGGCCGTCAGGTGCGGTCCGACCAGGACACTCAGCGCAAGGGGGTCTGCTCGCACCTCGTGAGGCAGATCGGCGACGGTGGCCGCGAGCTCATCTAGCCGGTTGGCCGGCACGACGAATCGGCCGAGTGCCCAGGCGTCCGTGCTACCGCGATATTCCACGTACCTGCGAGCGGCCTCGGCCATGCCGAGCTGCGCTGGTGGAAAGAGGCCGGCGTAGTCGACGGCGCCGGCGAGCAGCGTTTGAATCGCATTCATGACGGAAAGTACAGGGTATTCCGCGGCGCGGCTCTACGGAGCGGGGCGGCGCAGCTCGGTGACACGAGTCTGCACCCATGTGCGTTCGGCGCGCGTCAGGGAAGAACGCGCAAGGAACTGCTCATAGTTGGAGAGCGCCTCTTCGTGGAAGCCGGAGTTGTCGAACACGCGGGCAAGCACAAAGTATGGCTGGGCGAAGTGGGGTTCCAGTTCGATCGCTGCCTCGAGTTGCTTCACGGCCTCCGCCGGGCTACCCGCCTGGAGCAGCGCCAACGCGTAGGCGGCGCGGAGCCCGCCATCAGCGGGACGCAGGTCGACAGCCTGCCGGTATTCGCCTACAGCAACTACGGTGTCGCCCCTTTGCAGCGCCAGGTCGCCTAGCGCGGCATGCGCCGCGTAGAACGAGAGATCGGTAGTCACCGCGCGCTCGAACGCCGCGCGGGCCTGCGCATCATCGCCGCGTTGGGTGTGCAGCTGCGCCAGCGAAAATTCGAAGAACGCTATCGATTGAAAGGAGTGCTCGAGGCGGTCTTTCTCCTGCTCGCGCATCTTCTCGAGCAGGCGGTTGAGTTCGACGACGGCGCTATCGTACTTGGCGAGCGCGTTGAAGGCTCTCGCTCGAGCCTCGTGCAACTCGAGATCCTTTGGATAGCGTTTGATGGCGGCAGCGTAGTGATGGATCGCGCGGATGTAGTTCCCTTGCATGTACGCCACCCACGCATCGGATGCCGGATCACCGGTCCTGAAGCGGCCCCGTCCGATCGACTGGCCGTCGGTCACCTGGCTGGTGAATTCGGCAAACACGTGATAGTCGAGCGGACTTACTATGAGCGGATTCCGGAGATACGCCTCGAACCGTAGCGAGTCGATGCTCAACGCCTTCGCACTCCCGCGCACGGATTTCTCGCCCGCGACATAGCGTACGAGCCGGCTGCGGTCGGCGAGCACGAGCGCTGTTGCGCGCGCGTAATAGGGATTGGCCCACGGCGGTGCCAGGCGGGACGCCCAGTAGAAAGCGTCGGCTGCCTCGCGTGGACGGGTCTTTATCTGTTGCTCGCCGTGTTGGTAGTACGCTAAGGCGCTGTTGCTATCGACACCCTCGCCGAGGCGTGGGCGCTCCGGAATCTCCGGCGTCTGGGCAGACGCTGGCACCGCGGCGACCGCGAGTATTGCAATGGCGCGGCGGATCTGCATCGCGCGCCGCGTCGGAGAGGGAGGGAGCATGCACATTCATGGCGTGGTGTCGAGGATGGCCGCTGCCTGATCGAAAGCGGCGACGGACTGGCTCACCTGAGGATCTATCGCGGCCAGCACCGAATAGACTCCCTCGTCTCCGAACTTGGCGTACGCCAGGTTGAGTAGCGCCAGTCTTTCGAGGCGCCGGAAGGCATCTGCATCGTCAGGCACCGTCAGCTGCTGACCGGCAATGAAGGCGCGGAGGTGCGCCAGCGCGCCTTCGGGCGGAACGCGTGCCGAGACGAGCGCATCGACCGTCGTCAGGGCCGACGGATGTGCGTCCATATAGGCACCCACCCACTTGAGTGGTATGTCCTGCTCGTACAGCCGTGAGAGCCAGAGCGGCATCGGGTCCGGTTTGGGGAGAAACACGTCCGGAACGATTCCGCCACCACCATACACCGTGCGGCCACCACTCGTCTTGCAGCTTGGCCGGCCCGCGGTATCGGCCACCTCGCCGGCGAGGCGTCGATAGGTCCGGTCGCTGATGTTTCGATACTGGCGCTGAATCACGCGTCCGCAGGGCGTCTTGATGTGGCCAACGACCATTGTGACCAGCGATCCGTCGGAAAGCGGCATGGAGAACATGACGAGCGACTTGCCGAAGCTCGGCCGCCCGACGATCAACGCACGATCGTGATCCTGCAGCGCGCCGGCGACCAGCTCGCTGGCGCTCGCGCTCCCCTCGTTCTGCAGCACGATCATCGGGTAGCGCTTTTCGCGGCTCCAGAACGAACGCTTTACCCGGCCGGTGTCGGTCACTTCCTTCTTCCGCCCCTCGGAGGTGTACACGATGGTGCCCTTGGGCAGAAACTCGCCGGCAATGCGGTGTGCCTCGTCGACGCTCCCGCCGCCGTTGTTGCGGAGGTCGAGAACGAGCCGCTTCATCCCGCGCTTTTCGAGCCGGCCGAGGGCATCGTGCAGGTCATCAGCGACCTTGTCACCCATGAACGTCGTTATGCGGACGTAGCCTGTTTGTTCGTCAAGCATTGTGGCGACCGGCACGGCGGTGATGTCGCCGACCTTTTCGCGCCTGACGACGCGCTCGAGCAGGGCGAGCGACCCATCCGAGCGCCGGCGTTCGATCCGGAGCGTGACGGTGGAATTCCGGTCTCCGGCCAGCGTCATATCCAGTTCCATCGGACTGCCGGCCACCACCGGCTTGCCATCGACGGCAAGGAGCTCATCCCCGGGGAGCAGATCCGCCTGTGCGGTCTTCGTACCGGCGATCACGCTGGCGATGACCGGCGCGCCATCGACGAACTGCCAGTCGATCGGCACCGGGAACAGCTTGCCATCGCGCAACGCACGCTGCCGCTCCGGTTCCAGCCGAATCGCGGGAATAACATAGGAGTGCGGATCCGCGGCTCGGAGCATTCCGTAGATCGCCTCGAGGATGAGCTTGTGCGTATCCAGCGAGTCCGGGTGATTCTGACGCAGATGATTCAGTACGCCGCTGAACATCTGGATGTCTTCGTAGAGCGTGCGCTGTTTTACTATCGCTCCACTACCCTGCGCCGGGGCCAACGTCGGGAGCGCAAGGAACGCGAGGAATGCACCGCTGGCAGCGAGGCGGTAAGCGGCGACGGAAGGTCGTATAGTCATGAGAGTTGGCACGGCGAGGTGAGGTACGACTTGAGCTGGCTCCGGCGCAGGAACGGAATATGCTCCTTCTTTGCGACGACAGCTTCGAACATACGTGCAATTTTTTAGCGCAATATTCAGAAGTCGTTTTTAATGCCGGCAGGGTGGACGAGTCCGCCGTTCGGCGTTACACTGGGTTCAAGCCAGCGCAATGCGCTGGCCGTCGCCGCCGCGAGAACGGCGTGGCGGTGCTGCCCCCGGCTAGTCCGGGGGGCTCTTTTTTTCGGTGTGCCATGATTACGGAACCTGGGGCGTGGCTTCCGCCGTCACCGGCCCGGCGAGAGACTCGAGTCGCGACTGCGCGGTCAGGATCATCTTCGTCTGACGGCGCGGCGCCCGAACGAGGAACGCCTCGTATGCCTCACGCGCCTCGGCTCGCTTTCCCTGCCCATCTAAAGACACCGCCAGGTTGTAATACGCGGTGCTGAAAAAGGGCTCGAGCTCGAGCGCGCGCCTGAAGCGCGGCTCCGCATCGGCAAACCGGCCGTTCGTCGACAGTGCCACGCCGTAGTCGTGCTGAAGCACGCCGTCGTCCTCCTTTAGCGCGATCGCCTGCTCGTATTCGGCGAGTGCGGTAACTTTGTCACGCTGGTTCATCGCCAGCTCGGCGAGACGGGCGTGCACCCAGTAGAGCGAGAGATCCTCCGTCAACGCGCGCTGGTATGCCTCACGCGCACCCTCCGTGTTGCGCGCATCCAGGTACACGTTGCCGATCATGAACTCGAAGATCGCGCGCGTCTCGTACGCGTGCGCCAGCCGCTTGACGGCACGGCCTTCGAGCGTGTCGAGCACGGCCTGCAGCTCGGCGATCGCCTCGCCATGCTGATCGCTGCGATAGAGCGCGTGGGCACGGTCGATACGGAGCCACAAGCGTCCAGGATATTTCTCGATCGCCTGTGCGTAGCGCACGGCAGCTTCCTTGTAGCAGCGGCCGTCGTACAGCAGCACCGCCGACAGAACATGGTCGCGCTCCTGCTCTATTCCGCGAATGCGATAGCAGGTGCCTCGCAAGAACACCATCGGATTGCGAATCGCGAGCTCGTATCGCAGTGAGTCCAGGAACTTAGCCTCCCTGGACTTGACCACGAAGCCGGCGCCGTTGAGATACTCGTTGCGCCACTGCGGCGACTGTCGCATCCAGAACGCCTGATACAAGGCGACTATTACATGGGTATCGTCAGGCTGCAGGCGGCGGGCCCAATGAAAGGCATCCAGGGACTTCTTCCACGAAACCCGCTCGCTCCACCCGTACTCCCAGTAGGCGTGCGCATCATTGGTGTCGGCCCGCGCGTCGAGCTTGGGACGCTCGACAGGCTTCGGCTGTTTCTGGGCCGCGAGGGGAGACACGAAAGCGGCGGCCACGATGAGAAAGAGAATGCGTCGCATGACAAGTAATGTATCTGGAGATATGCAGCGCGCTGCTTCCGGTCCTCGATCTCGGGGTGCCGCAATGGACCGGGCTACTCAAATGGACGATCTTTCGGAGCTCGAAATCACATCCCCTTGCAAGGCCGCGCAGTTAGTCCCTTCAATCCGGCCCGAAGTGTTCCAGTGCGGGCTCGCCAGGCTGCTAACGACGGCGTTGCAACCGCTCACTGATGGGTATCGGCGCGAGGCCGAACCGACTTGAGCCGATGGCACTTCCAGCTGACCTGGGCCACGATTCGTGTGCGGCGGCCAAGTAGGGGCACCGCTCGATCCTGCGCCATTTAGATAGGAGCTGCCACTTTGCCGGTATGGTCTGTCCGGGAGCAGGTGGCCCGGCGGTCGGCTGCCTCCCGGGTGCGGCGTATTGCCATACTCGGAGCCACTGCAGGTCTTTTTTACACAACCCGAACCCGCTATTGCTTTGACGGACGCGGGTGCCGAGCGTACCCTAGCGGCACGGCCTCTCCGATCGACTCAACTGGATGAAAAGACCCATGCGAACCACTCCCCTGATTCTGCGCTCGCTGGTAGTCCTGGCGGCGATCACGACTGCGGCGCCAACCGCCGCCCAGAACGCCGCCGCCACAACGGCATTCGTCGGCGCGACCGTGCTGCCGATGGATAGCGAGCGGGCGCTCGAGAATCACACAGTGCTCGTGCGTGGCGACCGGATAGTGGAGGTTGGGCCGGCAGCGTCGGTGCAGGTGCCGGCCGGCGCTCAACGCATCGACGCTCGCGGCAAGTACATCATTCCCGGGCTCGCCGAGATGCACGGGCACGTGCCGCCACCTAACGCTCCGGCGGCGTTCATCGATGACGTGCTGTTTCTCTACGTGTCCAACGGCATCACGACCGTGCGCGGCATGCTCGGCGCGCCTAACCAACTCGAGTTGCGGCGCCGGGCCAATAGTGGCGAAATGATCGCCCCCACGCTGTATCTCGCCGGACCGAGCTTCAATGGCAATTCGGTGAACGGTCCGGAGCAGGCAGCGCGGATGGTGCGCGAACAGAAGACCGCCGGATGGGACCTGCTCAAGATCCACCCAGGGCTATCCCGCGACGAGTACGACGCCATGGCACGTACCGCCAAGGAAGTGGGGATCCGGTTCGGCGGACATGTGCCCCAGGATGTCGGGTTGCTGCACGCGCTGGAGATGGGACAGGAGACCGTAGACCATCTCGACGGCTACATGGAGTACCTCGAAGCGGGCCAGAGTGCGGTTCCCGAGGAACGCCTGCGCGAAATCTCGCGTCGCACCAAGGAGGCGGGTGCCTGGGTAGTGCCGACTATGGTGCTCTGGGAGACGTTGATGGGGGTACCGGAGCTCCAGGCGCTTACTGCATTCCCCGAACTGCGCTACATGCCGGCCAACACGGTGGAGCAGTGGACGCGAATGCACCGCGAGCGGCTTGCCAACCCGCAGGTGAATCGTGCCACCGGACGAGCGCTCGCCGAGAACCGCAAACGGCTGCTCGACGTTATGCAGGACGAAGGCGTCATGATCCTGATGGGCACCGACGCCCCTCAACAGTTCAGTGTCCCCGGCTTCTCGCTGCACCGCGAGATGTCACTGATGGTCGATGCCGGCATGACCCCGCACGAAGTGCTGACGAGCGGCACCCTCAACGTGGGACGCTATTTCGACAACGCCGACAAGTTCGGAACCATCGCCGCCGGCCAGCGAGCCGACCTGATTCTCCTCGACGCCAACCCGGTCGCCGACATTGGAAATGTCGCGAAGCAGGCAGGGGTGATGGTGCGCGGTAAATGGCTGCCTCAGGCGGAGATCGACAGGCGGCTCGACGAGATCGCCAAGGGGAGGTAGCGTCGGGGGTCGGGGGTCGGGGGTCGGGGGTCGGGAATCGGGAATCGGGAATCGGGAATCGGGAATCGGGAATCGGGAACCGGAATCGGGAATCGGGAGTGCCCCGCATTGCTCCGGCACCAGGCAACAAAAAAAAGCGCGCCGCAACGCGGCGCGCATACCGTCCCTCTCCCCGCTCCCCTCTCCCCTCGACCCGCGACCCTCGCCCCTCTACTGGTCCCGCAACCGCCGCGACATTTCCTCCAGCAGCCGGCGCTCATCCAGCGTCAGGCTCTCGAGCCCCTGCCGCGAGATCTTGTCGAGCACCGCATCCATCGCATCGGCGCGCGGATCTCCTGGTTTGGTCGCGAGGGACGTTCGGTCTGAGCGCCGGGTCGTGATCGCGTTGCTGCGCGCCACCACGTCATCGCTTTCCGGCATCCGTTCGCGCTCACGAGGGCGCGGTCGCGGAATGGCGCGGGGAGGAGGCTCGTCATCGGGGATGTCGGGCGTCTGCGACATGCGCTGGCGAAGCGAATCCAGACTCGGCGCCCCCTGAAGCCATCTCAGATAGAGCCAGGCGGTCGCCATGCCACCCAGGTGGGCGAAGTGAGCCATACCCCCGCCCTGGCTCCCAATGCCCATCGCCAACGACAGACAGGCGAAAAGGACCACTGCCCATTTAATGCGGATCGGGATGACGAAGTAGAGCAGCAGCTCGTCGTCGGGCCAGCGCATTGCGTAGGCGACCATCACGCCGAACACCGCGCCCGAGGCTCCGAGCAGCACACCATTGCGGAAGAAAATCAGCTCGGCCAACCACCCACCGAGTCCGCATAGCAAATAGAATCGGGTGAACGCCGGCGAAGTCCAGGCGTGCTCGACTCGCGTGCCGAACAACCACAATCCGTACATGTTGAGGGCGAGGTGCCAGAATCCCCCATGCACGAACATGTATGTGACGATTGTCCACGGGCGTTCAGCGAGCCCGGAAAACTGAAAACCGAGCGCTTCCACCATCGCCGAGTAGGGAACGATGGTCAGTTGCAGAAAATAGACGAGCACGTTCAGGGCAATCAGCCACTGAACCGCTGGTGTGATGCGTGGACTATCTCGCTCGTCGCTGTCCCGATACGTCATCTGCTGTACCAGCGTAGCCGCTTCAAGAAATAAGGTGGGGCGATGGGGCGCGGTTCCATCGTTCAACAAGACCCGTGCCCGGCTCTTTCTGCGTCACCGAAACTGGTGACTCGCCATCATTCTCACTCGAGCTCGTTTCCGCAAGCTATCGACCGGTGTTCGCGGTGCACGGTAGCTCATTCGTCCACTTCTCTACCCCGAAGGGAGCGACGTGCGCCCTGCGTCACGCACAATTCGTTCGCACAGATCGGCGAAACTCATTCCCGCCGCCTGCGCGGCTTGCGGAAGCAGACTCAGCTCGGTCATGCCCGGAAGCGTGTTCGCCTCGAGGCAGCTGAACTCCCCCTCCGAAGTCATTCGGAAGTCGATTCGTGCGTAGCCACCAAGCTTTAGCGCGCGAAATGCCGTGATGGCCAGTTGCTGAACAGTCGCTGTCTGCTCGTCTGTCAGCTCGGCTGGAAATTCCTCCGTCGCCATCCCCGGCGTGTACTTGCACTCGTAGTCGTAGATCTCGTGCTTCGATTTTATCTCCCCCACCGGGAGCGGCTCTTCGCCCAGCACGCTCACCGTCAGCTCGCGCCCCGGAACGAACGCCTCGATCATTACCTCATCATCGTGCCTTAACGCTTCCTCTACCGCCGCGGCGAGAGAAGATGGCTCCCGCACCAGGCTCAATCCTACGGTCGAGCCCTGCTTTGAAGGTTTCACGATCGCGGGAAAACCCACGGAATTCGCTACCTCCTGCTCCGTAGCGGGTGCCATGAGCCAGTCCGCTGTTGGTACCCCCGCCGCCCGGAAGAGATGCTTCGACAGATCCTTGTCCATAGCCAGCGCACTCGCGAGGTGTCCGCTTCCCGTGTAGGTGGCGCCGACCATGTCGAGCATTGCCTGAATCGTTCCATCCTCGCCCATCCCGCCATGGAGCGCCAGAAAGATCACGTCGGCTTCACGTATTTCCTTCTGAGCGCCCAGAGTGGGGATGAAACTCCCCTTTGCCAACGAGGCAAGCGCGGACGGGTCGGGCGGAGCAGCCTGCACCACAGGGCGCGCGCGCATCTCGCGCTCCCGGGCGTCCGAGATTGCGCCCTTGGCCGGATCGAAAGGGGTGACCTGATGACCACGTGAGCGGAGGGCGTCGACGATACGAAGCCCCGAGGCGAGCGAGACATCACGCTCGGCGGATGTGCCGCCGAGGAGCACGGTGATTTTCATGGCCGAAGGATGCCCGGCGGCGGCAGTGCATGGAAGGGCGCGACGGAACGGGGTATTCCTGTCGAGCCCGCGCTCTGGACCGCCGCATGGCACACACCTAGCTTCCGCGCCATGCGAAGAGCGATCTGCAGGGGCGTTGTCGGCGTCGGGGTGGTGATCATGGCGACTGCGTGCATCACCCAGGAGGGAGCCGAGGGTGTGGTGGCGGCATTCACCAGCAACAAGGAGATGCCCGACTCGCTGCCGGCGATGCTCAACGAATCGCCGCCCTTTCTGTATCCGGTGGATCTCTACTCGGAGAAGATACAGGGGAACGTGACGCTTCGCCTTTTCGTGGACACCACCGGAGCGCTCGTCCCGGAGTCGACGAGCGTTGCATCGTCGTCCGGCTATCCGGGCCTCGATTCTGCGGCAATCAGAGGCTCGGAGCGACTCCGGTTTGCGCCGGCCAAGAAGGGACCCAGGGCGATGGCTATGCCGGTACTGCTTCCCGTGTTCTTTCGCCACCCCGAGGGAACCGCGCTACCCGGCGACACCGTTTTGCGCCCGCGAGTCCCCTGACATCCCGGCGGTTCGCCGCCTCCAGCAAAAGCCCTGACAACCCCCTCATGCGAAACCGCGAGCCGTACGAGTCGGTAATCGACACCATCGGCTGGACGCCACTCATCCGCCTGACGCGAGTGACACGCGGAATTCGGACGCCGGTGTACGCCAAAGCCGATATCTACAACCCGGGCGGATCTGTCAAGGACCGCATCGGAATGCCGATCATCGAAGCCGCCGAGCGCGATGGCTCGCTCCGCCCGGGCGGCACGATCGTCGAGGGGACCAGCGGCAATACGGGAATCGGCCTCGCGATAGCGGCGGCGCTCAAGGGCTATCGATGCATTTTCACGATGCCTGACAAGATGTCGCAGGAGAAGGTTCGGCTGCTCAAGGCGTTCGGCGCCGACGTGATCATAACGCCGACGGCGGTACCACCCGATCATCCGGACAACTACGTGATGATGGCCAAACGGATCGCCAGCGAGACGCCGAACGCCATCCTCGCCAATCAGTTCTACAACCCGGCGAATCCGCAGGCGCACTACGACACAACCGGGCCGGAGCTGTGGGAGCAGACAAGCGGCCGAATCACTCACTTCGTCGCCTCGGCGGGAACCGGTGGCACGATCAGCGGCGTCGGCCGCTACCTCAAGGAAAGGAATCCTCGCGTGCAGATGATCGCCGGCGATCCGGTCGGTTCGATTCTCGCCGAACACTGGCGCACCAAGGGCGAATCGGTGCCCGAGGGAGTGCCGTACAAGGTGGAGGGAATCGGACAGGACAAACTGCCGGGCACGCTCGACATGAGCCTGGTCGATGCCTATCACACGGTAACCGACCGCGAAGCGTTCGCGATGGCCCGGCGCCTTACGCGGGAGGAAGGATTGTTCGTCGGTGGCTCCAGCGGACTGATCGCTCACGTCGCGCTCGAAGTCGCGCGAAAGGTAGATGACCCGGATGCGATGGTCGTGACCTTTCTTTGCGATACCGGCGAGCGTTACCTGAGCAAGCTGTACAGCGATGAATGGATGAGGGAGAATCAGATGCTCGACGAGCCCGACCGCGTGCGGCTCGGCGAGCTGTTGGGCACCAAGGAAGCGAGCGCGCCGGTTCTGGTGAGTGTCGGGCCGCGAAGCACGGTTCGTCAGGCGCTGCGCCTGATGGATCTTCACGACATCTCGCAACTCCCGGTGATGGATGGCGAGAACTGCGTAGGCGCCGTTACGGAGGGAGCCCTGTCGGCACGCAGTCTGGCTGACTCAAAGATGCTGGAAGCAGCTGTGCAGGAGGTGATGGATGCACCGTTTCCGATCGTGGACGCGAGCCAGACCATCGACAACGTCGCGAAACTGCTGTCCAAGGCGAACCCGGCCGTGCTCGTTCGCGGCGGCGGCAGGATTCGCGGTATCGTTACCCGGTCCGATGTGCTGAACTTTCTCATGTCCAGGTAGAGCAGTAACGCGGGTTGCGCGACGCGGGATGCGGGACGCGGACTCTCGTTCTGCCTACTGCGCGACCACCTTCTGCAATTAGCTCATGGGGACCCTGACCCACGACGTGAGGCTCGGCGTACGCAGCCTTCTTCGCACGCCAGGCTTTGTCCTGACCGCCTGCCTTACGCTGGCGGTCGGGATCGGGCTCTCGACGGCCGTTTTCACCGTCGCCGACGCATTGCTCCTGCGGCGGCTGCCGGTGCTGGATCAGGACCGGATCGTCGTGCTCTCAGGCCATACCCGCGACCGGCAGATCGAGAATTGGCCGCTCGGCTTCGAGAATGCGCGCCAATTCGCCGATCGCAGCGGCGCAATGTCGCGGCTGGCCTGGTTCGGCTACGAAGGAGCCTCGGCGCAGACGCTCCGCGATGGAGATCAGACGACGAGTCTGCAACGCGCTCTCGTCTCCGGAGACTATTTCGACGTGCTAGGCGCCGAGCCCCTGCTAGGCCGCCCGTTGACCGACGGCGATGATGCGCGCGGGGCGGAGCCGGTGGCGGTTCTCAGCCACCGCGCCTGGCAGGAGCAGTTCGGGGGCTCGATGGACGTGCTCGGACGGGGCATAACGCTGCATGAAGCAGGGGTGACCTACACCGTCGTCGGCGTCATGCCGAGGGGGCTCGACTACCCGCGTGGCGTCGACTTCTGGGCGACGATCGAACCGTCGACGACGGAAGAAAATCTCGCGTTGCTCGCCTACTACCCAATCGGACGGCTCGCGCCGGGCACCACGCCGGCCGACGCGGGCAACGAGCTGACCGCATTCTTTCATCGAGACGATGCGCCGGCCGGGCAGCCGGATCTGGAGGGTGCGGCGCGCACGCTGCCGGAGCTCGTCATAGGGGTGACACGGCCCGCCATTCTCGCCTTCAGTGCGGCGTCGGCGCTCCTTCTTCTCATTACTTGCATCAATGTCGCCAATCTTCTCCTCGTTCGCGGTCTTGCGCGAATGCGTGAGATTGCCATCCGCGCGGCGCTCGGAGCTTCGCGCGGCAGGGTGGTCGGGCAGCTGCTAACGGAGAACGCAATACTGGCAGTGGCTGGCGGCGCGCTCGGCCTGTTGCTGGCGGCGGGCGCGGTGCGCGGCTTCGTGGCGTTCGCGCCACCGGAGTTGCCGCGAGTGGATGAGATCCAGCTGAGCACTCCAGCGATGGCGGCCGCGATAGGCATTACGGCCTTCGCGATGCTCCTGTTCGGACTTGCACCCGCGATCCTGACCTCCCGGGTCGAGTTGCAGCATGTGCTGCGATCGGGCGCGCGACAGAGCGCCAGCCGCCGCTCACGTCTCGCGTCCGAAGGGCTGGTGGCCGTTCAGGTGGCGCTCGCCGTACTCGTTCTTTCTGCGGCAGGGTTGATAGGCCGCAGCCTGATCGCGCTCGAGCGGGCCGAGCTGTCGTTCGATCCGTCGCGGCTGCTCATAGCCGAGCTCGCGCTTCGCAGCGATCAGTACGACACAGCGCCCAGGCAGCTCGCAATGCTCGAGCAACTCCTGCCGGCGATACAGGCGATTCCGGGGGTTCGCGCAGTCACTCCGGTGGTAGCGGTGCCCTTCTCGGGAACACACGGCTGGGATGGCCGGCCAACGGCCGAGGCACAGTCTGCCGAGGAGACAGCCGCCAATCCTTTGCTCAACATGGAGGTCGTGGCACCTTCGTACTTCGCGACCATTGGGGCGCCGATAGTGCGGGGTCGTGGCTTTTCGGAGGGCGACCGTGAGGGAGCACCGGCGGTCGTGGTGTTGAGCGAATCCGCCGCGCTGCATTACTGGCCCGGCCGAAATCCGATCGGTGAGCGCCTGACGATGGGACGCGGCGGCAATACCGTCACCGTGGTAGGCATCGTTCCGGACACACGCTACCGCGACCTTCGCGAGGCGAGGCCGAGCATCTATTTTCCGATGCGCCAGTCGTTCTTTCCGTTCGCGCCGACCAATCTGGTCATTCGCACCGAGCGTACGCATGGATTGTTGGTACCGGCCCTTCGCCGGGTCCTCGCGGAATCGGCGCCCGGCGTTGCGCTGGCGAGTGCGGCACCGTTCGACGAATTCCTCGCCAAACCGCTGGCACAGCCGCGACTCAACGCGCTACTGCTGGCCGCCTTCGCTGCAGCAGCAGTAATCCTCGCAGCGATCGGTCTGTTCGGCGTCCTCTCTACGATGGTCAGGCAGCGTACGCGCGAATTCGGCGTGCGCCTGGCGCTTGGCGCGACCGCGGCCGGGATCAGCAGGATGGTGCTGCGACGCGGGATGATCGTCGCCGGCATCGGTGTCGTTGCCGGTCTGCTCGGTGCTCTTATCGCGAACCGGCTGTTATCGGCGCTGCTGTTCGAGGTCAGTCCTACGGATCCGGCGACTCTGGGCGGAATCGTCGTGCTGCTTCTCGCCGTTGCGGCTATGGCGTCCCTCATCCCGGCGCGCTCGAGCACGCGTATCGAGCCGGTGACAGCTCTCAAGGCGGAGTAGGCCAAACGAGAATTTCGAATTGCGAAAGGGTGTCTCTTCGCAATTCGCACTTCGCACTTCAGTCCGCCACCAGATCGCTCGTTATCTCGTCTACCTTACGCGCCCCGCATAACGCCATTGCCAGATCGAGCTCCGTCCGCAGTATGGACAGGGCGAGACGAGCGCCGGCTTCTCCGCCGCAACACAGTCCCCAAAGCGCGGCCCGGCCGACCATTACCGCGGACGCACCAAGGGCGAGCGCCTTCAGGATGTCCGTTCCACGGCGGATGCCGCCGTCGAGGAGGACCGGTATGCGGCCGCCGACCGCCTGGGCCACGGCGGGGAGGGCACTGATCGTCGGGAGGGCGGTGTCCAGCTGCCGGCCGCCGTGGTTGGACACGACGATGCCTGACGCTCCATGCTCCACCGCCCGGTGCGCGTCGTCGCCCCGCATGATGCCTTTCAACAGCACCGGCATCGACGTGATCGACCGCAGCCACTCGACATCGCGCCACGTCAGCGACGGGTTGAGCATTCCCGCTGCGTGCACCGCCAGTCCGCTTTCCACGTGCACGTGAGGGAGAACCTGTGAATCGCCAGGCATTTCGTGCGCCAGAGTGAGCCCTGCGGGAAGGCGGAACTCGTTGCGCACATCGCGCTCGCGCCGCCCCAGCACCGGCGTATCGACCGTGAGCACCAGCGCCTGCGCGCCAACCCTCTCCGCCCGTCGCACCAGCCTTTCCGTAAGCGCCTTGTCCGGATACACGTACAGTTGAAACCAGAGTGGCTCCGGCAGAACGGCGTGCACCTCTTCAATCGGCGTGGTCGACACGGTGCTGACCACCATGCCGATGCCAAGGCCGGCTGCCGCACGAGCCATGGCGAGCTCACCATCGGGGTGAGCGAGCCGCTGCATGGCCATCGGGGCAACCAGCATGGGGGTGGCGTGCTTCGTCCCGAGAAGGCGGACCGACGTGTCACGGTTGGTGACGTCGACCATCGCACGCGGGAGCAGCGCGAGGCGGTCGAACGCGGCCCGGTTCTCCCTGGCCGTGATCTCATCGTGGGAACCGCTGGCGTAGTAGTCGTAGATCATCCCCTCGATCGCTTCGCGCGCTCCGCGCTCCAGGTCGTGGATGTTGATGAAGCGGGACAGATCAGGGGGCGACGCAGTGGGCATGACGATGGGCCGGAGTTGAGGAGCGAAATGTTGCGCCCAGCCGCCTCAGGGGGAAGGTGCTGGCATCGGCCGCCGGCAATCGCGATCTTGCCTGTGCCACTTTCACCATCCCCCACCGTGCCTGACACATACGACACCGCGCCCGCCGCCTCGGAGCACGCACCCTATTACGGCCGCTACGTCAGCCGCGTCCCCTCGGGAGACATCATCGCCACTCTCGAGCGCCAGGGCGAGGAGACGTTCCAGCTGTTGAATGGACTTTCGCCGGAGCAGGCTGATTTTCGTTATGCACCGGGTAAATGGAGCATCAAGGAAGTGATTGGGCACCTGACCGACGCCGAGCGGATCTTTGCCTATCGCGCGTTGCGGTTCGCGCGGCGTGATGACACGCCGCTCGCCGGCTTCGATGAGAACGACTACACGCCGGCGGGCGAGTTCGGGAGCCGGTCGCTCGGAGATCTCGTCGCCGATCTCCGAGCTGCACGCGCCTCGACCGTCGCTCTGTTCCGCGGCCTGCCCGCCACGGCAATGACGCGCGGGGGCGAGGCCAGTGGCGTGCACGTGACGGTGCGCGCGCTGGCATGGATCACAGCCGGTCACGAGCTGCACCACGTCACGATCGTGCGCGAACGCTACCTAACCTGACCGCCGCGGTGTCGTACACCGATCTCTTTTCCGGACATGCCAGGCAATACGCGGCAGCTCGCCCTCGCTATCCGGAGGCCTTGTTCGAATGGCTCGCGCGGGCGGCGCCGCGGCATCAGCTCGCCTGGGACTGCGCAACCGGCAATGGGCAGGCGGCCATCGGCCTGGCGACGCGGTTCGCGCACGTGATAGCCACCGACGCCAGCGAAGCGCAGCTCGCTCACGCCGAGCCGCACCCGCGGATAGATTTTCGTCAGGCGGCGGCGGAGGCGAGCGGCCTGGACTCCGGGAGCGCCGATGTAGTCACCGTCGCCCAGGCGCTGCACTGGCTCGATGTAGCGGCATTCTTCGAGGAGGCTCGCCGCGTGCTCGTGCCGGGTGGAGTGCTGGCGGCATGGAGCTACGGGATGCCGCGCATTACCCCGGCGATCGATTCCGAAGTCGGGCACCTCCACTGGGAGACGCTGAAGCACTACTGGACCGATCGCCGCTGGCTCGTCGACGAGGGATACGCATCGATCGCGATGCCCTTCGAGGAGCTGGAGGCGCCGCCGCTCGAGCTGCGCGAAAGCTGGACACTGGCGCAGTTCACCGCCTATGTGCGCACCTGGTCCGCGGTGCAGCGCTTCCTTGCAGACCGGGGCCGGGATCCAGTGGACGCGGTGGAGTACGCGCTGCGGCCGCTCTGGGGTGAGCCACACCAAAGGCGAGAGGTAAGGTGGCCGCTGGCGATACGCGCGGCGCGATCGTGACCGGCGCCGGCCGATTTCCCGCTACGCGACATTCGGTAATCGACGGCCTCGGTGCAGCGGACGCCGACGAACGTCGCAAGGCGTGGGAGACACTGATCGCGGCGTACTGGAAACCCGCCTACAAGCACCTTCGCCTTTCGTGGAAGTTGCCAAGCGAAGACGCCGAGGATCTGACGCAGGAGTTCTTTGCGCGGGCGCTGGAGGGTGGCATGCTCGAGCGATTCGAGCCGGGCAAGGCGCGGTTTCGGACGTACCTGCGCGTCTGTCTCGACCGATTCGCCAGTAACGCTCGCAAGGCAGAGGGACGACTCAAGCGTGGCGGCGCCCACGCCCATGTTTCGCTCGACTTCCCCGGAGCCGAACGTGAGCTGGGAGAAGGCGGCAACCCAGCGGACGATGTGGATGAGGCATTCCGTCAGGAGATGATCCGTGCGCTCTTCTCGGCCGCCATAGATGCCTTGCGAGAGCGCACCCGCATAGCGGGCAAGACCAGGCAATTCGCTATCTTCGAGCGATACGACCTGCGAACCGGCTCTCCCGTTGAATCCGCGCCGACCTACGCCGCGTTGAGCGAGGAATTCGGTGTTCCCGTCACTCAGGTGACGAACCACCTCGCCGCCATGCGCCGCGATTTTCGCGCACTCGTCCTCGAACGGCTCCTGGCGATCTCGGCTACCAACGACGAGTTCCGGGCCGAAGCACGGGAATTGTTCGGACCGGGCGCCGCATGACCTGGTTGCCCGACGCTACTTTGTCGCATCTCCGAGCCGTCGCCGCGCCGCCACCCGATCCGCCGCCCGACCTTTCACTAACGCATTACGAGTTGCGCGCAGTACTCGGCCGGGGCGGAATGGGCACCGTTTACCTCGCCTGGGACCGCGCGCTCGCGCGCGAGGTCGCGCTCAAGGTCGTGAACCCCGATGCTCCCGCCGATCTGGCCCGCCGTGCCGTGCGCGAAGCACGAACGCTCGCCCGATTGGAGCATCCGGGACTCGTACCCGTACACGACGTGGGCGAGCTCCCCGATGGCCGCACCTACTACGCCATGAAACTCGTGCGTGGCGAGCGGCTCGACGCCGCCTTGCGCGCAATGCCGACGCTCGCCGAGCGGTTAGGCGTGTTCGAGCGCATCTGCGAGGCGGTGGCTTTCGCACACGCGCACGGCGTGGTTCACCGGGATCTGAAGCCCGCGAACGTAATGCTCGGCGAGTTCGGCGAGACGCTCGTGCTCGACTGGGGAGCCGCCAAGGTGACCATCGAAGATCCTCCAGCTGCGACGTCTGATACAATGCCAACGGCTGCCGAAAGTACGGGGCACGGCATGGTGATCGGCACGCCGGGCTACATGGCTCCTGAACAGGCTCGCGGTGATAGTGCCGGCGTCGACGCGCGCGCCGACGTGTACTCGCTAGGCGTCATGCTGCGCGATGTTGCCGGCGCAACGGACGAGAGCCACACGGTGCCCCGACCACTGCGCGCGATCATCGCTCACGCAATGGCCGCCGAGCCCGACGATCGATATCCCACGGCAAATGCGCTTGCCGCGGACGTGCGCCGCGCACGCGATGGCGAGCCGGTGTCCGTGTACCGCGAGAATCTTCTCGAGCGCGCCAGCCGGCTCATCGTTCGCTATCGGGTGCCGCTGCTGCTTGTGCTCACGTATCTGCTCATGCGAGTTGTCCTTCTGTTGATCTGACGCAGCCACTGCTCGCTTACCTGAATTAAAGACTCGCGCCAGTGACGTTGTAGGGAAAGCAAAGCCCGCCACCATCCCCTCGCCTCTCGGAGCCCACCATGAACAAACCAATCTTCGGCATGCTGCTCGGCGGCGTGCTCGGCATTTTCGACGGACTCTCCGCGCTCGTTTCAGCTCCGGAGACCGCTCCCGACATCATGGGGATAGTGATCGGTTCGACGTTCAAGGGCCTGCTCGCCGGATTTCTGATCGGGTGGTTCGCGAGAAAAGTGCAGTCGCTCACGGCCGGCGTGCTGTTCGGGCTGGGCGTGGGACTCGTCCTCGCTTTCCTCGTCGCCTACATGGGCGATGTGCAAGCGGGACAGAAGTACTATTGGGAAATCATGCTTCCGGGCAGCATTCTCGGGATCATCGTCGGATACGCCACGCAACGTTATCGCGCCGGCGCATCGCCTGCGGCGCAGAGCTGACGGGAATGGGGAATGGGGAATCGGGAATGGAGGTCGGGGGTCGGGGGTCGGGGGTCGGGGGGGGCAATCGGGAATCGGGCGACCGCACGGTGCCGTCAAGTACAGGCCAGTGTGGTTGTTTCCGATTCCCTATTCCCCATTCCCGATTCCCGAATCCCGACCCCGCTACTTCCGCAAGAGCTTGAACGCGTGATTCCAGCTGTTGGAGCTGAAGCCGTAGACGATCCATACCATCGCCATCGGCTCGAGATACCGGGCCATGAAGATCCCACCGAGGTCGTTCACGGGCCATCCTATCGATTCGGCCAGGTCGGTGACTGTCTTCTTGGCATCCGCATCCTCACCGCAGATGAACATGTCGGGCGGCCCATCGGGGAACGCGGGATCCACCATGTGTGCGTTGCCGATGATGTTGAACGCTTTGACCACCCTCGCGTCAGGCAGCAGACGCTGGATCCGCTCCCCACCCGAATCGTTTCCGGCGATGGCGAGGGTGGGTGGGAAGCCGCGCGAGAAGTCGAGGGGATTGGTGGCGTCGATGACGACCTTGCCGGCGAACGACTTGGGATCCGCCAGACGGATGGCGTTCTCGGTTCCATCCCAGAGCGTGGCCAGGACGAGCAGCTCGCCGAACGACGCGGTTTCGGCAAAGGTTCCTGCGGTCGTGCCGCCCTCCGTTTCCGTAAGCCAAGCCTGGATTTTCTGGGAATCGGGATCGCGGGTGCCGAGCTTTACATCGTGACCGCGTGAAGCAAATCCGCGTCCGAGTGCCCGGCCGACGTCGCCGGAGCCAATGATGCCGATACGCAATGCGTTTCTCCGGTCGAAGTTGCGTCGATGGCGACGGCTCCGGGAATGCAGGCCCGGCAGCCACACGCGAGTTGTGCAGCGTGCAAACGTACGAGCGAGAGTGAGAGCGGTCCAGCGCGGTAGATTGCCCCGATAACGGTTTCTCCGTTGTGCGTGTCCAACGCGTACTCCATTTCCCAGCCATCTTCCCCGCCCATCATGCTCGACACGATCCGGCAGGACGTTCGGTACGCGATCCGCGGCTTGCGCCGGCAACCGGGCTTCACAGCGGCGGTCGTGGTCACGCTCGCCCTCGGCATCGGCGCCAACGCGGCGATGTTCGGCGTCACCGACCGTCTGCTTTTCCGGCCGCCAGCGATGATGACCGACGCCGACCGTGTGCACCGCGTCTACCTCGTCCGCACCTTCGACGGCGAGGAGAACTTCGGAAGCCATTTCCACTACACGCGATACAAGGACCTGGAGCGCTGGACGTCGACGTTCGACGCCACCGCCGCGGTCACTGAGCCGGAGGTGGCAGTCGGCGTAGGCGAGAACGCCCGCGAGATGCGTATCGCTGCAGTGAGCGCAGGCTACTGGTCGCTGTTCGATGTTCGGCCCGCGCTCGGGCGGTTCTTCACGGCCGCCGAGGACACAACGCCGGTGGGCGCCGCGGTGGCGGTGCTGAGCTACCCCTTCTGGCAGAGCAGGTACGGCGGGCGGGCCGATGTGCTCGGCGAGCAGCTCAAGATCGCCAAGGTCGACTACACCGTCATCGGTGTGCTTCCCGAAGGATTCACCGGCACATCGAACGACCGCCAGCCGGTGGCGTGGGTTCCCATAACGACCTACGCCAGCAACGAGTTCAACTTCATCCCCGACGATCCGCACAACTGGTTTCAGAAGTACAACATCTCTTGGATGCAGATGCTTGCTCGTCGCAAGGCGGGCACTACCGTCGAGGCGGCCACCGCCGATCTGACCAACGCCTACCTTCGCAGCTATCAGGTACAGCTGGAGATACAACCGCAGACGACGATCGTCGAACTGGCGAAACCGCGGGCGGTGGCCGGCTCTATCCTCGCCGCGCGCGGCCCGCAACCCTCGGAGGTATCGAAGGTGGCGCGTTGGGTAAGCGGCGTCGCCATTGTCGTCATGCTCATCGCCTGCGCCAACGTCGCCAACCTGTTGCTGGCGCGAGCGCTGCGCCGCCGGCGCGAGGTCGCCGTGCGTCTCGCACTAGGGGTACCGCGCTCGCGCCTGGTAAGGCAGCTGCTGACCGAGAGCCTGATCCTCGCAACGTTAGGTGGAATCGCCGGCTTGATCATTGCCCAGTGGGGCGGCGCTGTTCTCCGCTCGCAGTTCCTTCCAGCGGGTGAGAGCATTTCGGTCGTCGATGGCCGCACGCTTCTGTTCGCGGCGGTGGCCATTGTCGTAGTGGGCGTTCTCACCGGAATTGCGCCCGCGTTTCATTCCGGGCGCGGCGACCTGACGACCTCGCTCAAGTCCGGCGCGCGCGAGGGAACATATCACCGGTCGAAGACGCGCATCGCTCTGCTGGTTACGCAGGGCGCCCTGTCGGTGATGCTGCTCGTGGGAGCGGGGCTGTTCATTCGCAGTCTGGACAACGTCAGCTCGCTTCGAATGGGCTACGACATCGACCCACTGCTCTGGGTGTCGGTGGAAGAGCGTGGCGAAGCGCTGAGCGATGCGGAGAAGACGTCGCTTCGAAACCGGCTGCGCGATGAAGCTGCCGGACTTCCCGGCGTGGCCGATGCCGCGCGCGCCGTAACGGTTCCGTTCTACATGACATGGAACGAGAGGATCACCGTCGCTGGAATCGACTCGGCTACGATGACGAAGTTCGGCTCGTTCAGCATCCAGGCGGGGTCACCGGAGATCCTGTCGACGATGGGCACGCGGCTGCTGCGCGGACGCGGTATCGAGCCGACCGACACGAAGGATGCGCCGAAGGTCATGGTCGTCAGCGCATCGATGGCTCGCACGCTCTGGCCCGATCGCGAAGCGTTAGGTGAATGCGCTCGGATCGGCTCCGACACGATGCCGTGTACCACCGTCGTCGGGATCACCGAAGACGTTCTCGCTTCCGACGATTTCGTCGAGGATAAGCATCTCTACTACTACCGGCCGGTCGAACAGATGGCGGCAACCCAGGGCGGCCTGTTCATACGCGTTCGCGGCGGCGCGGAGCAGTCGGCTGAACCGATCAGGCGCTCGCTTCAGAAGCTGATGCCAGGATCGTCGTACGTGACGGTGCGCCCGATGAGCGAGATCTTCGGGCCGACGATTCGCTCGTGGCGGCTGGGTGCGACGATGTTCGTCGCGTTCGGCGGCCTCGCGCTGGTGCTGGCGGCTATCGGGTTGTACAGCGTCATCGCCTATAACGTCACGCAACGCACACACGAGCTGGGCGTTCGCGTGGCCTTTGGTGCGGAAGCCAGCGATCTGGTTCGGTTGATCCTGCGTGAAGGGCTGCAGCTCACTGTCGCCGGCATCGTGATCGGGGGTGCGGCCGCCGCGTTCGCCGGAAAATGGGTCGGGCCACTTCTCTTCGACGTGTCGCCGACGGACCCCGCCGTATTTTCCTTCGTCGCGGTGGTGCTGCTGATGGTGGCCGGGCTGGCAAGCATGATTCCGGCTCTTCGCGCGGCTCGCGTGGATCCGACCGTAGCGTTGCGGAGCGACTGATCCGGGCCTGCGCCAGCACCGCCGCCGCCGGCCGACGGCCTTCCCCGGTCGTGCGGCACCCGAACCCGGACATTCTCAAAGCCCTCGTTCCCCACCGCATCGGCGAGTCGGATCCGAATTGTGTAGACCCGCTCATCGCTGGGGCCAGTCGAACCTGCAGCGAGCGACTTGCACTTGCCGAAGCGCGCGATATTCTCCGAATGACCCTCGCACGCGGGCTCACGACCTCCGCGTCGGTGCGGAAATACCTCGGGACTCAGCATGTTATCCACTCTGCGCTCGCGTTTCGATCGTCTCGAGCGGCAGCGTCACGCGTTGCTCGACGAGTTGCTTGCGCATACACCGGCGCAACTCGCGTTCATTCCGGCACCCGGGAGTTGGTCGCTCGCGGCGTTGATACAGCATCTCGTACTGGTGGAGGAGGGTACGCTGAAATTTCTGACGCTCAAGGCCCCCCGTCCGGCGAACGGCCGAACGTTCATGCACCGTGTGCGATGGACGCTGGTTAGGCTGGTGGGCCCTGGCCCGTATCGGGCCAAGGCTCCGAACGCCGCGATCATTCCTGGCGCGGACGTTCCGGTGGAGAAACTGGTGGCACGCTGGGGGGCGGCGCGGGTGGAGCTGGAGAGCTACCTGGAGCGTATCACCGACCCGCAGATCGATTTGCTGGTATTCAAGCATCCGATCGCCGGACCACTTCCCATCATGGACACGCTGCAGTTCCTTGAGCTGCACCTGATTCATCACGGGCATCAGATCCGGCGGATTCGTGCGGCGCCAGGCTGGCCCGCCGCGGCCTCACCCGCTCCGCCGGCCAGCGCAATCGCATGACCGCGAGAAGAACGGTGAGCAGCAGACGGTTCCTTCCCGTGGTCCCATCGCAACGAAGGACGAGTTCCAGCCAACTGCCTGACGAATCACTCCCGGTTCCGGAGCGGTTCCGCGCGGGATCTTTTCCCATCTTTCTTCAGCAATGACGCACGCTCCGCTGCCGATAATTCATCGCGGTTTTGGCGAAACCATGCGCCGCGACGCCTGGTGGGTAAGTCCCGCCATAACGTTCACGATCCTCTTCGGTTTCGTGGTCTACGCGACGTGGGCCGCTTTCCAGAATGCGTACTACACACATGGCCCATACCTTTCGCCGTTCTATTCGCCGGAATTGTTCGGGTCGTCGTCTCACGCGGTGTTCGGCCCAAAGCCGGCCGCGTGGCCGGCGTGGCTACCGTTCTCTCCGGCGCTGATCATTCTCCCACTCCCCGGGTTGTTCCGCCTGACGTGCTATTACTATCGCGGGGCGTACTACAAGGCTTTCTGGGCCGATCCGCCAGCCTGCGCGGTCGGCGAGCCGCGGAAGAAGTACCTCGGCGAACGGTCGTTTCCGCTCGTAGTTCAGAACGTTCATCGGTATCTGCTCTATGCAGCGCTGGTCTTTCTCGTCGTGCTCTCGTACGACGTCTACCTGGCGACGCAGTTCGCGGATCCGGCTACCGGCGGAACGCGGTTCGGCATTGGCGTCGGTACGCTGGTGCTGCTGACCAACGTGATCCTGCTGGGCGGATACACACTCGGATGCCACTCGCTGCGCCACATCGTTGGTGGTTATCGCGACCGGCTGGCCGGCGCACCGGTGCGCAAGACGGCGTACGATTGCACGAGCTGCCTGAACCGTGCCCATCATCGCTGGGCGTGGTCGAGTCTCGTAATGGTGGCGTTCGCCGATCTGTACGTGCGGCTGTGCGCAATGGGAATCTGGACCGACTGGAGGATTCTCTGATGCGCATTAGTCAGCCCGGCGCATGCGGGGCCCGTTGATGGCGGCTTACGAGACGGTCGAACACGATGTATTGATCATTGGTGCCGGTGGCGCCGGGCTGCGGGCGGCGATCGCCGCGTCGGCAGCTGGTGCACGGGTCGGGGTGGTGTGCAAGTCGCTGCTCGGCAAGGCGCACACGGTAATGGCCGAGGGGGGCGTCGCCGCGGCGTTAGGTAACGTCGACGACCGCGATGGATGGCGAGTGCACTTCGCCGATACGATGCGCGGCGGCCAGTACGTCAACAACTGGCGCATGGCCGAGCTGCACGCGAAGGAGGCCCCGGCGCGCGTGCGCGAGCTCGAAGCGTGGGGCGCGCTGTTCGATCGCACTCCAGACGGCCGCATTCTCCAGCGGAACTTTGGCGGACACCGTTACCCGAGGCTGGCGCACGTAGGAGACCGTACCGGTCTCGAGATGATCCGTACCCTTCAGGACCACGGAATCCACCAGGGGATAGACGTGCACATGGAGTGCACGGTGGTGAGGCTGATGAAGGACGGCGAGCGGGTGTGCGGCGCGTTCGCCTACGAGCGCGAGCGTGGGCGGTTCCGACTGTTCAAGGCAAGGGCGATAGTAGTGGCGACCGGCGGAATCGGACGGGCCTTCCGCATTACGAGCAATTCGTGGGAGTACACCGGCGATGGGCATGCACTCGCCTATCATGCGGGGGCGGCGCTGCAGGACATGGAGTTCGTCCAGTTCCACCCGACCGGCATGGTGTGGCCGCCGAGCGTGCGCGGCATCCTGGTCACTGAAGGAGTGCGCGGCGAGGGCGGGGTTCTGGTCAACAGCAAGGGACGTCGCTTCATGTTCGACGACATACCCGACAACTACAAGGCGCAAACGGCAGATACGCCGGAAGAAGGCTGGCGCTACGTCCTCGGTGACAAGGAGGCACGACGTCCGCCGGAGCTGCTCACGCGCGACCACGTCGCCAGGTGCATCGTCCGCGAAGTGCGCGAGGGGCGCGGAAGCCCGCACGGCGGCGTGTTTCTCGACATAGCCTGGATCAAGAGCCGAATGTCCAACGCCGAGGAGCACATCAAGAAGAAGCTCCCGAGCATGTATCATCAGTTCAAGCAGCTCGCCGACATCGACATCACGCGCCAGCCGATGGAAGTTGGGCCGACAACTCATTACGCGATGGGTGGAGTCCGCGTCGACGGCGACACGCAGATGTCGACGGTGCCCGGCCTGTTCGCGGCCGGCGAGGCGGCGGCAGGGCTGCACGGTGCCAACCGGCTGGGAGGCAACTCGTTGTCCGACTTGCTGGTGTTCGGCCAACGGGCCGGTGAATACGCGGCGGCGTTCGCGGCGAAGGCGGCGCCGGGCACGATCGATGTCGCGGCGGTGAATGAGGCGGCGCAAGAGGCGCTGGCTCCCTTCGAGCGGGCCGAAAGCGGCGAAGGGGCGTTCCAGATCCAGAATGACCTTCAGGGTAGCATGCAGGAGCTGGTGGGCATCGTCCGGCGTGAGAGCGAGATGGAGCAAGCGTTAGTGGTGATCGGTAAACTGCGCGAGCGCGCCGCCGGGGTCGGCGTGCCGGGCAACCGCGAATACAATCCGGGGTGGCATACCGCGCTCGATCTCGGCAACATGCTTACGGTGAGCGAGGCGGTAACGCGTGCCGCGCTAGAGCGAAAGGAGAGCCGCGGCGCCCAGTTCAGAGACGACTACCAGCAGAAGGACGATCGCTATGGCACGTTCAACATTGTCATTCGCAAGGCGGCGGACGGCTCGATGGCGCTGAGCCGCGAGCCGGTAACGCCGATGCGCGACGAACTGAAGCAGATCATCGAGGAGATGAAATGATCGCGCGATCTTTCAGCCGCCCGCGGCAATGAATCAGCCAGCGACGGCCGAATCGGCGCCGCTTCCCGCTTCCGGAGTCTCCGCTCCGCCGGCAGTACCCGAGCGCAACCGGACTTTTCGCATCTGGCGCGGTGACGCGTCAGGCGGCGAGCTCCGTGACTATACGACCGAGGTATCGGAAGGCATGGTGGTACTCGACGCCGTACACCAGATTCAGGCCGAGCAGGCCAACGACCTGGCGGTCAGATGGAACTGCAAGGCTGGGAAGTGCGGATCGTGTTCGGCCGAAGTGAATGGAGTGCCGAAGCTGATGTGCATGGCGCGGCTGAGCGAGCTGCCGGGCAACAAACCGGTAACGGTCGAGCCGATGCGAGCGTTTCCGCCGGTGCGGGACCTGGTGACAGACGTCTCGTGGAACTTTGCCGTGAAGAAGCGGATTGCACCGTTCAAGCCGCGGGCCCCCGACGCGCCCGATGGAACGTGGCGAATGGCCCAGAGCGACGTGGACCGGGTGCAGGAGTACCGGAAGTGCATCGAGTGCTACTTGTGCCAGGACGTCTGCCACGTATTGCGTGACCACGCCATGCATGACGAGTTCATTGGCCCACGGTATCTGGTCTACGCGGCGGCGCTCGAGATGCATCCGCTTGATGTGGCCGACCGGGTGCCGGCGCTCCGCAAGGAACACGGAATCGGATTGTGCAACATCACCAAGTGCTGCACCAAGGTGTGCCCCGAGAACATCAAGATCACCGACAATGCCATCATTCCGCTCAAGGAGAGGGTGGTGGACGAATTCTTCGACCCGATCGGCAAGCTGGTGAAGATCTTCAGCCGCCGCTCTCGTTCATCGTAAGGCAAACCGCAGATTTCACAGATTTCGCAGATATCGCGAACGATTTCAACGCCGTTCGGCGCAAGGCGGTAGTCATGTTTGAATTGAAACCGATCACGCGCAACGCGATCCCGACCGCATTGCAGAAGGCCGAACGTTACCGGCTGCTGAATGAGCCGGTTGCCGCCGAGAGCATCTGCCGCGATGCGCTCGAGTGCGATCCGGAGAACCAGCAGGCGCTGATCACTCTGGTACTCTCGCTGTCCGATCAGTTCGCCTACGGCACCGAGATTTCGGCCGGGGTGCGCGACGCGCGTGAGACGCTGGCGCGTGTACGCGACGAGTACAAGCGGGCGTACTACAACGGCATCATCTGCGAGCGCCGGGCCAAGGCACAGATTCGACTGGGCGTGCCGGGCTCCGAGGAGATTGCCTACGACTGGTATCGTGAGGCGATGGAGTGGTACGAGGAGGCGGAGCGGTTGAGCGTCGCCGGCAACGACGAGGCCATCCTGCGCTGGAATACCTGCGCGCGCACGCTCAATCAGAATGAGCATCTGCGTCCGGCGCGGTCGGAGACCTACGAACCCGGGTTCGAGTAGCGGGACGCGCGACGCGGGACGAACGACGCGGGACGCGGGGACAGCCAAATCAGATAGTCGTTAGACCTCGAACAGGAGTGTGACGATGGCCGAGGAACGTGTGCTGGAGCTGTTGCGCCGGAACGTGACGCAGGATGAGCACGATGCGGTGCGCTCGGAGTGGAAGCGCCACTCCATTGCCGAGGATGAACGGGATATCGCGGGGCTTCTATCGACGCTCACCGAAGACTGCGTCTACGAGGTGTTTCCCGGGGGACAGCGGTGGGTCGGCCACAAGGGCGCCGAGCAGTTCTACACTCAGCTCCTGACCGCTTTTCCCGACATCAAGTTCGACCTGACGCACATCGTGATCGGACCACAGGGCGTCTGCGAGGAGGCCAGGGTAACCGGCACTCATCTGGCCCGCTGGCTCCACCTCCCCGCTTCGGGTAACCGAGTGGAGTTCACGGTCGTGATCTTCTTCCCGTGGGACCGCGAGAAGAAGAAATTCAAGGGCGAGCGTGTGTATTTTCATCTGGATGTGAATCGAGCAGACGCACAAGAGCCGTGAAGAGCCGGGAACAGCCGCGTCTAGTGCCATTCGCTCACCGTTCTGACATTTTTCGACTACTGGTCCCGTCCTTGCCGAAACTCCCTTACGGATTAATCGGAGCGGAAGGCCATGAGCGACGTAGCCAGTGAGCTCGGCGTCCGCGGGATCGGCGGAGTTTTCCTCTATGCCGACGATCCCAAGGCGCTCGCCGACTGGTATCGAGACAAGCTAGGTCTCCAGTGCGAATTCAACGATGCGGTGGGCGCCTATTATCATGAATTCCGGCAGCGTGAGCTGACGGACACCGCACGGTTGCTGCGCACCACCTGGGCGATTCTTCCCCGGCCCGAAGGGGGCGCGCACGCTCGCGATGCCGTCGTCATCAACTACCTGGTGCCCGATCTGCCCGCGCTGATCGAACGCCTTCACGACTGGAACATCGAAGTGGAGAAGGAAGAACAGTACGACTACGGGCAATTCGCCTGGATCCGTGATCCGGAGGGCAACCGGATCGAGCTGTTTCAGGATCTCGCCAGTTATCTCCCGCCGGACATCTAGCCGCGAGGCGCGCCAATCAGTATCTCGCGCGCTGTCAAGATGTTGTAAGAGTGGCACCCCTCGCGTGCGAAGCTCCCGACGGCGTTCGCAGATTGCGTCTCCGGCGTGATCGCGGAACAGCACCACGCCGTTCCGATGCGTAGTCTCAGGAGAGCGTGATTCATCGCCCCACGCTCGCGGAGCCGATGAATGGAAGCAGCTCTCGAGGCATTGTTCGAGTTCCTTTTCAAGTACAGACCGGTGGTCTTCGAGCATGGCACTTTCTCGCTCGAAGCCCCCGTACCCGTTGCGCTGCTCGTACTCGTCGCCGCCGCCGTCATCGCGGCGGCGCTGTTCACCTATCGACGAGTGCGCGGACGCGCTACCCGGCGCGATCGCATAGTGCTGGGAACCTTACGAGCACTGGCACTCGCGCTGGTGGCGTTCGCGCTGCTGCGCCCCACGCTCGCCGTCAGCGAGGCCGTGCCGCAACGCAACGTCCTCGGCATTCTCATCGACGACTCGCGAAGCATGCTCATTGCCGACGACGAGGGTGTAGCTCGCTCGGCGATCGTCCGGCAGCTGTTCGCGAGCGACAGCGGACTGGCGCGGCAGCTCTCCGACCGATTCGTGCTTCGATATTTTCGCGCGGCGCGCACCGCCGGGAGAATCACCGGTGTCGAGGAGCTGAGGTTCGACGGCGGGCGTACGCACCTGGCGGCGGCGCTCGACGGAGCGCGTCAGGAGCTCGGCGCGGTGCCGTTGGCGGGGCTGGTCCTGGTGAGCGACGGAGCCGACAACGCGGAGATTTCGTCAGGCGGTACCGATCTCGAGGAAACTCTGCTCGGCCTGGAAGCGCGCGGCGTGCCTGTCTACACAGTCGGGCTGGGACGCGAGAGCTGGGACCGCGACATTCAGGTCAGCCGCGTGGAGGCGCCACGCCTTGCGCTCGAAGGCGCGACACTGGTCGTGACGGCGCTCGTCTCGCAGCGCGGCTACGCCGGTGAACGGGTTCCGCTGATAGTGGAGGATGGCGGCCGAATAGTCAGCCGGCAGGAGATCGTCCTCCCGCCTGACGGCGAGCCGACACCGGTTCGTGTTCGCGTACCGGCCGCCGAGGCCGGTGCCCGCGCGTTGCGCTTCTACATTCCGCCCCAGAACGGCGAGATGGTCGCCGAGAACAACTCGCAGGATGCGTTGGTGATCGTGCGCGACGCGCGGGAAAAGATCCTCTATGTGGAAGGCGAGCCGCGGTTCGAGCCGAAGTTTCTGCGGCGCGCGGTCGACGGCGACGAGCAGCTGCAGGTGGTACTGCTGCAGCGCACCGCCGAGAACAAGTACCTGCGCCTGGACGTGGACGACAGCCTGGAACTGGCCGGTGGCTTTCCCCGGACGCGCGACGAGCTGTTCGCCTATCGAGGACTGGTGATAGGCAGCATCGAGGCCAGCGCGTTCTCGCTCGACCAGCTGCGGATGATCGCCGACTTCGTGGCCGAGCGCGGCGGCGGACTGATGATGCTCGGCGGCCGGCGCGCATTCGCCGAAGGCGGATACGGCGGCACATCGTTAGGAGAGGTGCTGCCGGTGGAGCTCGATGCCGGGCGCACCGGCGCAGACGACGAGTACTTCGTGCCGCTTCGCGTAACCGCTACTCCGGCCGGATTGGGCCACGCCGTGACCCAGCTCGCGCCTGACGCGGAGGCGTCGGCAGCCCGGTGGCGGACGCTGCCGGCACTCAGCTCGGTCAACGTGGTTCGCCGCGTCAAGCCGGGAGCGACCCTGCTGCTTACCGGGGAGGATACCACGAGCAGCACCCGCCACGTGGTGCTCGCCGCCCAGCGCTACGGCCGCGGGCTCTCGGTGGCGCTCCCCGTGCAGGATGCCTGGGTTTGGCAGATGCAGATGCCCGAAGAAGATGCGACGCACGAGACGTTCTGGCGCCAGACGCTGCGCTGGCTGGTGAGCGACGTGCCCGGGCACGTGGTCGCGAACGCCGGGGCTGACCTGGCCGAGCCGGGAGATCCCATCGCGCTGCGCGCCGACGTGCGAGGCTCGACGTACCTGGAGGTGAACGACGCCCGGGTGGAGGCTCGAATCACCGCGCCGAATGGCGATACGTCGGTGGTGCCGCTGGATTGGATCGTGGAGCGGGACGGAGAGTACGAGGGTTCGTTCACGCCGCGCGACTCGGGGGTCTACGAGATCGCTGTGCGAGCGGACACGGCGGGTGGGGAGCTGGAATCGGCAACGACCTTTGTACGCGTCGGGCAACTGCCCACGGAGTACTATGATGCGGAGCTTCGCACGCCGCTGCTGCGGCGGGTGGCGGAGCGGACCGGCGGTCGCTTTTACACACGGCAGACGGTTGACGCTCTGCCGCGGGACGTGGTGTACACGAGCTCGGGAACCGTGGTGACGCGCGAAAAGGAACTGTGGGACATGCCTGTGTTGTTTTTTCTGCTAGCTGCGCTGCTGGCGGGGGAATGGACGTACCGACGCGCGCGGGGGCTGGCGTGAGCGGGGGTCGCATGTTGCGAAGAACGTTCACGACCGCGTTGAAACGATGCTGGGCGGTCCCGGCCGCGGCGGTATCGTTGTCTTTGGGGGGGGCCCCCGCGACCCCGGTCGACGCGCAGGCATCGGGCCAGACCCACGTACTCATCGTCACCGGCATCCCCGGCGAGCCGCGCTTCGCAACCGCGTTTCACGATCAGTCGCGCGCCCTGGCCGGCGCGCTCGTCGATCGGCACGGAATTCCGCGTGAGCGCATCACCATCCTCGCCGCCGATCCGTCGCGTGACCCTTCGTGGATTTCGGCTCGCGCCACCAAGCCGGAGATCAGCAAGGCCATTGCCCGGATCCGGCTTGCCGCCGCGCCTGACGATCGCCTGTTGCTCGTGCTGATCGGCCATGGCAGCGGTAGTGGGGACAACGCGCGCATCAACATTTCCGGCCCCGATCTGAGCGCGAGCGAGCTCGCCCGCGAGCTCGCCTCGTTCGCGCCGCGCACGATCGCGGTGGTGAATACGGCGAGCGCGAGTGGCGACTTTACGAAAGTGCTCGCCGGCGACAACCGGATAATCATCACCGCGACCGCCAGCGCGCAGGAGCGCAACGAAACCATCTTCGGCGAGCATTTCGTTTCCGCATTCACCGGCGACGGCGCCGACGCCGACAAGGACGGCCGCCTGTCGCTGCTGGAAGCCTATCGATACGCGCAACGCGAGGTTCAGCGGGTGTACGAGCGCGACAACCGCCTGCTCACAGAGCATGCGCGACTGGAAGATGACGGTGACGGCCGCGGCACAGCTCTCCCTGACGACGATTCCGGCGATGGTGCGCTGGCGCGGCGATTCGTGCTCGGCGGCGGTGCAATAGCCGCGCGTGCGGCGAGCGATACCGTACTCGCCGGTCTGCTGCGCCAGCGCGCGGCGCTCGAACAGCGGGTCGAGGCACTCCGCGCCCGAAAGGACACCATGGATGCGATCACCTATGAACGGGAGCTCGAGACACTGCTCGTCAGGTTGGCGGAAGTCGACCAGGCGGCGCGGGCCCGGGAAGGGACGCCGTGATGCCCCGGACGACGACCCGCACCTTTCTGACGGCAATGGCCGGCGCCCTGATCGCGGTGCCGATGAGCGCATGCGACGCCCAGCCGCCTGACACGCTGCGAGAGCGCGCCACGACGGCGTTGCGCACAGGGAAGTACGAGGAGGCGAGATCGATGTACGCGGGGCTGGCCGGCCGCGCGGACGCGACCACCGCCGATCGGCTTGGCCTGCTTGCCGTACTCACCGAAACGGGCGAATACGAGGCTGCCGAGCAGCGCGCGCGCGAGTTCGTCGCGTCGCCCGACTCCGCGGCGATGCTCGTCCCGCTCGGCGACGTGCTCCTGCTGCGTGGTAAACGCGAGGATGCCGAATCGGCTTTCCGTCGCGGACTCGCCGCCGGTACTCCCGATTCCCTTACCGCGCGGCTGAGGCTCGCGCTCGCCCAGCGCGCGCGCGGCGAACGCGAGACCGCCGACGCGGCGCTCGACCGGTTCATAGATGTGTTCAACGATGCCGGGCCTCGGCGCCTGACGAGCGCCGAGCTCGTCGCCGTCGGCCGCGCGGTGCAGGCACTCGGCACACGCGATCCGCAGTTGTTCAAGGATGCGCTCACAGCGTACGATGCCGCGATCGCCGCCGACAGCGGCGCCGTGGAGCCCAGACTGCTCATCGGCGAGCTCTTTCTGGAGAAGTACAACGCGCCTGACGCGCGTGCCGCTTTCGAGGAAGTGCTCGCCGTAAACCCGCAGCATCCACGGGCTTTGATCGGAATTGCGCACGTTCACGTGGCCGACGGCGCGCCCGGCGCGATGGCGCTCGCCGATCGCGCTCTGGGGGTAAATCCTGACTACGTGCCGGCGCGCGCCCTGCGTGCGCGGCTGCTGATCGACCTGGAGCAGTACGCCGAAGCGACCAGCGAGGCCACCCGCGCTCTGTCAATCGACTCCACCGCCGTCGAGGCGCTTGCTGCCCGGGCTGCGGCCGCGTGGCTGACAGGAGATACGGATTCGTACAGAGCCACGGTCGCCGCGGCCAGCCGTCATGCGCCCGGTGATGCGGAACTATTCGTGCTCGTTGCCGAGTCTGCGGCGCGGGCGCGCATGTACCGTCAGGCAGCGGAGATCGCGGGCGAAGGAATAGCCATAGACTCCACAGCCTGGCGGGCGTACGCGGTGCGCGGGGTTAACCTGCTGCGCGTGGCCGAGGTGGAGGATGCGCGCCGCCACCTCGAGCGCGCTTTCCGCGGCGACCCCTACGACGTGTGGACGAAGAACACGCTCGACCTGCTGGACGAGTTGGCGCGCGCACGCACCATCCGCTCCGGCCGCTTCGAGTTCGTGCTCGACTCGGCCGATGCAGAGCTGCTGCCGGTCTACCTCGCTCCGCTCGCCGACGAGGCGTTCGATTCGCTCTCCAGACGATACGCCTACGAACCCGACGGTCTGGTCCGGCTGGAGCTTTTCCGTTCCACCGCCGACTTCTCCGTCCGCACGGTCGGGCTTCCCGGTTTTGGCGCGTTAGGTGTGAGCTTTGGCGATGTGGTGGCGATGAACTCGCCAGGTGCCCGCGGCGCCGGATCGTTCAACTGGGGCTCGGTCGTCTGGCATGAACTCGCCCACACGTTCACGCTCGGACTCTCGGAGCATCGCGTGCCGCGCTGGCTTTCGGAGGGAATCTCGGTATTCGAGGAGCGCCGGGCGCGGCCGGGCTGGGGAGCGGACCTGACGCCATCGTTCCTGGCCGCGTTTGCCGAAGGGAGGCTCGCGCCGGTGAGCTCACTCAACGATGGCTTCATGCGGCCGAAGTTTCCTGAACAGATCGGTTTGTCGTACTACCAGGCATCTCTCGTATGCGAGATGATCGAAGAGGAATGGGGTGAGCGCGCGCTTCCTTCGCTGGTAGCCGCATACGCGAAGGGAGCCAATACCGCCGTTGCGGTTCGCTCGGTGCTCGGCCTGGAGCTGAGCGCTCTCGATTCCCGCTTCAACAGCTGGATTCGCGAGAGGTTCGAGCCGCGGTTCGCTGCCATTCGCGGGGCCAGCGCGTTAGGTACTGGTGAGGGCGGGGGCGGGCTCGGGGAGTTCGGCGACCGGCTGCTCGAGGCCGACACGCGGCTGCGGGCCGGCGATACTACGGCGGCGATGGCATCCCTCGAGCGGGCAAAGGCGCTCTTTCCGGAGTACATCGACCAGCGTTCACCGTACCGGAGGCTGGCGGCAATCCACCGCGCAAGGGGAGCGCTGCAGGATGCGGAGCGCGAGCTCACATCACTGTCGGCGCTGGCCGAAGATGACTACGCAACGCTCATTTCTCTCGCCGAAGTACGCCTGACGCTGGGTGATTCCGCTGGAGCCAGCGCAGCACTTGATGCGGCGATGTTCATCTCGCCTTACGAGCCGGAGGTACACGCACTGCTGGCCGATCTCGCCGAAGCCACCGCCTCGCCGCGCGTCGCGGTCCGGGAGCGTCGCGCAATTCTGGCACTCGACCCGGTGGACCGCGCCGCCGCCGAGTATCGGCTGGCGCGCGCCCATCTGCTCGCCGGCAATCGCGACGACGCGCGGCGGTCAGTGCTCCGTGCGCTGGAAAGGGCGCCGAGCTACCGGGAGGCCCAGGAGCTTCTCCTCGAACTGCGGCGGCCGGAGTCGCCGGAAGGGTCCCGATGAAGCGGCGCGTCATGCGATACCTGATACCGCTTGGCATCGCCGCGCTCGCGGTGAGCGTCGCCGCCCAGGGGCGCCGATTCGGACGCGATCCGATGCAGTTCGAGACCAACGTGCCTTACGACGGCCGCTTCACGTTCGCACGCATCCGCTACACGCCCCTGAACGATCTCGAGGGCTTTGGTCGGGGCGATCGCAAGTGGGACCATGACTACCCGCG
>CAZPCC010000333.1:0-2364 GCA_964584905.1 uncultured Gemmatimonadaceae bacterium | reverse complement strand
GCGTCGACGCCGCCGGTCAGCACCTTGCCCGACGAGGGCACCACTGTGTTGTAGGCGCGCCCGAGCCGCGTGATCGAATCGAGCAGGATGACGACGTCGCGCCCGTGCTCGACCAGCCGCTTCGCCTTCTCGATCACCATTTCCGCCACCTGCACGTGACGGACAGCGGGCTCATCGAAGGTCGAGGAGATCACCTCACCCTTCACGGTCCGCTGCATGTCGGTGACCTCCTCAGGCCGCTCGTCGATCAGAAGCACGATCAGATAGCATTCCGGGTGGTTGCGGGTGATCGACGTGGCGATATTCTGCAAGAGCACCGTCTTGCCGGTGCGCGGCGGCGATACGATGAGCGCCCGCTGGCCTTTGCCGAGCGGTGTCACCAAGTCGATTATCCGCGCCGAAAGGTCCTTCGGCGCCGGGTCGTCGACCACCTCCATGTTGAAGCGCTCATCGGGATAGAGCGGCGTGAGGTTGTCGAAGTGCACCTTGTGTCGCGCCTTGTCGGGGTCTTCGAAGTTGATGCGGTTGACCTTCAGCAGAGCGAAGTACCGCTCGCCCTCCTTGGGGCTGCGGATTTGCCCCTCTACAGTGTCGCCGGTTCTCAGCGAGAAGCGCCGGATCTGCGAGGGCGAGATGTAGATGTCGTCCGGCCCGGGAAGGTAGTTGGCGTCCGGCGAGCGCAGAAAGCCGAAGCCATCCTGGAGCACTTCCACGACGCCTTCGCCGATGATCTCGACCTCATTGTCGGCGAGCCGCTTGAGGATGCCGAACATCAGCTCTTGCTTGCGCAGCGTGCTGGCGTTCTCGACCTCCTGCTGCTCGGCGAAAGTCAGGAGCTCGGTGGGTGATTTGGACTTCAGTTCCTGAAGCTTGATTTCATGCATGAACGGTTTCCCGGTCGGGAAAGAGAAGGTGAGGGAGGGAACGCTGATCGCGGTCGCGGATCATTCGACCGCCTTCGCGGCGGGTACGCGTCCTTGCGCGAATTTTCACGCCAGCGCAAGCCCATAGATAGCGTCGCAGCTCCTCCGAAACAAGCCAAATCGGTCAAAACGGCTTGACCACCGCCAGAATCACCACGGCGACGAGGAAAAGCGTCGGGAGCTCGTTCGCGAAGCGATAGAATCGCGCTCCGCGCCGGTTCTGGTCCGCCGCGAAGGCCCGTACCCAGTGGACCAGCACCGCGTGATACGCCGTCAGTACCACCACGCAGGCGAGCTTGGCGTGGAACCAGCCTGCGCTCCAGGCGCCGACGAGCCAGGCCAGCCACAGCCCGAACCCCCAGGATGCGATCATCGCAGGCGTAGCGATGCCCCACAGCAGGCGGCGCTCCATGACCTTGAAGGTTTCCGACCTCTCCGAGCCCGCGGCGCTGTCGGCGTGGTAGACCATGAGCCGCGGCAGATAGAGCAGCGCCGCCATCCACGCGATCACCGCGATCACATGCAGGGATTTCACCCAGAGCATCAGATGCCGCGGGGCCTTCGCACGCGCTCCACAAGGCGCGCCACATGGTCGAGCGGCGTGTCCGGCGTGATCCCATGACCGAGGTTGAAGATGTGCGCCCTCCCCTGCATCGCCGCCAGGATCGCATCGACACCCTCGTCCAGCGCACTGCCCCCGACCACGACCCTAAGCGGGTCGAGGTTACCTTGAAGCGTGACCGGCTCCGGCACCAGCTCACGCGCCAGGCGCATGGGCGTCGACCAATCAACCGCCACAGCATCGACTTTAGTGCGCCGCGCGTATTCGCCGATCCGTGCCCCTGCGCCCTTTGGAAATGCGATTATGGGCGTTCTTGGAGCAACCGCCCTCACCCGCTCAACGATGGCCTTCACCGGTCGAACCGCCCAGCGCTCAAAACCCGCTTCGTCGAGCACGCCGGCCCAGCTGTCGAAAATCTTCACCACGTCCGCTCCAGCCCGAATCTGAGCTACCAAGTAGCGCGCCGAGGTCTCGATTAGCACGTCAATCAGATGTTGAAGCTTATCCGGATGCTCGAGCGCCATGCGCCGCAGAGGACGCTGTTCGCTCGTGCCGCGCCCCGCGACCATATACGAAGCTACCGTCCACGGCCCCCCGCAGAAGCCAATCAAGGCCTTCTCGAAGGCAAGCTCGCGCCGCACTTCGGCGACCGTCTCGAATACAGGAGCCAGTCTCTCCTCGATATTCGTCGGATCCAGCACCCCGAGCCTCTCAGCGAGCGCCTCCAAGACAGGGCCCTCGCCCTCCACAAACTGCACACGCTGACCCAACGCATGCGGGACGACCAGAATGTCGGAGAATAGGATCGCTGCATCGAAATCGAACCGCCTTATCGGCTGCAAGGTGACGTCTGCCGCAAGCTTTGGCGTGAAACAGAGC
>CAZPCC010000332.1:0-8610 GCA_964584905.1 uncultured Gemmatimonadaceae bacterium | reverse complement strand
AACAATGAACCGCGCGAACGAAGAGCAAAAAGGAACAGTAACCGCCGATTACGCAGATTTCGCAGATTAGTAGATACCGCCGGCTCCAACCAATGCTCAAAGCGAAATAGAATTCATCTGCGTAATCTGCGAAATCTGTGTTAACAGTCGTTTTTTCTGTTCGAGAACGTTTACCCTGAACCGAGCGTCGAAGAGCGCGCATCTGCGGTCGGAGGAGCGGCATCAGTCGCCCTCCACGAACGCCGGCGCCGGCGTTGGCCGCCGCACCCGCGATCGCGCCGCGTCGAGCAGGACGTATACGGCCGGCACCAGGAACAACGTCAGTACCGTCGAGAAGAACAATCCGCCGACGATCGCGTAGCCTAACGGCCGGCGGCTCACCGAACCGGCGCCGAGTCCGAGGGCGATCGGCAGCGCGCCCATGATCGTCGCCACCGACGTCATGAGAATCGGACGCAGGCGGATCCGTCCCGCCTCCAGCACCGCCGCAATCGTCTCCACTCCCTCTCGCTTCAGCTTGTTGGCGTACTCCACCAGCAGAATGCTGTTCTTGGTGACAAGCCCGATCAGCAGAATCATTCCGATCTGACTGTACAGGTTCATCGTCGAACCGGCCAGCAGCAGCGTGCCTAGCGCGCCGGCAACCGCCAGGGGCACCGAAAGCAACACGGTGAATGGATGCACGAGCGACTCGAATTGCGATGCGAGAACCATGAATACCACCACCAGCGCCAACGCGAACGCAAAGTAGAGCGCGTTACCGCTCTCGTTCAGCTCACGCGACTCGCCAGCCAACTCGACGCTGCTCCCCCGCGGCAGCACCGCATTCGCCACACGATCCAATGAATCGAGCGCCGCGCCGAGTGTGAAGCCCGGCGCCAGCGCCGCCGACAGTGTGAACGAGCGCACGCGGTTGAAATGATTGAGCTGCCGCGGCCCTACTGTCTCCTCAATGCGAGCTACTGCGCTCAGTTGCACGAGGCTTCCGTCGCGTCCGCGCACGAACAGCCCTGTCATGTCGCTCGGCGTTGCGCGCGCTTCGGGGTCGAGTTGCACCATCACGTCGTACAGCTTGTTGTCGCGCGTGAATGTGCTCACCCGGCTCGATGCGAGCAGCGTCTGCAGCGTACCGGCAATGTCGCGGACGGAAACGCCGAGATCCTCGGCGCGATCACGCTCGAAGTTGACCGTCAGTTCCGGCTTGTTCACGCGGAGATCGGTATCCACGTTCTGCAGTCCTGGAATCTGACGCGCCGCCGTGGTGAGTCTCTCCATCGCCACCGCGAGGGAATCGAAATCGGGGTGCCTGACGACGAACTGGACCGGATTCCCAAAGCCGAATGCCGGAGGGTTGCTGGCAAAGGCGAAGATGCCCGGAATCTGCATCAGCTGCGGCTGCACCTCGGCGAGGACATCCTGCACCGACCGATCACGCACCGACCAGTCGGTGAGCCGGGTGAAGATGATTCCGCCGTTCACGCGGCCTCCGAAGCCGACGATGGCGAAATAGGAAGAGATGTCAGGCGTGTTGCCGAGCACCTCTTCCACGCGCTGTGTGTACTCATTCGTGTATGCCAGCGTTGCGCCTTCCGGCGCGACGATGAACGTCGGAAAGAAACCGCGATCCTCGGACGGAACGAACTCGCGCTCGAGCGAACGAAATACCCCTACCGAAAGGAGCATGATCACTGCCGCAACTCCAACGGTAATCCACCGGAATCGGACAGCACGAACGAGCAACCGGGTATATCCCGCGGCAATCCCGTCGAATCCGCGCTCGAGGGTCTGATATACTCGTCCGTGGCTTGGCGGCACCCTCAGTATCTTCGCCGACAACATTGGCGTGAGCGTGAGCGCCACAACACCGGACACGATTACTGCTCCGGCCACCGCGATCCCGAACTCGTTGAACAGCCGGCCGGTGGTGCCCTGCAGAAAGGCGAGCGGCGTGAACACCGCCACCAGCGCGATGGTCGTCGCAATGACCGGAAATGCGATCTCGCGCGTGCCCTCTCTCGCCGCCGTTTCCGGATCCTCTCCCAGCTCCTCCTGGTGTCGATAGGCGTTCTCGAGCACGATGATCGCATCGTCGACGACGATTCCGATCGCGAGCGTCAGAGCCAGAAGTGTGAAGTTGTTGATCGAGAAGCCGAGAAAGTACATCACCCCGAACGTCGCGACGATCGATGTCGGAATCGCCAGGCCGGGGATCAGCGTCGCGCGCAGATTGCGCAAGAAGATGAAGATGATCGCCACCACCAGCCCGGCGGCGATCAGGAGCGTTTCCTGCGCCTCGAGAATCGATCGCTTGACGAAAACGGACTGATCGAACGCGGCATGGATCGTCACTCCCGGCGGAAGCGACGCCTGGATAGCCGGCAACTCCGCCCTTATCGCATCGGCAACCTCGACCAGATTGGCCTTGGACTGTCTGATGACGCCGACTGCCAGCGCCCGCTCGCCGTTGTACCGGAGTGCGCTCCGATCGTTCTCCGCACCGAGCTCAACGCGGCCCAGATCGGCGAGCTTCACCAGCCGTCCGCTCTGGCTAGACACCGTCAGGGCGCCGAATTCCTCAGGGGTCTTGAGCTCACCAAGTGAGCGAACGCTGAACTCACGCCGCTCCGACTCAATGCGTCCGGCCGGCACCTCGACATTGCGAGTTCGGATGGCGGTTTCGACATCCTGTACCGTCAGTCCGCGCGCCGACAGCTCCGCCGCCGAGAGCCACACACGCATGGAATAGCGCCGCTCGCCGAATACCTGTGCGCGCCCCACGCCGGGCAGCGACTGGAGGCGCGTCTTGACCAACCGGTCCGCCAGGTCGGAAAGCTGTAGCAGGTTGTAGTTGTCGCCGGAGAGCGCCAGGAAAAAGAACGGCTGTGCGTCCGCATCCTGCTTGGCCACCACCGGCTCGTCCACCTCGTCGGGGAGCCGTCCGCGCACGCGCGATACCTTGTCGCGCACATCCTGTGCGGCTTCCTCGACAGTCCTGTCGAGAGTGAACTCCAGCGTGATATTGCTGAATTGCTCGGCGCTCGTGCTCGTGAGCGTGCGCAGCCCAGGCACCGTGCTGAGCTCTTCTTCGAGAATGTCGGTAACCGCCGACTCCATCACCCGCGGATTGGCGCCCCGCAGCGAGGTCGACACGGAGATTATCGGCGGATCGACGTCGGGGAATTCCCGGACCGACAGTTTGGTGTACCCGATCGCGCCGAAGAGCACCATCGCGGCGCTGACCATGCTCGTCAGCACCGGGCGTGCAATCGAAATGTCTGAGATCTTCATACGTGAGGATGCGTCTGTACGCCCCCGTGGCGGGCGGTGCGCCTGCCGGGCGGAGGCGAAGGGCCACAGAACGGAAACGTAGAAGCGGCAGTCGCGCGGACAAGTCCGCCGACGGTTAGGATGCGGTAAAGCCGCCGGCTGTCAAGCCCGCCTCGTGAGGGGGGGCCGCCATGCCAAAAAAAGCGCCCCGCTATGAAGCAGGGCGCCATAAGTTTCCTCAGCCGGTCGGACCTAGCGAATTGTTACGTACCGCTCCAGGCGAACGACCTCCGCCGAATCCACGTACTTGCCGATTTCACGCCGGAACTGCTCGATGCCACGGTATGGGCGGTATTCCTCGAATTCGTGCTGCATCCGGGCACCGACTCCGGGGATCAGCAGAATCTCAGGGCCGGAAGCCGTGTTGAGATCAATGGGCAGCCAAAGGCGCGCATAGACCTCTGCTCGCGCTTCCGAAGAAAGGTGCACCGCCAGTGCGCTGTCTGCCCCCATCATGGTGGAGTACGGCCGGCCGGCAATGAGAGCGTCAGCGGCGGCAGCGTTCATGCCCGGCACCGACATGAGCTGGTCACGCGAAGCGGAATTGGGGTCGAGCATGGCGCCATCGGCTGCAGCGCTGGCGGCGGGCGCCATCATGGTGTCCGTCGCGGCCATGCCGGTGGTATCCGTGTCGGCTGCCTCGCTCTTACAAGCGCCCGTGACTAGCAGCAGCATGGCCGTTCCGCAAAGGGGAGCGAGGGTTCGGCGTAGCAGCATTAACGTCTCCTGATAGTGTTGCGTGAATCGACTGCCGGCTGAACGTGCCGGCTGTGAACAGCGAACGGAGAATTCTAGCGTACTAATGGTCAGAGAGTGAAGCTCTAGCGATCATCAAGCTCGTGCGCACGAAAGGACGCTGAGTAGGACACAGTCAGCCTCGTTTTCCCCACCCACCCGAATGTCCGCATGCCCTGCCGATTCCGCGCGCATTTAATCCTGGCCGCCTCGCTCTGTTTCGGCCACGCGCTTCCCGCTGGCGCACAGGGATATCCTTTCAGCCAGCGGGGCGAGGTACGTCAGAACGTGGCGTTCACGGAGATTTCGATCGAGTACGGCCGGCCCACAGCCCGTGGCCGGGTTCTTTTTCCGGACCTGATCAAGTGGGAGCGCGTCTGGAATCCCGGTGCCGACTCTGCAACGCGAATCGCCGTGAGCCGCGACATCGAGGTCGAAGGGCGCCCGTTGCCCGCCGGTGAATACTCCATATGGATCATCCCGAAGGAGCGGGCACCGTGGACTCTGATTCTGAGTCGCGCAGCACGCGTTTTTCACACCCCATATCCCGGGGAGTCGCACGACGCTCTTCGTCTGGACATCGCTCCCGAACAGGGCGCTCACATGGAAACACTCGCGTTCTACTTTCCCATGACTTTGCGGGAAGAGGCCGAGCTGCGATTTCACTGGGGAACGTCCGTACTACCGGTCCGCATTCGTGCGGCGCACAAGCCTGACGAGAACTGAGATGAGAGACGCCATGGGAAGGAGAAGTGCGAAGTGCGAAGTGTGAACGGAGGACTGCAAGCTTGGCGTCACTCCTCCACCAAAGGCTGTCCTCTGCGTCCTCTGTGTCTCTGTGGTTCATGCTTTAGTTCGCTCATCGCAGGAATTCATCTTCATGCCAAATGACTAACCGCGTGATTCCCTGTTTGAAAAGCGGTGCCGTGCGTGCCGTGACGTTCGTCGTTGCGACCGCGCTCGTTCCCGCAGTGAGTGCCGCGCAGTCCGCGCGGTTGAGCGATATCCCTCTTCGACAATCCTCGCTTGACTCCGGAGCCGCGAAAGCGCCGCTCACCGTGCGAGACGTGTCGAACAGCGACAGGTGGATTGGCGTCGGCGTGCGCGATGCGCGATGGTCGCTCGACGGATCAGCCCTCTACTTCCGCTGGCCGCCTAACCCCAAGACCGACGAGGATCCGGCAATGGACCCCTGGTTCAGCGTCGACCGGGAAGGCCGGCAAGTCACGCGAGTGCCGGATTCGCTCGTGGCGCTCATTCCCGACGCGGAGGTGAGCTGGAGTCGCGATGGCCGGCTCGCCGCGTGGGCGGCGAACGGTAAGCTATACGTCTACGACCCTGCACGGCGGGGAAGCAAGGCGGTGCGCGCCGTGGTGCAGGGCGTCGTGCCACCGCGAAGCGTGCGCGTAGCGGCCGGCGGACGCGCCTTCGATTTCATGATGGGTGAGGATCTCTACCGTTATGATGCCGACGACGGAGCGCTGATTCGCCTCACGCGTGTCGTGCGACGGCCGGCCGACAACCGGACGGATGCGCAGCGATGGCTTGCCGAGCAGCAGAAGCAATTGATCGGGGCTATCGGCGAAGCCCGGGAGCGTACGCGAGCCGCCGAGCGACTTACCCGCGCGAGGGACGCTACGGCGCCGCAGGCCATTCCCGTGGCGGAGGGCGCGACGTTAGAGGAGGCGCACCTATCCCCTGACGGGCGGTATGTCGTATTTCGCACCAGAACGACCAATCGCAAGCGGCCGCCAACGATTTACATGGACTACGTGACGGAATCGGGCTATGCAGAGACTCGCCAGGCACGTGGCAAGGTGGGCGAGCCGCGCGATACGTACCGAACGGGAATCGTGCGCGTCGATCCCGATGCCGATCCCGACAGCGTCGAAGCCGACTGGGTGGAAGTCCCGGCAACCGGGGGGCGGCCGATGGTCATCTTCGGGCCGTACTGGAGCCTGGAGGGTGACGTTGCGATGGTCGAGGCCATCGCTCAGGACGCCAAGGACCTGTGGATCGGCCGACTCGACCTCGAGACCGGCGGCGTATCAGTAGTGGATCACCAGCGGGACACCGCCTGGATTGGCGGACCGCCGATCCAGTCCAATTCGGTGCGCCCAGGGCTGCTCGAATGGCTGCCCGGCGGGCGTCTCGCGTTCGCATCCGAGCGCACCGGCTGGAGTCACCTGTACGTAGCCGAACCTAACGGCACTGTCCGGGCGCTGACCGCGGGGAACTGGGAGGTGCGCGGTGCGGAGTTGAACCGCGACCGTTCGATGTGGCTGATCCGTGCGTCGCGCGAGCATCCAGCGGACGATCATCTCTACATCCTCCCGGCAGCCGGCGGCGACCTGGTACGCCTCACGACTGAAGAGGGTCGAAGTGACGGCGTGCTTTCCCCGGACGGGCGGCGACTTGCGGTTACCTATTCGCGGTCCGATCGGCTCCCCGATCTCTACCTGCGCGATGCAACGCCGGCCGCGCGCGCGCAACGCATAACGGTGAGCGGCACCGATGAATACTGGCGCCGCAAGTGGCGGCGTCCGGAGATCGTGACGCTTCCACACCCCGACGGCGGGGTGGTTTGGGCAGGGCTTTACAAACCCGACACCCCTGACCCGCGCCGCCCGGCAGTGATCTACATACACGGCGGCGGCTATCGCCAATTCGCGCAGCGCGGATGGTCGGTTTACGGCTTCAGCCGCGCATCACACTACGGCATGCTCAACTATCTGGCGCAGCAAGGCTACACCGTTCTCGACTTCGACTATCGGGGAAGCGCCGGTTACGGACGCGACTACCGGACCGACATCTATCGATCAATGGGGCAGAAGGACGTGGACGGTGCCGTTGCCGCCGCGCGTTGGCTCGTCAGCACGCATGGCGTGGACTCGACGCGCATCGGGATGTATGGCGTGTCTTATGGCGGCTTCATGACTCTCATGTCGTTGTTCCGCTACCCGGGAGTTTTCGCGGCCGGTGTAGCCGCGGCTGCTGTTACGGATTGGGCGCACTACTCCGACACGTGGACGAGCCGCGTTCTCAACCTGCCTCACGAGGATCCGGAAGCGTACGAGCTGTCCAGTCCGATCTATCACGCAGAAGGTTTGCAGGACGCGCTGCTCATTCAGCATGGCTTGCTCGATGGCAACGTTCAGTTTCAGGATGCGGCCCGGCTGGAGCAGCGGCTCATCGAGTTGGAGAAGGACTTCGAGGTGATCTACTATCCGCTCGAGGAGCATGTGATCGTTGCGGAACCGGCGCTGTACGATTTTCAGAAGCGCCTGACGAAGTTCTTCGAGCGGCACCTGCTGCGCACAGCGGGTGGCGAGCCCTGACCTCGCACTACGCACTTCCACTTCGCATTTCGTACTTCGCACTTCTCAACTCTTTCCTCGTCTAATGCCCTTTCCCTTTCGATTCGTTCTCCTCGGCGCCTCGCTCGCGGCTGCTTGCGCGTCCCCTCAGGTTGACGCTCGCTCCGCCGATGCGGAGGTGCTCCCCGGTGTGGAAGTGCTGCTTCGTGATTCACTGCACCTGCTGAAAGGGAAGCGGGTGGGACTGATCACCAATCACTCCGGGCGTGATCGATCCGGAAAGAGCTCAGTCGACTTGCTGCACCAGGCCGAAGGGGTGAACCTCACGGCGCTGTTCGCACCCGAACATGGCCTGCGTGGCGTGGCCGAGGCGGGCGTGACGATCGCATCGACCGTCGATTCAGCGACCGGCGTTCCCATTCTCTCGCTGTACGGAGAGACTCGGGTTCCTACGCCAGAGATGCTGGAACAGGTGGACGTACTGCTTTACGACATTCAGGATGTCGGCGCGCGCGTATACACTTACGAGTGGACAATGGCGCTGGCCGCTGAAGCTGCGGGAAAGGCGGGAAAGACCTTCATCGTGCTGGACCGCCCCGATCCGGTGCGTGCCGATCGTGTCGAAGGCAACGTGCTGCGCCCGGAGTATTCATCATTCGTGGGACTGCATCAGGTAGCGCTGCGCTACGGACTCACGCCGGGCGAGCTGCTACGCTACCTGGTCGGATCCGGCCACATTGAAGCGTCGGTGATCGTGGTGCCCATGTCGGGCTACACCCGCGCCATGTGGTTCGACGAAACCGGCATTCCGTGGGTAAACCCCTCGCCTAACTTGCGCGACCTCGATGCCACGCTTCTCTATACGGGCACGGTGTTCTTCGAGGGAACCAATCTCAGCGAAGGTCGCGGGACCGACGCTCCCTTCCGTGTGGTTGGAGCACCGTGGCTCACCGATGCGGGTGCCATCGCCGAAGAGCTCAATGCGAAGGGGCTCCCCGGGGTGCGCTTCGATTCCACCTCGCGCACGGTGAGGGAAGGTCAGAAGCATGGAGGCCTGACGATTCCAATGATCGAGGTGATCATCGTCGATCGGGACAGCGTCGTGCCGGTCGAGGTGGGCGCGCACATGCTGCAGGTGATTCGCTCCCGCCACCTGGACGATTGGCAATGGCGCGTCTCCCACATCGATCGCCTGGCGGGAACGGACGAGCTGCGCGCGGCGGTGGAAGCG
>CAZPCC010000331.1:0-3169 GCA_964584905.1 uncultured Gemmatimonadaceae bacterium | reverse complement strand
CCATGGCGAAGTAGATGTAACCCTTGGGAATGTGCTGATCGAGGCCCTCGGCGATGAGCGTTACTCCGATTAGAACGAGAAAAGCCAATGCCAGCATCTTGATCGTCGGGTGCCGGTGAACGAAGGTCGCGATCGACGGCGCGGCGACCATCATGACGGCAACAGCGATTACGACCGCCGCGATCATGACCCACAGGACATCCACCATCCCTACCGCCGTGATCACGGAGTCGAGCGAGAAGACGATGTCGAGCAGCAGGATCTGCACGATGACACTCGCAAACGAAGGTGCCACCCGGGCGGAGGCTTCCCCCTCCTCTCCCTCCAGTTTGTCGTGCATTTCGAACGTAGCCTTGCCTAACAAGAACAAGCCGCCGAGTATCAGGATCAGATCCCTGCCCGATATCTCCTCCCCGGCTATGGTGAACCAGGGATCAGTCAGCCCGATCAGCCAGGAGAGAGAGAAGAGAAGCCCGACACGAATCAGCATCGCCAGCGCAAGCCCCAAACGCATCGCCTTCTTCTCCTGATCCGCCGGCAGCTTGCTCGCGAGAATGGAGATGAATACGACGTTATCGATGCCGAGTACGATCTCGAGCGCCAGGAGCGTGACCAGCGCTATCCAGAGTTCAGCGGACATGGGCTAGGATATGGAAGGTGATAGCGTGAAGAGATGAGAGGTGCGAGGTGCGACCCACCCTGGCCGCCACTCCACCGGGAAGGGAGTTCCCTGCTATGCGCACCGATCCCTCCGACGGCTTGAGCAATCCCGCCAGCACGCGCAGCAACGTCGTCTTTCCCGCTCCGTTGGGGCCGAACAGCGCCAGGCACTCGCCGCTGCGTATGAGGAAGTCCACGCCGCTCACGGCACGACGGCGGCCGAATGTCTTGCTCAGCCCGTGCACCTCGACCGCCGGAGTGCCCTCCTCCGGCCGCGGGGCATGCACGCCAGTGCCGGCGGTGGACGGGGAGGACGGGTGGCTCATCGCCCCCGCGACAGGCGCGCGCGCATGAGGGAACAGTAGCGAACATGAGGCGCCGGCGAAATCGCCGTTTCATGCTGGACGCGACGCGCATTCGCGAGTACGCTACGTCGAACTCCGTCCGGGTGGCGCACTACCCGGCTCGGCTCCCGAACACCGCAACGCACCCAATGACCGACATCGACGTTCTGCTGACCGAGAGTCGCCGCTTCGCTCCATCGGCCAATTTCGTGGCCAGGGCGCACGTCACCGACGCAAGCATCTACGAGCGCGCCGCCGCCGACGACGAAGCATTCTGGGCGGCGGAAGCGGGGAACCTCGAATGGATCGAGCCCTGGACTCAGGTGCTCGACTGGAAGCCACCTCGTGCGAAGTGGTTCATCGGCGGAAAGCTCAACATTGCCGCCAACTGCGTGGACCGTCACGTTCGCAACGCACGGCGCAACAAGGCGGCGATCATTTGGGAAGGAGAGCCCGGGGAGAGGCGCACGCTCACCTATTGGGATCTCTATATCGAGGTGAACCGGTTTGCCGCCGCGATGAAGGGACTGGGGGTCGGACGTGGCGACCGCGTTGCCATCTACCTGCCGATGGTCCCCGAAGCGGCGATCGCCATGCTGGCCTGCGCGCGCATTGGCGCCATCCACTCGGTGGTGTTCGGCGGATTCTCGCCGGAGTCGCTTCGCGACCGGATCAATGACGCAAGAGCGCGCCTGCTCGTTACGGCGGACGGAAGCTATCGCCGGGGGCAGATAGTCCCGCTCAAGCGCAACGCCGACCGGGCGATCGCCGAGTCACCGAGCATCGAGAACGTGATCGTCGTCAGGCGCCTTGCTGGCAGCAGTGGCGACCTGGCGCCCATGCGCGAGGGGCGCGACCACTGGTGGCACGATGTGATGCACGATGCCCCGGCGCGTTGCGAGCCGGAAGCAATGGACGCAGAGGATGTGCTGTTCATCCTCTACACGTCGGGCACCACCGGCAAGCCGAAAGGAATCGTTCACACGACCGGGGGCTATCTCACCGCCGTCACCACGACCACGAGGCTCGTCTTCGATCTCAAGGAAGAGGACGTTTTCTGGTGCACGGCCGACGTGGGTTGGGTCACCGGACATTCGTACATCGTCTATGGGCCGCTCTCCAACGGCGCGACCTGCGTGATGTACGAGGGCGCCCCGGACTGGCCGGACCGCGACCGGCTGTGGTCGATGTGCGCGCGTTATGGCGTGACCATTTTCTACACCGCGCCGACGGCGATTCGCGCATTCATGAAATGGGGCGCCGAGTATCCGGCAAGGCACGACCTTTCACACCTTCGCCTGCTCGGCTCCGTTGGTGAGCCTATCAATCCCGAAGCGTGGATGTGGTACCAGGAGCACATTGGCGCCGGGCGCTGCCCGATCGTCGATACGTGGTGGCAGACGGAAACCGGGGCGATCGTGATTTCGCCCCTTCCCGGCATCACGGAAACGAAGCCCGGCAGCGCGACCAGACCGTTGCCCGGTTACAGCGCCGATCTGCTGGACTCGAACGCCAAGCCGATTCCCGTTGGAGGTGGACTGCTCGCTCTCACCCGGCCCTCCCCGTCCATGCTGCGCACGATCTGGGACGACGACGAGCGTTACGTGCAGACCTACTTCACCAAGTGGGAGGGGCGGCCTGACCTCTACTTCCCTGGCGACGGGGCTAAGCGCGACGAGGACGGCTACTTCTGGATTCTCGGGCGTGTGGACGACGTACTGAACGTGTCGGGCCACCGCATCGGCACCATGGAAGTGGAGTCCGCACTTGTGGAGCATCCTGCCGTCGCCGAAGCGGCGGTTATCGGCAAGACGCACGAGCTCAAGGGACAGGCTATCGCCGCTTTCGTGTCGCTGAGGGGCAACCACGTGTTCACCGCCGCCTTGCGCGATGAGCTCAAGGAATACGTGGTGGAGAAGATAGGCGCCCTCGCCCGTCCCGACGACATCTTCTACGCCGCCGACCTTCCCAAGACGCGGTCCGGCAAGATCATGCGTCGCCTGCTGCGCGACATCGCCGAGGGGCGTGCGTTAGGCGATACGACCACCCTCGCCGACCCGGCGGTGGTAGCGGAGCTGAAGGAGAAGTACGAGGAGAGGGAGGGGTGAGGGTCGGGGGTCGAGGGTCGAGGGTCGGCGGACAGGATTGCCCGACCCGCGACCCCC
>CAZPCC010000330.1:0-4128 GCA_964584905.1 uncultured Gemmatimonadaceae bacterium | reverse complement strand
GGCGGCGTCGGACGCTTCCGCGGCAGATTGTCTTTACCCTTGCTCATCGTCAGGCGGCCCGCTTCAAGGTAGTGGTCGTGAGTTTGTGCTCGAGCAACTTCATCGCGTCCAGCAGGTTGACGAGACCGAATCCGGCCTTCGGGTGTTTGAAGTTCCCATCGATTCGATCGGCCGAGTGCTTGAGGACGTGCTTGATCTGCGAATCGGAGAGGCGAACGCCGTGCTTCGACTTCGCGTACGATTTGAGCATCGCCGCGGCGCCGGTCACGAACGGCGTCGCGTGCGAGGTGCCGGTGCTGTGCGCGTACTCGTCGTCGAGGAAGGTCGAGTAGATCTCGGTGCCGGGCGCCACGAAGCTGACCTGCCGCCCGTAGGTGGAGAACAGCGCGACATCCTTGCGCGCGTCGACCGCGCCGACGGCGATGACGTGAGGGAGCGCGCCGGGATAGTACAGCGCCTCCTGCCCATCGTTGCCGGCCGCGGCCACCACCGTCACTCCCTTGCGCCTCGCATACGCGATCACGTCTTCGTGAGGCAAGCCGCCCCCCGTGTGCCTGACGCCGAGGCTCATATTGATGATACTGGCCCCGCGGTCGACCGCCCACTTGATGGCGACGTTGATGTTATCGACGAGTCCCGCGCCAACGCTGCGATCGCCCTGACGCAACGCGCCGAGTACGCGCACGGGAAGAATCCGGCACCGCGGCACCACTCCCTTCGGCATCGCCGTACCACGAGCCACCAGAATCCCTGTCACGTGCGTGCCGTGCCCAACCGCGTCGGTGGGATCGTCATCGGCATCGAGGTAGTCACCGAGGAACTTGCCGGCGCCGTCCAGAATGTCCACGAAGTCCCGGCCCGGCAGCATGCGGTCCTTGAACTCCGGATGCGCGAGCCACACGCCGGTATCGAGCACGGCAATCGTGACCGACGGATCGCCAAGCGAGTACGACTGCGCTTCCTCGAGGTAGATGGCCTCGCGGGACTGCCGGTCGGTGTTCACGCTCATCGCGGCCACCGTCGGATCGGGTAACTCAGCGCGTCCTACGACGCCGAGCCGTGCGTACTCCACCGTCGGGACGAGCGATATATCGTGCAGCAGCTGCGGAGGAATCGTGCGGGACTCCTCGAGAACCAGTCGGTATTCGCGGTTGAAGCCCGATGCGATTTCGTCAGGCGACCAGTCGGCGCCTTTCGGCGCGTACGCGCGCGTGGAGATCACGGGGACCGCGTAGCGAGCCAGGAGTCGCGCCACCTCACGGTCTATCGGGGCGTCGGTGCCCGACTTGTCGCGGATCGCATCGACCCAGTATGGCACATCGGGCGTGGGCACGCCCGGCCGAAGCCTCACTTCGAGGTGCGGCTTCATCGCGCCTTCTCGGCCCGGACCGCGGTGCGCGGACTGCCTGACGACCGGCGGCGAAAGAATCGCACGCCGCTCTGCTGCGCCTCCTCCAATACTCCTTGTTGGACGAGCGCCTGTAGCACCGACGACACGCGGCGCACCTCGATCTCGATCTGCTGCCGGCGGATCCACCACTCGGCGATGCCGTCGAGAGTGTCCATGGCGGTCGGATGCTCCTCGAGATAGCCGAGCACGAGCTCACGCAAGCGAGCGTCCTCATCGCCGGCGGCAGAAGCCGGCCCGGTGGGTTCATTCTGGCTTGCCACGCAGCGGCGTAAGGCAACTAGCGGGCCCGTCGCCCTGCCAGCGTCGATGTCGAGATGCGGCAACGAGTTAGGCGCTGCTCCCCGTTGACGGGTGACCGCGGAAGGGTGGGGTAGAATTGCCCCACCGGCGCAGGGGCGCGAAACGTCATGAGCCGCTGGAAGTTGCAGGGTACGGAGGCTGCCGTTGCAAGGCGGGGTGTTATGCCCCCACTTGGGCGGGAACTCCCCCTACCCGCTGTGCTCGAACGCGCGTGGGTCGAGGCGATGCTTTTGCAGCAGGCGGCGCAGGTCGCGCCGATCCTTGCGGGCCTTGCGCGCCGCGCGACTCACGTTTCCCCGGCACCTCGCGAGCAGCTGCGTGAGATACTCGCGCTCGAAGGCAGAGACGGTCTGCTGCTTCAGTTCGCCGAAGGATCGTCGAAAGTCGAAGCTCGACGGGGCGTCGGCTTCCTCGACGTTTGTCGGCGCAGGCGCAGCGACCGAGCGCGCGAACAGTGCACCGATGCCCAGATCCGACGTTGTGATGGTCGTGCTCTCGCAGAGACTGACGGCGCGGAGCACAGCGTTCTCGAGCTCGCGGACGTTGCCGGGCCAGTCGTGCCCTAGCAGCGCATCCTTTGCATCGGCGGAGAGCCTGAATGGCCCGCGGCCATGCGGGGTCAGCTTGAGCAGGAAGTGGTGCGTGAGCGGAATGATGTCGTCGACGCGCTCGCGCAGCGGCGGGAGGCTCAGCGTCAACACGCTAAGGCGATAGAAGAGATCCGATCGGAAAGCGCGCTGCGAGACGAGTGGCCAGAGCTCGACGTTGGTGGCTGCGATCACGCGCATGTCGGTGTGCTGCTCGCGGCTGGAGCCGAGCGCGCGATAGGTGCGATCCTGGAGCACGCGGAGGAGCGAGACCTGAGCCCGCGGCGAGAGCGTGTCGACTTCGTCGAGAAAGAGCGTGCCGCCATTGGCCTGCCGCAGCAGTCCCGACCGCTGCGACCGCGCGTCGGTGAACGCGCCGGGCTCGTGCCCGAAGAATTCGTCCTCGAGCAGCGTATCGGGGAGGGAACCGCAGTTTACGGCGGTAAACGACGCGGCGCGCCGGTCGCTCACGTAGTGGATCGCGCGTGCGACGAGCTCCTTGCCGGTGCCGGTCTCACCGTGCAGTAGCACCGTTGCATCGGCGCGCGCTATCGCGGAGAGGCGCCCCACGGCTGCGCGGAAGGCAGGTGCATCGCCGACGAGCTTGCCTAGCGCATCGGCGCGCTGGAGGCGATCGATGGCGCGATCTACCGGCGCGGGGAGCGTACCGGCATCCCGTTCCGGCGGCGTGCGCTGCGTCATACGACGGACTGCCGGAGGTTCATGGCGTCCCCCGCGTGTCTACAGATCTTGCCAGGTGCGGTACACGCCTCGCGGGCTGCGGGGGCGAGGCGGGGATCAAGAATATGGCGGGACTAGTGCATGAGCAATTTCTAATGCGCAAGGAGCGCCATGGCGAGCAGAAGCGTATGCACTGCCGAGTCTGGTGCTGCTGAATGTTTACAGCGCCCTGAGCTGGAGAGGGCAGGAATGGCGTCACTCTCGACGCGATTCAGCGCGCGCCGGCACTCCTCGAGGCATCGGCGGTGATGCGGAACCGGATGCACCCGACTATCTCCGTCGCTACTTCCTCCAGTTCGCGGCCGCGGCACGTTCGAGTCGGCGTTAGGATCGCGACTCGTGGCCGGCTTCAACATCCACCACTTGTACACCGGCGTCATCGTGTTGACCATCTACGTCAGCCGCACGCTTCTCGCTCGGATCGAAGGCGCCGGGCGAACCTGGCGAATCCAGGAGACGTTGAGTTCGCCATTTAACTCAGTGCAGCTCGCGGCGGCGCGCGGCCCCCCATAAGTGAAGGGCAGTGGTCCCTTGACACCCGAGAAGGGCTATATACTTTGTGTTACGAAGTACTTTCTGTAATCGCAGATGTCGCTGACCACGACGCTCAACTCCCCGAGTCCACTATGACTGCCAGAGTACCTTCCTGCCTCCGCGCCCTGATCATTCTCCCGCTCGCCGCGTCTACCGTGGCAGCGCAGGTGCCGGAGCCGAACACAGTCACGCTCGATTCGATCGCCGCAGCGGGAGTCCTCCAGAATCGCGTCGTCGGTCTGGTCGCGGCAGTCGTCAAGGGCGACGACACGCTGCTCATGAAGGCCTACGGGAAAGCCGATCTGGAATGGGACGTGCCGATGCAGGTGGACGCGATGTTCGAGGTCGGCTCGATCGCCAAACAGTTCGCGGCCGTGGCGATTCTCCAGCTGCAGGACGCGGGGAAGCTCAGCCTCGACGACGACATCACGAAGTGGCTGCCGGTCACCGTCGATGCGGGGGGCGCGGTGGTGACGCTTCGCCGGATGCTCAGCCACACGTCGGGCATCAACCACTGGCATGGCGACGACCAGGAGGTCGGTCGCCTTATTTGGA
>CAZPCC010000329.1:0-5703 GCA_964584905.1 uncultured Gemmatimonadaceae bacterium | reverse complement strand
CACGTAGAGCTCGACGTTGAGCTCCCGGTCGTCCTGGAGCGTGAACAGGTGGTGCGAAGGGTCTACGATGCGCACCGCCGCGTTCCCTTCTATGTCGCCCGCGGTTACCGGTCCCGCTTCCGACTTCTTGATGCGCAGAATAGCTTCGTCGACATCCTCGTCCAGCGCGAGAGTCAGTGTCTTGAGGTTGCCAATTATCTGGTGCACGTCCTCGACGACGCCCTGCACCGTCTGATGCTCGTGCAGCACGCCATCGATACGGAAGGCCCATACCGCCGAGCCCCGCAGGGACGACAGCAGCATGCGGCGCATGGCGTTGCCGAGCGTGTGCCCAAAGCCACGCTCCAGCGGCTGGAGGCGAAACTCGGCCACGTTCTGATTGTCTTCGCGCTTCGTGGATTCTACAAGCTGCGGCCGAACCAGCCCGCTTAAATCGATTGTCTGTGCCATGTTGATTAATCCTGTGTCCCGCCGGCATTCACCCGGCGACGCCCCACCCCGCCCCTAACGCGCGGTGAGTTCGTGAAGGAGTTAGGGTCCCGGACTGTCGGGAATCGGGAATGGGGAATCGGGAATCGAACAGAAAAGCGTCGATTCCCGATTGCCGATTCCCGATTACCACCGTCTGCCTACTTGGAATACAACTCTACTATCAGCTGCTCCTGCGCAGCAATCGGGATGTCATGCCGCGCCGGGCGCTCGAGCACGCGGCCGCTGTATGTGTCGCGGTCGACGGCGATCCACGACAGCGGAGCACCGCGCTGCGCCTGATCCATCGCCGCAATCACTGAAACCTGCTCGCGCGACTTGGATCGGATACGAACCTCCTCACCCGGCGTCACGAGATAGCTCGGGATGTCCACGGTGCGGGTGTTCACTTCAATGTGGCGGTGCCGGATGAGCTGGCGCGCCGCCTTGCGGCTCGAGGCGAAGCCCATGCGATACACGATGTTGTCCAGCCGGCTTTCCAGCGCCGCCAACAGGTTGTGACCCGTCACTCCCGGCAGCCTGGTGACGCGCTCGAAGGTGTTCCGGAACTGCTTTTCGGAAATGCCGTAAATGCGCTTCACCTTCTGCTTCTCACGCAGCTGCTTGGAGTACTCCGACGCCTTGCGGCGACGAGCGGTCGCCTGTCCGTGCTGCCCCGGCGCGTACGGCCGGCGCTCCACCGGACACTTCTCCGTGAAGCACTTGGTCCCCTTGAGGAACAGTTTGGTCCCTTCGCGCCGGCACTGCCGGCAGCTCGGACCCGTATAACGACCCATCTCTTACACTCTCCGACGCTTTGGCGGGCGGCAGCCGTTATGCGGAATCGGCGTCACGTCCTTGATTGAACGAATTTGCAGGCCAGCCGCGGCGAGCGCCTGGATCGCCGACTCGCGGCCGCTGCCAGGACCCTGCACGCGAACGTGCACCCGCTTGACCCCGAGCTGAAGGGCCTCGCGCGCGCACTGCTCGGCGGCGACGGTGGCGGCGAACGGGGTGGACTTCTTGGACCCCTTGAATCCCGCCTTGCCTGACGTGGACCACGAAACCGCATTACCGCGCAGGTCGGTGATCGTGACGAGCGTGTTGTTGAACGTGGCGTTCACGTGAGCGATGCACTCGGCATCGGCAACCCGCTTCGCCTTCTTTGCTCCGCCTGCTTTTGCCATTCGAGGGTCGAGGGGTCGAGGGTCGGGGGTCGGGGGTGGAGCAATCGCTCATGTCCCGGCTGTCCCTGACCGTATGGAATATTCCTGCTTAACGAGTGAGGAGACCCGTTCGGGAGACTCGACCCCCGACCCGCGACCCCCGACCCGCTTTACTTCGTTACCTTCTTCTTGCCGGCGATCGCGCGGCGCGGGCCCTTCTTGGTGCGCGCATTCGTATGCGTGCGCTGCCCACGAACCGGAAGGCCGCGTCTGTGCCGGATGCCGCGATACGAGCCGATGTCCATCAACCGCTTGATGTTCATCGAGATCTCGGTGCGCAGCGCTCCCTCGACGCGATGATCGCGCTCGATAACCTGACGAAGGCGGTTCACGTCCGAGTCGCTCAGATCCTTGATGCGCGTCTCGGGGCTGACGCCCGTCTCGGCCAGGATCCGCCGAGAGATCGACGGACCGATCCCGAAGATGTACGTCAGTCCTACCTCGACGCGCTTCTCACGCGGCAGATCGACACCAGCTATTCGCGCCATGTCTCTCAGCCCTGCCGCTGCTTGTGCTTGGGATTGCGCTTGCAGATGATGCGAGTCACGCCATTACGCTTGATCACCTTGCAATGCTCGCAAATCGGCTTAACGCTGCTGCGGACTTTCACGACCGGAACCTCTCACCAAAGTTCGTAACAATTTCGGACTCAAGACGTTAAGGATAAGGGGCTTGGGAGGCCGATGCAAGGGATCGGGACGGCAGTGAGGGAGTCAGTCTCATCTCGTTTCTGCCCGTATCGCCTCCAGCTCCTTCCGCGGATCCCTGGCCTTCGTAACCGCCCGGCCGAGCACCAGGTACGAAGCTCCAGCCTCCACGGCCTGCCGGGGCGTGACCACTCGCGACTGGTCGTGAGAATCCGAACCCGAGCGGCGGATTCCCGGCACCAGGAGCCGCAGTCCGTCCCCGTGACGGGCGTGGATCGCCCCGGCCTCGGTCCCCGCACATACCACGCCGTGAGCTCGAGCCGACTCCGCGATCATCGCAAGCCTGAGGACCTCATCAAGTACGTACACCCGCTGCCGGCCCCACACCGTGGCCAGCGCCGCGGCGTCCACCGAGGTCAGCACTGTCACCGCGAGAACCCCGCAGCGATCCCCAGCCCCTTCCACGGCTGCCTCGATTCCCGGCTGCCCCGCCGCCGCATGCACCGTGATCAGGCGCGCGCCTAACGCCGCGGCGCTCTTCGCCGCGCCGCGCATGGTGCTGGGAATGTCGTGGAACTTGAGGTCGAGAAATACTTCCAGTCCCCGCCCCGTCAATTCACTCACGAATCCGGGGCCCGCCGCCGTGAACAGCTCGCTTCCCACCTTGTAGAAGTCGCAGCCATCGCCGAGCGCATCGACGAGCGCGATTGCCGATTCCGCCGAAGGCTGGTCGAGGGCCACGATCAGCCTGGCGACTTTACTCACTGCGACCACTCCAGAGAGCCGATGACCTCCTGCAACGCTCGCACACCGTGGCGCTCGCACCATCGGTGCAGTCCTCGAACGACTCGCTCGGGAGTGCGAGGGTCGCGCAGTGCCGCCGTTCCTATCCCGACGAGCGTCGCTCCGGCCATCAGGTACTGCAGCGCATCCTCGGCGGTCGCGACCCCGCCCACTCCCAATACGGGCACCTTGACCGCGCGAGTGACTTTCCAGGTAGCCAGCACCCCGACAGGCAGCAGCGCCGTGCCGCTCACGCCACCCGACCCGAAGCCCAGCATCGGACGCCGCCGTTCAGGATCGATCACCAGCCCCGGGATGGTGTTCACCAGGGAGATGGCATCCGCGCCGGCATCCACCGCCGTGCGCGCACTCGCCACCAGATCGGGAAGTGTGGGAGAAAGCTTGACGAATAGCGGCAGTCGCGTCGCTGCGCGCGCCTGGCTAACGACTTCGGCCAGCGCGCTCGGGTCTGCGCCGAACTCCATTCCACCGGCCTTCACATTCGGACAGCTCACGTTGAGCTCGAAAGCCGAGATACCCGGCGAATCGTTCAACTCGCGGACGACCTGCGCGTACTCCTGCACCTGGTCGCCCACCACGTTCACAATAACGCGAGTCGCCTTCAGATGCTCGGCCAGCCAGGGCAGCTCCGACTGCCGGACCACGCTGACACCCGGGTTGGCGAGTCCGATCGCGTTGACCATTCCGCCGGCGAACTCGGCGACCCGCGGTGAAGGGGCGCCATGACGCGGATGTATGCTTACGGCCTTGGTCACCAATCCGCCTAACTTCTCGAGGTCGATCACTCGGGCGAGTTCCCGGCCGTATGCCGCGGTACCGGCGGCAAGCACGATCGGATTCTGAAATGCGATTCCCGCCGCGGATACGGCGAGCGACGGACTGCCGGCTCGTCGCGGCGAGTCCGTCGCGGTCATTGGGGTGGATTGGACGCAGCGTTAGGATTGGGCGCCGAGGAGGCGGCCACTTTGGAGCCACGCGCCTGCTCGGCACGACGGATTGCGTTGAGGCTGTCGCTGAGCGTCTTGTTGCCGAACGTCCATGCCTGCTGGAGCAACTGGTCGCCGCGGTTTATGCGACCGACCAGCGGCGAGTCCTTGCCATCGAGTACGAGCGCGTAGATGGACGTCGGATACTGCTCGCGCAATCGAGCCTGGTATGCCTCGGCGGAATCCGGTTGCAAGGCAGCGGCGGCAAGCAGGGCCTTGGGAGCGATCGGCGAGTTCCCGTAGGTGTCCGGGAGTTTCCTGAACAGCTGATGCGCCAGCGCCAGTGCGCCCAGGCTGTCGCGCGCTATCTCACCGCCCAGAAACAGCGATGCGCCGGTGTAATCGGTGCGATTGAGGAAGATGTTCAGAAAGAGCAGATTCTGCTGAAGCCGCGCCTGCATCGGCACCTGCGCCGCCACGTCGGAGGTACTCGCAATGGCGTTCTCCACATCGAGAAGTGTTTCGAGCTTGCGAATGCCGAGCGCAGTCAGTCGAACAGCCGCCTGACGGCCCGGGAGTGAGTCCCGGGAAAGCCGCCGCGTAGTGGAAAAGTGGGCAGCCGCAGCGGAATCCTGTCCGGCCTTCTGGAGCAGGTCGCCGAGAACCAGGTGCAACCGGGCGCGCTGGCCGGGCTGGATTCTGGATTCATCGTAACGATCGATGATGCCGAGCACGCCATCCTGCTGCCCGGCTGCCCAGAGTCTGGGCAACGCCGTCAGAACTTCGGGACGATAATCCCCCGCGTCCGCCCGCAGGGTGAGCAGGGACTCGGCGCGCACAAGCTCGTCGTTGGCGAGGAACGCCGCGGCAAGTTCCCACTCGGCAACCGACGCACCGGAAGCGGCCAGGTATTCCAGCGCCTGATCGGTGTCTCCGCGGCGCAGCGCCGAGCGCGCGGCCCAGACTGCGCCTTGCGAAGCGATCCAGCGGTCGCCGGACTTGGCGACGATCGTGAGGAGCGATTCGGCTTCGGCGTAGGCCGCGGTTTCAATGCGACAGATGCCTAGCGCGAGGTTCGCCTGCTCGCGCCGTTGGCCGGTCAGCGGGTCGTTGGCGAGTGCTTGTTCCAGATGAGGGATGGCGCGTGCACAGCGCCCGGAACGCGCCCATCCACGTCCGGCGAGATACCGCGCGTCGTCGGCCCACTTGCTGTCGCCGTGACGAACGAGAACGGTCTCCGCCTTCTCGGCAACAGTGGCGAAATAGGAGGCGGCCTCGGCGTCACGGCCGCGCCGAAGCAATGAGTCAGCACGTTTTTCCGCCTGACGCGCGTTGTAAACGCCATTGAGGTAGGCGCACCCGCTAACAGCGAGGAGCAACAGCAGCGGAGCAACCCGTCTCACGGAGCTCCTCCGACCCGCCGCTCGTAATTCGCCAGATAGGCGACGGCTGCGTCGGCGATTGCGGCGGCTATCTGCTTCTGCCTGGCCGGTGTCGTCATGAACCGCGATTCCTCGGGGTTCGAGCCGAACCCTATTTCCACCAGCACAGCCGGCATGTACGACGTGCGCAGAACCGCGAAGTTGGCCTGCTTGACGCCGCGATTCGTGCCGGGATGAAAGCCCGCGATCT
>CAZPCC010000328.1:0-14513 GCA_964584905.1 uncultured Gemmatimonadaceae bacterium | reverse complement strand
GGTGAAGTCAACAGCATTTTTACCGCAGAGGACGCAGAGGAGCGTAGAGGTCCGCATGAGGCTTGGCGGATGCGGCTCGCTCAATGCGCGCATACACACGCGCATTCACAAGAGTTATTCTCTCTTTTCTCTCTGCAGTTCTCTGCGACCTCTGCGTCCTCTGCGGTAAAAATGCGAAACTCTGAACTACAGAGATTCACGCAGTCTTCGGGCTTCGGTGTGGGCCACCAGCTGCCGCCGTATCTTGATGCAGGCTACGATGTAACAGCGACTTGGCTCACTAATTGCGCCTGCGCCCTGCCATGATGGCAGAACGAGGAGAGATTCAGGCCCGGATACTCGTGGTCGATGACCACCAGGATAACGCCGCGATCATTCGCGACTTTCTCGAAGCGCGCGGCTATCAGGTGGCTACTGCACATAGCGGGGAGGAAGCGCTTGCCCGGTTCGACGAGACGGAACCCTCACTGGTCCTGCTCGACGTGATGATGCCTGACCGGAACGGTTGGGAAGTATGCGAAGAGATAAAGCATCGAAGTCGTGGCGAGCGGGATGTACGGGTCATCATGGTGACGGCTCTGGGAGAGTGGGAGGACAAGCGCGAGGCGCTTCGGACCGGCGCTGATGACTACGTGACCAAGCCGATCGATCTCATTGCGCTGGGTGAGCGGGTCGAGCGCAATCTCGCGATCGTCCTCGGGAAGCGTTAGGGTCGCCATGACCGCGGGCATCGTTCTCACGGACAGTACGGACGAGATCGACAGTGCAATCGCCACCCTCGCCGGCTGGTCGCTCGTGCGCCGGTCGCCCGGGGAGTTATGCGCGGCGATTGACGAACTGCCCGACCTGCGTGCGGTGCTCGTCACATCTCCCGATCCGCCGATCCAGCGGGCCGCGGTGGAGCACGCGCACCGGCGAGGAGTGGCGGTGGTGATGGCGTGTGCGGATGCGGCTTCGATAAGGCGCGCGGTGGAACTTGGAGCCGACGAGTGGTACCGCGGTTCGGCTGTCAGCGACGAGGAAATTGCCTGGCGACTACAAGCGGCAACGTTGCGGGTCGCACCCGTCGGTGCGTCGCTGGCCAACCGCGTACGGCGTGAGTCGTACGAGGACATGCTGTTCGATACGCTGACCGGATTGCCGACCATCCCGGTCATGATCGAGCGGACGCGAGCCGAGTTCAAGGCGAATACCGAGCTGATCGTGCTGTACCTGCACTTCGTCCGTTATAGCAAGATCGAGGAGATCTACGGCTGGGAAAAGCTGGACGATGTGCTGGAGACTACGGCGACGTCGGTGCGCGAGTATCTGGACTCTCATCGATTGCGCGCGACACGAATGATGGTCAGCTATGCGAACGACGATGACTTCGTGTTCTTTCACGTTCCCACGCCGGAGAGCGGTGGCGAGTCGAAAAAGGCGCTCACCGACCTGACGGGTCGCGTGCGCGATTTCGTCATTGGTCAGCTGGAACTGACGCACGGGGAAGAGATCGCCGCGCTCGTCGATGTCTATGTCGGGAGCGCGCACGCGTACTACGATCCCAAGATCCGGCTCGAGCGACTCATCTACCGGGCGATTCGCGAAGCGGCCAACGACGCGCGGAGCGTGGAGGAACGGGAGAGGCTGAGCAAGATCTCCGATCTGCGGCGCACGCTTCGCGAGGGTTCGGTATATGTGGACTATCACCCCATCGTGCGGACCGACACGGGCGAGGTCTTCGGATACGAGGCGTTGGCCCGGGGACAGATGCGGCGGCTGCGCAGCCCGGAAGTGATGTTCGAGGTAGCGGCCGAATCCGATCTGGTCTGGGAATTGAGCCGCTTGTGCCGTACGCGGGCGATCGAAGGAATGGAGACGCGGCTCCAACCTAACGAATTGCTCTTTCTCAACGTCGATCCGCACGATTTCGCCGATCCGTTGCTGGAGGGCATCCCGGTCCCCGACCCCTCGCGAGTGGTCATCGAGATCACCGAGCGTACGGCCATTCGCGACTATCCGGCGATGCGGGCGCGGCTTGCGCGTTTTCGCGAGCGCGGATTTCGCATCGCCGTCGACGACGCGGGCGCGGGATACGCTGGCCTTGGTTCGATCGCCAACCTCGAGCCGGATTTCATCAAGCTCGACATTTCACTCATCAGCCTGATAGACACCAACTTTCTCAAGCAGAATCTGGTCGAGACGCTGGTGCGTTTTTCCGAGGAACACGGCGCGCTCGTCATAGCCGAAGGGGTGGAGCGGCACGAAGAGCTCGAAACGCTCAAGCGTCTGGGCGTGCAGCTGGTGCAGGGCTTTCTTCTGCACCGGGCGCCGCGTCCCGACGCGATGCACACGCTCACCGCCGAAGACATGCGCGCGTCAGACGGACGCGCCAAGGCTTGAGCTGTTCGAGTCGTACGCGTAAGGTGAAGTCAACAGCATTTTACCGCAGAGGACGCGGAGGAGCGCAGAGGACCGAACAGGAAAACAAGAGAAACAAGGAAAAATAAAGAGAAACTTTGTTCACTCGAGCATGGTGCTTGCCGCCTCCTCAAACTCCCGCGGTCCTCTGCGCTCCTCGGCGTCCTCTGCGGTAAAAAACGCCGAAGCTCTGAGCCATAGCGATGCCAACGCACCACCCGGATCCTGTTCGTCTCGAAGCTGAGCGCTAGCGTAAGCCGAGCAGGCGCTCCACCAGCGCCGTCGACCGCTCACTGGCACCCAGCCCCGCACGGACCACCTCGCGCGCGCTGTTGCCGGCCTGCGTTCGCGATGCGGTACCGGCCAGCCACTCGCTCGCATCGCCGGCAAATGCGCCGGCGTTCTCGACCTTCCTGGCACCGCCTGCGCCTAACAAAACTCCTGCGTCCCTGCTGTTTTCATGGTGCGGGCCAATCAGCACCGGAACGCCGAACGCCGCCGGCTCGAGCACGGAGTGCAGCCCCGCCGCGTGAAAACCTCCGCCCACGTATGCCACATCCGCCAGACCGTACAGCTCGCCGAGCACTCCGATGCGGTCGACGAGCAGCACGTCCCATGAAGCGTCAGGTTCTTCGCTGAGCCGCTTCAGCCGGAGACCGGCATCGCGAGCCCACCGCGCGAGCGGAGCAAGGTGCGCCTCCGACGGTTCGTGCGGCACCAGGATCAGCCGGGCATCCTCCACGTTGGAGCGGATCTTCGGCCATGCCGCGAGTAGCACGCGCTCATCGGCTGGCCACGTCGAGCCTGCAATGAGCGTAGGGCGCGACGATCGCAGTGGAGCCAGCATCGGATTCTCGGCGCCAACCGCAAGTGCGCGTGCCCACACCTGGTCATAACGCGTGTCACCGGTCACCTCCACCGTCTCCTGGCGCGCCCCCAGAGCCACCAGGCGGCCGGCATCGGCCGGATCTATCGCACCCACTGCATCGAGCCTGGAGTACGCCTCGCGAAGTAGTGTTGCCGCCAGAGGGACTCGGCGTCCGGACCCCTCGGCGAGCGTGGCGCTGATCATCCCGAGCCGCACGCCCCTGCGATCGGCTTCGCGCGCGAGAGCCGGCCAAAGATCGAGTTTGCTGAACACCAGCGCCGTAGGCCGCCACGCATCGAGTATGGCACGCGCGTCTCCAGCCGTGTCGAAGGGCAGGTAGTCGTGCACATCCACCGGGAGGGACGCAGCGAAGGGGGCAGCGCTTGGTGAAAAGTGCGTGTATGCAAGCTGCAGCGCTGGATGCCTTTCGTGGAGCAGCTCGATCACCGGCCGTGCCTGCAGTCCTTCGCCAACCGACGGTGCGTGCATCCAGAGCAAAGGGCGCGACGTATCGCGATGCGCGGCGCCCCACTGTCGAAAACGCCCGCGGATGCCCCGCCGCGCGGCGAGCGACCGGGTGAGTTTGCGATTACCGGCGGGAACAATTGCTGCCGCGGCGCGGGCAAGTGCGCCGGTCAGGCCGTAGAGCAGCCAGTGCCGGCGGGGAGCGACGGGCGTTGTGGGCTGGGCGGGCGGCCGCGGCTTGTTTTCGCTAGGGTGCACGCGCGGCAAGCAGGGAGTCTACCACCTGCCGCATCGCTTCGAATGGATAGGCACCCGAGAGCATCACGCCACCGATGAGAAATGTCGGCGTGGACTGGACTCCCGCCTCCACGGCGCGGGCGGCGTCGGCTTGAATGAGCGGGACCATGACATCGGCGTCGGCACACGCGCGCATCGCCGCCGCATCGACTCCTCTCTGCGTGGCCAGTGCCGTGAAAACCGGCCATGGATTCGATAACGCGCTCCACTCCTGCTGCGCCTTGAATAGCGCGTCATGCATCTCCCAGAACCTGCCTTGCAGCCCGGCGCACATCGCCGCTTCTGCCGCCGGCATGGCATTGGCGTGATTCGGCAGCGGCAGATTGAGATAGGCAAAACGCGCCTTGCCGGTCCTGACGTACGTCTCCATCACGCTGTTGAACGAGGAATCGTGCCACATCTGGCAATACGGGCACTGAAAGTCGCTGATCTCCACGATCCACAGCGTGGCGGTCGGGCTTCCCGTTATGCGCGCCGAATCCGCGATCGCGTGCGCCACCGAATCGCCGCCAGCGGTATCGGCCACCGGCGCCGCGGCGGTTTCTTCACCGCCGGGAGCCTGACGAGCCCCTTCTGACGGCGTACAGCCCAATGCCGCGGCGATCACCGCGAGCAGCGCGAACTCTAGGCGCCGGTTCACTGGAACTCGGACTCGATACGCCGCACCGAATTGGTCGAACGATCCAGAAGGTAAGTGAACTGGCCGAAAGAGGCGACGGCGGCAGCGAAGCCGAGATCGCGGGCGAGCCCGATAACCTTCACTTCGCCGCTCACGTCGAGCACATAGAGCCCTTCCGGGCCGGCGGCGACGAACATCCGTGTGCCCGCAAGGCTCACATCGTAAGCGAAGCGGGCCCCCACCCACGTGCCCACCTCGCGCAACGCGGCTGGATCGGTGGCATCCAGCAGCCTGATTCCCTGCTCACCGAGTGCTACGGCGATCCGGTTCTGTTCCACGGCAACGGCGCGTCCCTGGGTGAGCGGAAAGGCACCGACTCTCTCGAGCGAATCACCGGCGATCCTGAGCGCGACCAGCGAGCTGTCGGTGAGCGCCCATAGCAGGTTCCTCGCCAGATCGACCTCGAGATCGCGCACGCGCGCCCCGACGTCCAGGCCCGGCCACTGTCGCGCGGTGTCCGCTGAAAGCGGAGCAGATTCGACTTTCGATCCGCTGCCGAGAAAGACACGGTCGACCGTGGTGACGGTGGCGCCGATCTCCCCGGGACGCACCAGCGTTCCCGGTCCCTCACGTGGAGGAAAGAGGTATAGTCCGGTCACCGACCCTAACGCCAAAGCACCCGGCTGGGCGATGTCGAGCGCGGCGATGCCGCGCACACCGGTTGCTCGCCGCCCATCGGCGCGCAGTGCAGTTGGAGTGCTGCGAAACATCTGCACGCCGGCAGAGCCGCCCACGGCGATTCGATCATCCTCAACGGAGAGCACCGTAGCGTCGCCGGAAAGGCCGGCGGAGATGCTTCGCGGGTCAAGCGGCGCGCCGCCCCGATAGCGCAGCGAATGTAGCTCATCGAATTCGCGGCCGATCATGTAGCCGAGTAACGAACCGGCGATCACCGTCACCGTCACGACGCAACTCGGGTCGCCGCAATTGCCCGGCTGCTGTTGGCCCTGGAAGGCTATGTACGACCCCCCGATGGCGGTGCCGATAGCGGCGCCCAGCAGCGAGAACAGATACCGCCGGGGAAAGCGACCTCCCTGAGCCGGCTGCTGCGCCTCGAGTGCGGGTGCGAGCGTTACTGCGGCGAGCGCAAAGCAGAGAATGGCGCGCCTCATCGTGCGCGCACCTGAAGCACCCGCTGGCGCGAAGCCGCTGTTTGTGCGACCAGATCGGTCACTGTGATCTCCAGAGTGTACGTGCCTGGGGGGGCAGAGCCCAGTCCAAGGGCAAGGTAGGCGGGCGCACGCTCCATGGCGCCCGCGGCGACCGCGCGCTCGTAGGTAAGCGACACATGATCATCGCCCTTGGCGGTGAGGCCTATCGCATCGACGATGCTTCCGAGAAACACCTCGATGCCTCCTTCACGGTGCACCTCATCGACATGGAGGTTGAGGTCGATGCGCGCGCGCCCGACGCCGGTCGAGTCGGGGATCAGGCCGTAGCTCTCCCAGTAGAGATGGATCGTGTCGCCCGGCGCGAACGTCAGGCGGCCCGCCGGAAGAATAAGCAGATCGTCGCGTGACAGCGGCTCTTCGCCGCCGCTCTTGAGCCCAATGCTCCGGGCGACGAGAATGTCGGACAGTTGATGAGTGCCAGGGGTGAACGGCGTGACGGGCATCGATGCCAGGCCACGTGCATTGCGGCCGCTTATCGGCTGGCGCGCCTCGACCCGGTAGAGGTATTCCCCTGGCGCGACGGTGTGCCGCCACGTCCGCGAGCTCACCGCGTCGGGACTGTCGCCGGTGAGCCTGACGAGAGCGGTATCGCGGTCGGCAACGAGCGTGCGGCGGCGGCCGTCGGTAAGGAAGAAGCCGGTTTCGAGCGAGGCTTCGCTGACGTCGGTGTTGCGCATCATCTCCGCCGCCGGCACATCGGCGAAGATGGATACGTCTACGAGCCCCGGCTTGTCGTCCCTGAACCGGGCGACCTGGACGCCGATCGAGTCGACCGGGAAGCGCGCCTCGATGTTGCTGAAGGAGACCGGCGTCAGGTAGCGCGCGTTGAGCGCGTAGGCTTGGAAGTCGCCGGCGAAGCGTGCGGAATTCATCGCGGGGGGCCCGACGAAGACGAAGCGCCGTTTGCTCTCCGGATAGTACCAGACCGTCGTGACCCTGGCGACCGCCTCGGGACTCATGCCCTGTTGTGTTTCGGGGGCCAGCGTGCCGATCATCGGTGGCGGGCCGTAGCGCATGTAAACGTCGCCCCGGTCGGTGTGCCAGCCTCGAATTCCGAACTCTGCCGAAGTATACCGGAGGTCGGTGTACGTCAGGCGGGAGAGGAATTCAACGCGTGCCTCGTTGACTGGCGTGAGGCGCAGAGGATCGAGCAACCCCCAGTACAGCGCGTCGAACTCGGCGCGGGCCGAGTCGCCTAACGCCACGTAGTCCGCCGCATCGGTGCGCCGCAGCAGGTGCACCAGGCTGAGCATGTCGTTTCGCTCGGCCTCCCCGAGGAGTGGGATGGCGAGGTCGAACAACCTTCCCGCCTCGGCATCCCGGTCGAGCCGGTGCAGCGCCAGAGCCTGGGACATGAGCAGGCGCGGTTCGTTAGGCGATGCGCCGCGGAGGGCGAGCGCCACCGCCGCCATCTCCTCGTATCGGAATCCATCGTGCAGCAGCCCGAGAAGTCCGACGGCTGCGCCGATGTGCGTCGAATCCGCCTCGAGTGCCGCTCGATAGTGCAGTTCGGCCTTGCGATAGTCGAGTTCGCCGGCGTCGTCCACCGGAACCGACCACGAAGTGAAGAAATCGTTGGTGTAGTGCCAGTCCTCGACGGCAATGTTCGGATCGAATGCGCGAACGCTCGACGTCACGAGACGCCGATTGGCCATGGTCACGTACCGCCGCTCGTGGATCAACCCGAGCTCCCAGCGTACATCGGCCAGCACCCGCGGATCCCGGCGCTTTTCTGCCGCTTCCAGAGCGCGGCGAAACAGGCGCTCGGCATCCAGACGCAGGAAGGGCGTTTTCAGCCGGATGCGACCGAGCTCGACGAGGTAGAGAGGATTGCCCGGATCGAGATCGAGGGCCTTCTTGATCGCATTTGTGGCGGACCTGCGTCTGAAGAGGTCATTCATTCCAAGCTTGGTGGCTCGCGACAGCATGACCCCGCGCTGGTAATGGGCGGGGGCGTGCTTGGGAGCGACCTTGGTCGCGCGTTCGAGCGCGCGTAATGCATACGAGGTGTCCCCGGCGCGGGCGCGATCGAGCGCTACGGCGATCAGGGAGTCGGCGACCGCGCCACCCGGACGTGCGTCGTCCTGGGCTCGCGCGTCAGGCGCGAGCGTGAGGAGAAAGCCGCAGATGATAGCAAATCCGACAGCGCGGGACGAGCCAGCCAATGGCATGGCGCCTCCGTCCGGGGGGTGGGGTCTCTTGACGTCGTGAAGCTTCGCACGTATAACTACTGCGCTCGCCTCACGTCTGTTTCTCGAAGGGGGCAGCGTACCACATCCGAGTCTGTCTATATAGTAGGGCTGTGCGCGACTGGCACGCCACCCCCCGGCGAGCGCACAATCTTTTGCATTTTTCTGGCAATTCGCTCCAAGTTCGCCCTCGGCAGCCGTGACGCAGGCGATCTCACCATCTTACCCCCAACGGAAAGCACACTCACCTGGCAGCGGCTCAGTGCCGCGAGTGGAGGAGGTAGCAGCCGCGGAGGCCCGCGGCACCCCGAAAATCTGCAGGTAGATACTCCCTGACTCGGAGGTGTAGCAGTGCTCCAGGTATGGTCGCGCCGTGTGCTCGGGCTCGTCCTGGCGCTGGCGGCGGCATTCGTGCTCGTTCCCGCGGTCGAAGCCCAAACGGGCAAGATCACGGGCGTAGTCACGGATCAGTCGACTGGCGAACCGCTGGAAGGCGCGCAAGTCTTCCTCGCGGGGACGGGCTACGGAGCCCTGTCCAGCGCAAATGGCCGGTATTTCATTCTGAACGTTCCGCCGGGGGCCTACCAGGTCTCCGCCCGCCGCATTGGGTACAGCACGGTCAACACCAATAACGTCCAGGTGGTGATCGATGTTACCCGTGAGGTGAACTTCGCTCTACCCACCGCCGCTGCGAATCTTGGCACGGTTACCGTCGAAGCGGAGTCGCAGCCGCTAATCGAGGCAGGGCAGACCGGCTCGCAGATAGCCATCACCGCAGAGCAGATCGAGGCGCTTCCGGTGACTTCGATCGAAGGCGCGCTGTCGCTGCAGCAGGGATTTCTGCAGGCACCCAACACGACCGATCTCATTTCCTTTGCCGACAGCCGTCGGAACGCCCAAAACCCGATCCACATCCGCGGCGGGCGCGGCGGTGAGACGCTGATGCTGATCGACGGCGTCCCCGTCCAGAATTTCATTTTCGGCGGACCGGCGCTCTCGCTCTCCCCCAAGGCATTCCAGCAGATCAGCCTGGTGAAGGGGGGGCTTCCGCCCGAATACGGCAATGCACTCTCCGGCGTGATCGACATCGCCACCAAGGAGGGCGGCACCGAGTTCGCCGGAGCGCTCGAGTATCAGACCAGCAAGCTTGGCGGTTCGGTGTTCGACAACACAGTCGACGATTTGCAGGACTACAATCTCGTAGACGGGTTCCTTTCCGGGCCGATTCCGGGAACTGCGGAAAGGCTCCGGTTCATGGTTGCGGCACGGCAGGAGCTGCAAGCCGATGCGGTGTATGAATTCGACGACGACATTTATACGCCGAGCGCCCAACCGACGAGCGGTGAGTCGCCGGCCGGCGACGCCAGCATCCGCGATCTGTTCCCCGGATGGCGCGCGTTTGGCTACAACAACACCAGGCAGGTCTTCGGCAAGCTGACGTTCCTGGTGCAGCCACAGATGAAGCTCGGCATTACGCTGCTGGACAATCAGCGGCAGCGGAAGCCATTCGACCCGCAGTACCTCTCCGCCGGCGCAGCGGCGCTATCCAGCCCGGCAATCACAAATACGGCGGATTCGGTCGCATTCATCCAGAACCTGCCGGGCTCGATCCGCCTGCCGTTAGGCTATGAGCGCCTGACGCAGAACTCGATCAACTCCAACCAGCGCCTGTTCGTCGCCAAGTGGGACCACACGATGGGGCGGACGAGCTACAAGGTCATCGGAGGCGTGTTCCAGAACCGCCGCACCACCTGTAACTACTTCCAGGGCGTGTGTCTCGAGGATCAGTTCGGCGATCCGAATTTTTCCGATGACCAATTCATCGCGCCGCGCAACTCGACCTGCGCCAGCCACCCGACATGCGGCACCGATGCGTTCTACGGTGGTGAAAAGTTGAATACCCAGCTCCTTCGCTCCGACATCAGGAGCCAGGTTACCGACCACCACGAGCTCTCGGCCGGCGTGCTGTACCAGCGGTACGATTTCAGTGTCGATTTGACCGAAAACGTCGGCACCAACGACGTGAACATCTACCGGCAGACGTACTCGAACACGCCTTACGATGTCGGGACGTACGTTCAGGATCGTATCGAGTACGACTTCCTCACCGTGAAGCTCGGTGCGCGGTTCGACTACGGAAGGGTCCCCGGTACCTTCTTTGCAAACCCGGTCGATCCGACTAACGGAACGACGGCCGTCGATGTGTGCAACAACCCCTCCGACCCGCGCTGGGCGGGCGGCGTCGAGTTCGTGACGCTGGACCCGGAGACGGGGCAGCGCGTCTCGGAGACGGTGGTGCCCGATCCGGCATGGGCTCCGGGCACCCCTGGCGGAGCGAACAACTGCGCCGCGTCCGACTTCGGTGTCGCTGGACAGATCGCTGCATTCGACGATTTCGCATCCGCCAAGGCGCGTAAGCAGTTTTCTCCGCGCATCGGTGTGAGCTTTCCGCTCTCGCAAACGTCGGCGGTGTTCTTCAATTTCGGACGTTACTCGCAGAACCCTCTGCTCAACAATCTGTTGAGCAACACGGGCATCGGAACGCCCGAGGAAGGGCTGACGGTTGGACCGGTCCTGGAAGTGCCTGGCGAGGGCGGTCCCGGACTGATCGGGAATCCAAACCTCAAGATCGAGCAGGCGACGACCTACGAGGTCGGCTATAACGCCGAATTCGCGAGTGTGTTCGCTATCGGTATCACGGCGTTCAACAAGAATCAGACGGGACTCACCGGCGTGCGTACGGGGGGTCAGCGGATCGGCCGTTTCGGCTTCGAGCAGGTGTTCGACCCGGGCACCACGTACGGAGCGACCAATACGCCTAGCTATTCGATTCTGGTCAACCAGGACTATCAGACGGTTCGCGGAGTGGAGGTACAGCTTCGCCGCCGGCTGCAGGACTACTGGCGGTTCGACATCAACTACAGCTACAGCCGAGCACGCACCAACGCATCCGATCCGGAGCGTGAGTTCGAGCGGCTGAACCAGGCCGATCCGCAAAGCTCGATCGAGATTCCGAGCGACATCGATCAGGCGCATGTGTTCAACGCGTCGCTGATCACGCAGGTCGGTGAAGAGACTCCGGACATCGCCTTCATCGGACCGGCGCTGCGGAACTTCTCGGCGGCGCTTACCTGGCGCGCTGCGAGTGGGCTGCCATACACACCGATCATCGATTTCTTCGGTGCCGGCAATCAGCAGCTCGCCCGCAACGAAGCTCGGGCGCCGGGTACGTCGCAGTTCGACGCACGCCTCAGCAAGGGCTTCAACCTGGCCAACGTGAAGTACAGCGCATTCGTGCAGGTGACGAATCTGCTGGACAAGAAGAACTGCATCCAGGTGTTCAACAGCACCGGTACGTGCGAGCGCGGTGCAATCGACCAGAGCCGCAGGCGGCAGGGGAACACGCTGAACCCTGACGTAGCGACCAGCACGTTCGAGAATCGGGCCTATTTCTTCGGCGCCCGCCGGCAGATCTTCGGCGGCGTGAACGTCAGCTTCTAGCCTAACGGCCAGGAGCGGCGATCGCCGCTCCTGGCTCATACGCGATACAGGAGAACTACATCCATGCGACGACTGCTTCGTCGAAGCATCCGGATCGGATTCGTTGTGCTGGCGGCGCACGTGGCGGTGGCCGCTGGGGCCGCCGCGCAGCAGCGCGGCGGAATGCTTCGAGGTGATCCGCAAAAGGTGCAATTGAATGAAAACGGGGATCCGGTGGCGACGCGCCAAAGCGCTCGCCGTTCCACCGGATTCAACCTGTTCGGCAATGCCGACCGGGCGCGCTCGGCTCTGAAGTCTCCGGCCAACGTCGTATTCAGCGCGCAGAACACCGGCAACCTGGATCCGGGTGGCGTCACCGCGTACAGCAATGACGACGACCCGGATCTCGGAGCGTGCTGCTACCCCACTCACTTTCGCTATCTGTCGTTTTTCTGGGCGAGCCCACCGTCCGAGCGCGCCAAAATCATTAGTGAGGCTGGCGTGAGTGGATCAGGTCTTCAGTTTGCCCTCGGCGGTGGCTTTAACGTGCGAGCCTGGCATTCACAGAATGGTGGCGACAACAACCTGGCTATTGATGCGACGCTGGGTGCCCTTCATTCGGGTGTACAGTCGACCAGCAGCCGGAACTGCCGGGATCACGTTTTCAACGGGAATTTCGGCGCCGGCTTTCCGCTGCTGGCAACTTCGGACTGTCCGGAAACATGGGGCTCGCTGGGCTGGCGTGGCGCGAAACCCGTCGGGCTCGATGATTTCCTCGCCGCCGCCGCGGCGGATCCGGCGAACTTCCGGTTCGATCACTGGCGCCTGCCGGCTGGTGATCCTTCGACTGGAACGCTCGAGCGCCAGTTCGGCTCATTCCAGACTTACGGACTGTTCTCGGATTTCTCGACGGACGACCTCTGTGGGACGCCTACGACGCGGTCCTATGGGAGGGTAATGAAGCCGGCGGTCGACGCATGTCCGGAGAGCAATCCCACCAAGCCCGGTTATCCGCTGGGTATCGAGGTCCGCTTCGATGCTTTCCTTTACGGGATACCGGCGCTCGACCAGATCGGCTATTACCAGATGACGATCGTCAATAAATCCGAGGAGCTGTACGGCGTTGGGATCGATTACGACTCGCTGTACCTCGGATTGGCGACCGGCTACTTCGGCACCGGCCAGGAGAACCAGGTTTACTACCGGCCGGAGTTCGGCGCCGTTCTCTCCACTGGACGGTGTGTATCGCCGACTTGTAATGGTGGGCGCAACGTAGCGGAGTTCACACCCGCACGTCTGTCGGATCCCGCGCGTGGAACGAGCGCCTGGAATCAAGGCACACAGGCACTTGTGGTGCTGAAGAGCCCGATCGGTGACCTGCGCAACAAGTTGTTCACGCGCACCGGATCGGCGTTCTCGACGCTACCCGGAATCGATCCGGCAATTCTGGACGATACGATCACCTTCAATCACGCGCACATGTGCGGATTCCGCGCGTGCGCGGGTACGGTTTGGGCTACGAGCGAAGCCAATCCGGATCACATGCAGCGGCAGTTCGGCCTGACGGCGACGAGAGAGCTGGATGTTCTCGGAACACGGCCGACGACGGACGCCTCGTTGTCCGCCGGAAACTCACAGGTTTTGTGGCACACCTTCCGGTCGTACGACTGGCCGGCGATACCCGCGCCGGGCGCAGGTCCGGGCGACTTTCCGCAACGTGGCGGATTCAATCGCTGGGTGCCGGGGACGCGGGGCGGCGAGGGAGCGAACGTCCAGTGGGACTGGGACAACGACGGGATCCAGGATACGCTTTTTCTGGACTCCTGCTCCGGGAAATCGGGTGGACAGACGCTCAACACCTCGTGCGCCGGAATCTTCTCCGACACGTTGCCTAACGGCTATCTCAATGCCTACGCGAACGTAGGGTCGACGATCAACGTTGGACCGATCAAGTTCGCTGCGGGCGACACCACTGGCTTTGTGTTCGCGGTAATGGGCTCCTGCTGCGGCCCGAACGATGCCGACTCGGTAGTCAGCATGACGCGGCTGCACGCGGCGATCGACCACTATCTCGGGTTCTATCTTGGTCCCGAGGCGCTGCCGAGGGACACGATCATTGCGGTAGACGTCGTTGGCGGCGCTGCCGATCAGTCACAGGTGACGATTCGATTCACCGAGACGGCGGAGAGTGCGGAGGATCCTTTCCTGCTGAACGCTTCTGCGCAAACCGCTGCGCCGGCTCCCGGCTCCTCCGGGGACATTCTGCTCAGGCTCAACCCATGGTTGGCCGACAGCCTGCGCGCCTACGGGCTGCAGTTCGGTACCAGCGATACGACGGGGTTGACGGCGATCGGCAACTTCGAGGAGCTCTACGTTTTCAAGTCCTGCGACAGGGGCACCACGTTCACGACGACTGCCGATTGCCAGCCGGCACGCGCAACGGGCGGTCTGTTCGCGGATCTGGGCTGGCTTCCCTATGCAACGTTGACGCGGGGCGCCGACGGCGACGTGGTCAACGAGTTCACCGATCTGAACGTTTTTGCCGGGCTCACCTACACTTATGTGATCGTGGCGGCGACCCGGGGCGTGAACTTCAGCGTCATCAACGGCTCGGCGGTTACGACCGTCGGCAGTCAGGAGGTTTGCGCGGCGGACTGTGTTGTCGAGCAGATCGAGTTCGCGCCCCAGCTTTTCAATTCGCTGGCCACCTCGGGTCCTAACGTGACCACTGTTTACATACCGGCGTCGAGGCCGGGCGGTGCGTTGGCGGCTACGGTGGACATTACCGCGCCGGTCGGCTTCGAGCGGCTGGTGGTGACGACGGCACAAGCGCGTCCGGTGGAAGGAACCTTCACCGTATCGGTGTTCGACAGCGTCATCGTAGTCGTTCGCGACTCGCTCGATGCCAACCGCCCCGCGCGGTTGGGTACGACGAGCACCGTGACAGGATACGTCGGTGGCGC
>CAZPCC010000327.1:0-6368 GCA_964584905.1 uncultured Gemmatimonadaceae bacterium | reverse complement strand
GGCCATCTCGAGGGATGTAAGCGCCGCCAGGCAATCGCGCAGCGGCAGGTCGCATGCGGCGGCTAGTGCATCCATGTCGGCAACGCCGCGGCCCAGCACTTTCCAGATCTGGCGCTCGGCGCGGGTGGCACGCGACAGGTCGCGCTCGGGGGGTGCATTCAGGCCCAGCAGGGCGAGCGCGTCGGCGGCTTCGGCGACGACGATGGCGCCATCGCGGAGGAGACGGTTGGCGCCGTTGCTTCGGGGCGAGTCTATTGGCCCCGGCACCGCGGCGACCGATCGCGCCAACTCCAGCGCATGACCGGCGGTAATGAGCGCGCCACTGTCGTGGTCGGCTTCGACGATGATGACGGCGGTGCTTAGTGCGGCGATTATGCGATTGCGCTTGGGGAAGGAGCCTGGCGTCGCCCGGGCGCCGGGGGGCTCCTCGCTAACGAGCAGGCCGTGTGTGGCGAGCTGCGCGTGCAGAGCCGCGTGAGCGCGCGGATAGGCGACGTCGACCCCGGTGCCTAACACACCGACTGATCCGCCGCCGGCATCGAGCGCGGCCCGGTGCGCCACGCCATCGATTCCCAGCGCGAGGCCGGAGATGACTACAGCGCCGGCGCGCGCGAGAGCGGTGGCCAGATCGCGCGCGACGCGCTCGCCGTACGGCGTTGGATGCCGCGTGCCGACGATCCCGATGCACGGGGCATCGATCAGTCCGGCATTGCCCCGCAACCAGAGACAGCTTGGGGGCTGAGGCAACTCGGACAGCGCGGCCGGATAACCGGGCTGGCCTCGTACGACGAGCCGCGCGCCGGAGCGTGCTGCGCACTCCAGCAGTCGATCCGCCTCTACAGTCGCCTGTTCGCGCGCGGCCGCGGTTCGCTGCGACCGGAGCGCCGCGGACGGAGAGCCGAAGGTCTCGATCAGTTCTCCGAACCTTACGGGGCCGACACCGCTGATGAGCGACAGAGCCAGCGCGGCGCGCCGCTCGGCGCCTTCAGGGAAGGAGGAGATCACTCGCTTGCCGCGCCGCCGCCTGCTTCTGGCCGAGAAGCTCGCGCCAGAAGCCGTCGAGCAGCTCATCCAGCCCATCGCGGGTCGCCGAGCTGATAGAGAAGATGCCGAAGGCGTCAGGCGCTTCGATGGGCGGAGGATCCATCTCGCCAAGGAGATCCATCTTGGAGAACACGAGGCAGTGCGGCTTTTCGGCGAGCGTTTGAGAGTAGGCCCGCACCTCGGCGCGAAGCCCATCGTACTCCTCCTGCCAGTCCATCGCATCGATTGGCACCAGGAAGGCAAGTATGCGCGTGCGCTCGATGTGCCGCAGGAACTGCAGCCCCAGCCCCTTTCCTTCGTGCGCACCCTCGATGATTCCGGGAATGTCGGCGACGACGAAGGTGCGATGATCGCTCAGCGGCACGACGCCGAGATTGGGCGCCAGCGTGGTGAACGGGTAGTCGGCGATCTTCGGGCGCGCCGCGGAGATGACCGACAGCAGGGTCGATTTGCCCGCGTTAGGTTGTCCGACCAGCCCGACGTCGGCGATGAGCTTGAGCTCGAGCTCCAGGGTGCGATGCACTCCTTCTTCGCCCGGCTGCCATTCGCGAGGTGCCTGATGCGTGCTGGTGACGAAGAATGCGTTCCCCTTTCCGCCTCGCCCTCCCTTGGCCACCACAAGCTCGTCGCCGTGCTCCAGTACCTCGCCTATCCGCTCGCCGGACTCCAGGTCCTTGATGACCGTGCCCGGCGGAACCGGCAGCACCATGTTTTCACCCGAGCGGCCGGTCATGTTGCTCCCCATGCCGTGCTCGCCGCGATCCGCCGCCCACCGGTCACGATAGGTGTAGTCGAGCAGCGTCGCGAGATTCGCGTCCGCGCGCACGAGAATGCTCCCCCCGCGGCCGCCATCACCTCCGTCGGGGCCGCCCATGGGCGTACGCCATTCGCGCCGGAACGACATGCATCCGGAGCCGCCATTTCCCGCCTCGACTTTCACGACCGCGCGATCGATGAACACGCTACTTTCTCCGAACCCTGGCCCAGAGCAGCCGCAGGCGATGCCGGGCGTCCACGTCCAGATACTCGTCCGCCACCGCCAGTGCGCCGTCCACTTCGCCAGGCGACGCGCCCGCGTTGCGCGCGCCGTGCAAATGCGAGTGAAGCTGGCGGTCCTGCTCCGCCGCCGCGCAGACCGCGACGATGCACAGCTCACGCCGCTTGAGGTCGAGCGCCTCACGCGACAGAACCTTGCCGTAGCCGTCGACGATCATCCATTCGTCGAGCGCGGGGTGCAGGTCGCGGATGTTGTGCCGCAGCGGTTGATAGAACTCGCCGTAAACCACCTCGCAGGTAGCCTCTCCTCTCTTGCGCCAAAGATCGGCGTCACCATCGCTCGCCGACGGCTCGTTCCGCGGAGCAGGTTGCCCCGACGCGCGCCGCCACTCACGGGCCGCGTTGAGCGCGCGCGGGAAGCCGGCGAACAGGTACGACTGGAGTATCACCTCCTCCACCCATTCGGGACGTACCTCTGCCCGCACCGTGGCCCGCATCGCGTCGCGAAGCCTGGGCTCGGACCCCATGGCTATGGTGACGGCGAGCCGCACCAACTCGCGCGTTTCGGCGTCGAGTGCACCAATACTGTCGCCATCGCCCGAGCCTGACGACATCATTTCCTCTCCGCCCGGCGCGGAATGGCGCGCGCTCACGCGTGGCATCGCACCTCTCCCACCTGCTCGCCGCGCGTGTTGGTCACGGGAGAACGTGCCAGGATCTCCAGCCGCGGAGACAGAGTTGACGGCAGCGCTCCGAGGTGCTGCAACATGCGCAGCACCGCCGGCTGCTGCGCTCGAGGTGAGCCGTCCTCCACCTTGAGGGCAAATCCAATCTGCTCGTCGAGGAGCGCGACCGTGTGCACGCCCTCGGCGCCGACCTTGGCGAGTACGGCTCCATCGGTCTCCTCCATGAGCACCGTGTCGAAGCGGTCAGTACCACCTACGAGAAACGGGCGCGTTCTCATGGCGTTCACGATGCGGGCGGCAGGCTCGTCATGCCGGCGCGCCGCTTCGGCCAGGCGGGCGAAGCTCCGCGCCATGCCGGTGAGCGGCAGCGCGAAGGTGACCACGCTGCAGCCATCCACTCCACTCATGATGTCCGTCGTGGAGATGCCCGACCACTCCACAACCGTATCGCGCACGGCTTGCTGCACCGGGTGCTCAGCGAGCTGGTAGTCGAGCAGCGACCAGTTGCATCCCTTGGCCAGGGCAAGCATTGCCGCATGCTTTCCCGAGCAGTTGTTATGCACGCGTGAGGCGCTGAGCCCCGACTCCCTCAGCAGTCGCGCGCCGCGAGCGGTGAGCGGCGTGTGCGGGCCGCACGCCAGATCACCTTCCTCCAGACCCAGCGAAGCCAGCATGGAGTTGACGATCTCGACGTGCTCGGGCTCGCCGCCGTGCGATGCGCAGGCCAGGGCGATCTGGTCGTCACCCCAGCCGAGCCGGTCGGCGTGGCCGTTTCGGAGCAGCGGCATCACCTGAAAGGGCTTGGCGCACGATCGCCAGTGGGTGACCAAATCCGGATCGCCGGCGCTTCCCATCAAGGCGCCCTTTGCGTTCACCACCGCCGCGTGCACGCGATGGCGGGACTCGATCACGTCGCCGCGCAGCGCCATCACATCCAGATCGTGCGTCGTCATTTAGCCCGTGCAGGCGCCTCCGTGGGTCGCGGAAGCGCAATGAAGATTCCCAGGAGCACCAATGCTCCTCCACCCAGCGTCGCCACCGGCGGCACCTCGCGAATGCCCGGCAGCGCCGCTGCCAGCAGCGTCGCACCGAGCGGCTCGGCGAGTGTCGTGAGGTTCACGCTGAATGCAGGAAGATAACGCAGCGCCCAGTTCATTCCGGTATGCCCGAGCATCATCGGCCCGATCGCCAGCGCGGCAAAGATCAGCCACTCGCGCGGCGGCTGCGGCAGCATCGGAGCACCGATGATGAGGGCGATGACGACGAGGGTAACGAGGCAGGCTCCGTATACCAGCGCAACGTACGGCCACAGATCGAGGGTACCTCGCAGCCGGCGCCCGGTGAGGTAGTAGAGGGCGGCCGTCGCCGCGCCGACGAGCGCGAGCGTGTTGCCGAGCAGCGCGCGCGGCGATCCAAGGTCGGTGCTGCCGATCAGATCGGGGAGCACGATGGCCGCCGCACCAGCCATTGCCAGCGCAATGCCGGCCCATTGGACCCGGGTGGGGGCCTCACGCAGCCAGAACGCCGATACCGCGGCGATGAGCACGGGCTGCGTATTCACCAGAACGACCGAAGCGGCGACGGTCGTGTACGAAAGGGAGGTGTTCCAGCTCCAGAAGTGCAAGGCGAGCATCACACCGGCGCCGAGCGCGAGCGCAATGCCCTGCCTGTCGAGTCGCCGCCACTGCCGCCAGCCACGCTGCGGAACGAGAAAAAGGGCGACGATTACGAGCGAGAAGGCGAGCCGCCAGATGGCGATGGCGAGCGGGTGGGCGCTCGAATAGCGTATGAGCGGCGCGGCGAACGAAATGCCGACCATCGCCATTCCCAGCACGAGCAGCGCCGCCCCGCGGCGGGGCGGGGTGTGGGACTCGCTGCTCGGCCGCCGCTTCTCTTCCTGGCTCGTCAGGTTGTGATGTGGGTAGCGGAGTCTGAACCCCTGATTCCCATTTCCTATTTCCTATTTCCTATTTCCTATTTCCTGAATCAAAACACTTTGATCAGGCCGCGGGTGTACTTCTGCGGATTCGTGCGGACGTCTTCGAGGATCGCCGCCAGGTCGGTGACCGTCTTGTTGAGCTTGTCGTACAGCTGCTGGTCGTTGAGCATCCGGGCGGCAAAGCCGTTCCCCGAGTGGAGCAAACGCACCACCGAATCGGCGCCCGCCACCGTACCCACTATCTGCTGGTAGAGGGAATCGTCTGCGGCGAGGCGGCCGAGCGTGCCCTCGGTGGAGGAAAGAAGCGCCATAGTGGAATCGAGCGTCGTCAGCGTCGACGTCAGGCGGATGTAAAGCGTGGGGTCGTCGAGCAGTCGCCCGAATGTGCCGTTAGGCGATTGCAGCCTGCGCAGCAGCGCGTCGGTCTCGGTAAGCGTTTCGGTAAGCCCGTCGTAGAGGGTCCGGTTGGTGAGCAGCTGGCCCATCGTCCCTTCCCCCCGCACGATGCCGCCGGTGATCTGGCGCATGTCGGCGGTGAGCTGCACCAGATCGCCGACGGCGCCTGACGCCTGACTAATAACCTGCTCGTAATCCAGCGAGGGGCTCGTTTCCAGCGTATCGCCTTCGGACAGCACCGCGTAGCGGGGCGTGCCTACCGAGATGTCCAGCGTCTTGTCGCCGAGCAGGCCCAGCGTACGGATCTGCGCGCGCGAGTCCTCTCGAATCTGGTCGCGCAGCGACGTCGCTACCGACAGCGTGATGCGAAGATTGCGCGTCGTATCGCCGTCGATCGGCAGGAACTCGATCTTGTCGATCCTGCCCGACAGCTGGCCGGCGACCGAGACTGCGCCACCCTCCTGCAGCCCGTTGGCGTTGGGCAGGAAGGTTATGAGCTTGTAGCGGCCGGCGAACAGATTTGCCGCCGCCCCGAGCTGCACGATGGCGACAACCAGAATCAGCAACGCGACGAGAATCAGCGCGCCGACCTTGAGCTGTTCCCAGGTGAGGAAGGTAGGGCGTCTCATGAGTTTAGCGGTGGCATTGATTGACCCTTCAAAGTGCGTATTGCGAAGTGCGAAGTGCGAAGTACTACTCGCAATTTCAAGCCCGAAGGCGACACAGTTCCATCCTCATCAACTTCCCCCAAGGAAGTCCCTCAAATACCTATCGTCGCTCGACGCCATCTCTTCCGGGGTTCCCATGAATCGAATGTTGCGCTCGGCGAGCAGAGCTATGCGCGAGCCCATGCGGAACGCCGAGCGGATATCGTGCGAGACGACGACGCTGGTGACGCCGAGCTCGCGTTGAAGCTTCATGATCAGCCGCGTAATGGTGCCGGTCGTCAGTGGATCGAGACCCGACGTCGGTTCATCGTACAACATGATCTGCGGATCGTTCGCCATCCCCCGCGCAATGCCTACGCGCTTCTTCATTCCGCCTGACAGCTCCGCGGGAAGCGAGTCCATGACCTTGTCGGGATCCAGGTCGACGAACTCGAGCTTCTCGCGCACGTGCGCCTCGATTTCGTCCTCGGTCAGTTTCGTGTGCTCACGCAATGGATAGGCGACGTTGTCGAAGACGGTCAACGAGTCGAACAGCGCCGCGCCCTGGAAGACCATGCCCATGCTCTGGCGAACCTCGAGCGCCTCATCGAAGTTCAGCGAGACGATGTCGTCGCCCATGATCAGCACACGGCCTTTGTC
>CAZPCC010000326.1:0-10520 GCA_964584905.1 uncultured Gemmatimonadaceae bacterium | reverse complement strand
TTTTGGGGGTGGGGGTGTTGTGTTGGGGGGTGGGGTGTTTGGGTTGGGGTTTTGGGGGTTGGGGTTCGGGGCTTTGGGTTTTGGGTTCCGGGTTCAGGGGTAAGGGGCTAGGGACTAGGGTGTGCGCGCTTCAAATGAGTGCGAGCGCGCCGAAGGCGCTGCTCGCACACCACCCCTGGCCCCTAGCCCCTGGCCCCTAGTCCCTCTCTTCCAGCCTTACCCCCGCCAGATCCACCAAATCCGTCCGCTCGCCTTCCGGCATGTCCACGTACAGCACGGCCGCGCGGCCGGCCACCTCACCGCCCCACAGGCGCAGTGTGCGCCCCTCGCCGGTGAAGCTGGTTCCGCCGTCAGGCAGCTGCGTCGCCCTGGGACTGTAGTAGCGCCTGTCGATCGCCATGCGCATCGAGGTGCCGAACTGCGCCGCCTCGACCGTGGAATCCAGGATCGTGAGCCAGATCACGCCGTCGCCCCGCGGGGTGCGTACGACCATGTACCGGTCGCCGTCCCACCCCTCCGCTCCCGATACCGCGGCCGCCTGGTCCCGCGAGTGAATGAACAGCAGGAGCCGGGTGGCGAATTCGCCAAGGTTGTTGTCGTAGATCGCCGTTCCACTGCGCGGCGGTGGCAGCGTCACGAACGTCGGATTGTCGCGCTCGCCGGCATAACGCTCCCAGTGCAGTACCTGCTCGGTCGAGGTCGGGATGGCGTCGCCATAACGCATCGGGCCCGGGAGACTGTCCAGAACCTGCCTGACGAACTCGTTGCCGCTGAGATAGGGAAAAATGAGCAGCTCCTGCACGAACAATGGTGCCGCCGCGAACTCCGGCATTTCGGTCTGGCTCCGGCGGATCGCCGCACGTTGTTGCTCGACTGAAGCGAACTGGCCCATCGCTCGAAAGGAGACGAACTGCGCCTGCCCTTCCAGCAGAGACTGGGCGGCCAGCTGGCGATCATCGTCCCCGGTTATGCGCTGAATCGAGTCGAGATTCAGATACTGCCCCTGCAGAGCGTGCACCAGCTCATGTGTGATGAGAAAGTTGCGGGCCATGGCGGGGGCATCGTCTACGAGGTACAGCGTGGAATCTGCCGGAAGATAGAAGCCCATCACCTGCTCGACGAGCAGATCGAGCAGCAGCGTACGCAGTTCCAGGGAGGCGGGTATCACGCCAAGTACCCGGAACGCGGCCTGCTGGAGTGGAAGTAGCTCCGCCTGCTTGTCCTCGAACTCGCGCTCGAAGATCTGTCGCAGCTCCGACCGGGTTCGCGTCGCGACACGCGGCGGCGACTTGAAAGGCAATCCGGTGATCCGTTCGATCTTTCCCATCGCCTCGCGGACTTCGCTCGTGTAGGGACCGTCGTAATCGACTTCCGACCGGTCACCACACCCCGCGAGCAACCCCACCGCCGCCATGATCAGGATACGCCTCACGTCTGCCACTCCACCCGTTGTCCGGTGGCCGCGCTCACCACGCGCGCCACGTCGTGACCTCGAACCACTATCCCCGCCTCGGTCAGCATTCTTCGCAACTCCCATTCGACCTTTCTCAGGCGATCGGCTGCCGGTTCCAGAGGAGCGGCCGCCGGTGTGGGAGACGCGTAAGGCGATTGCGAAGAAGCCGGTTGAGGACCCGGCGTTCCGGCGAATGCCGCTTCAAGCTCGAGACCAAATCGCTGCAAGGCCGCGAACCCGTCGCGGGCAAAGCGCTCGAGCGGATCATCCTCCTCGACCCGCTCCTGTTCCGGCTGACGAACCTCGTGTCGGGCGGCGGCCACCGCCTCACGCTCGAGCGTACTCCGTTCGGCAAGCCGCGCCGCCAACGGCTCCGGATAGTTCGCGCGGGCCTGCACGTGAGCGCACGCTTCATCCAGCACATCGATTCCCCGATCGGGCCTCGCACGATCGGTAACGAACAGGTCGCTCAACCGCACGGCGGCCAGCAGTGCGTCATCTGAGATCGCGACACCATGATGGCGCTCCAGCCGTTCCCGGCGCGCCTGCAGCACGTTCATCGACTGCTCGATGTCGAGCTCGCGCACCACGATCCGCTGGAAGCGGCGTTCGAGGGCCGGATCGCCGCGGACCCACCTGTCGTACTCGCTGTCGGTCGTTGCTCCAATGACGCGGAAGTCGCCGCGAACCAGTGCCGGCTTGAGCATGTTCGCCGCATCCATCGCCGATCCCATCGAGCTGCCCTGGCCGATGAGGTTGTGCAGCTCATCGATGAACAGGATGATGCTCGGGTCGGCAGAAGCTTGCGCTACCAGCGCACGCAACCGCTCCTCGTATTGCCCGCGGAACATGGTGCCGGCAAGCAGTGCGACGTGATCGAGGGCGAGAAGCCGCGCGTCGCGCAAGGCATGCGGCACTTCGCCTTTGGCGATCCGCTGCGCAAGCCCCTCCGCAATCGCCGTCTTGCCTACTCCGGCCGGCCCGACGAGCGCGGGATTGTTCTTCGATTGCCGAAGCAGAATGTCGATTACGCGCGCGATCTCATCGTCGCGGCAGCACACCGGCTCCAGCCGGTCGGCACGCGCCTCGGCGGTCAGGTCGCGTAAAACGCGGCCGACCGATCGCTCGTCAGGTGCCATCCACTCGTTGAACATCAACCCGCCTGAATGAATCCCACGTACCAGCGCACCAGGGCATCTCCCCATAACAGCGTGATCATAGCCGCCGGCGCGAGGAAGACGCCAAACGGTACGAGCGGAGCATCCTCGTCCTCGATCTCCAGGTCGCCGGACTGCTCGTCTTCCACCACTACGCCCGCAGCCAGTCGCCGGTTCCGCCGGCGCCACCAGGTAACGGGGTATACTACCGCCAGGAACACGACGGCACCAAGCAGCGCGCCAATGAAGATGGTGAGCAGAGACCGTGCGGGACCGACCGCCGCGCCCACCACCGCCATGAGTGTGACGTCACCGAAGCCCATTGCTTCCTTCTTCAGCGCCGCCTCGCCGAGCCAGCCGGCGATGGCTATAGCCCCGGCGCCGACGCAGGCGCCGAGCAGAGAGTCCCAGGGCCCAGCGAACAGGGGGGACGTCTCGATGAATGGCGCCGCGAGTGCCGTGGCAATACCCCACAGCAGCCCGAAAACCGTGAAGCCGTCGGGGATCAGATAATGTTTGAGATCGGTGATCGCGATGCCGAGCAGCACGGTGGCGAACACTGCTACCCGCAGCCCGGTAAAGGTGGGCCCGAACGACCAGATGGCCGCGAGCCATGCCAGCCCTACCGTGAGCTCGACCAATGGATACTGCACTGAAATCGGCAGCCCGCACCCGCTGCACCTTGCCCGCAAGGCGAGCCAGCTGACGATCGGGATGTTCTCGTACCAGGCGATCTGATGTTCGCAGCGGGGACAGCGGGAGCGCGGCCTAACGACCGACTCGCCGGCCGGCCAGCGTCCGATGCAAACGTTGAGGAACGATCCGATAGAGGCGCCGACGAAGAACACGAGAACGTAGATGAGCACCAGCATCAGATTCGAACGTGATAGAGGAGGATTCCGGCGGCGACGGCGACGTTGAGGGACTCCGCACGATCATCGATCGGAATGCCCACGCGAGTGGAGATCCGCTTGGCTGCATCTTCGCTCAGCCCGTACCCTTCGTTCCCGACCACCACTCCCAAACGCTCCGGTGGAACGAGAGCCGCAAGCGCTACTCCGTCGGCAGCGGCACCCCAGAGCTCGACACCGTTCGCCACTACCAGCGCGTCGAGTTCCTCCCAGCTGCAGTCCATCGCCTGATGGTGAAAGACCGCGCCCATTGCGCTACGGACGACCTTGGCATTCCACAGGTCAACCGTTCCAGGCATGGCGAGCGAGGCGTGCACACCGAAAGCGCGGGCAGTGCGCAGCATGGTGCCCAGGTTGCCGGGATCCTGCACGCCATCCAGCACCAGCAGACGCTGCGGTGTGACGGGCATCACATCGATGACGGATCGCTCGGGGACGTCGGCGATCACCAATACGCCTTGCGGTGTATCAGTGTCAGAGGCGCTGGAGAGCTCGGTATCCGTTACGGATTGGATCAGGATCTCCCGGTGCTCCAGCGCTGCGCGCAGGAGCGCGCCGCGAGTAGTGGCATCGAGCGGGGGAGAGATGATGGCTCCCGTAATGTTGATACTGGATCGGAGAAGCTCTTCGACGGTGCGGATGCCCTCGGCGACGAATCTGCCCAGGCGCTCGCGCGCCTTGCGGCGACGCAGATCGCGGGCTACGGTCAGCAGCCGCACCGCGTTCCGACGGGATATGGAATGGAGCTTGCCCTCACACGGGCAGCGCAACGGGAGGTCACGAATGAGTGGAGCACTGATGAGACGGACACTAGTGGGCGCGGCGTTGGCGGTGTCGGCTGCCGGCTGTGGAGTATCGACCCAGCAGGAAGTTCAGCTCGGCCAGGACTACGCATCGCAGATCAATGCACAGCTGCCCATTGTCGAGGACGGGGAGATCAACCGATACATCAGCGTATTGGGTGATTCGATCGCTCGGTTGTCTGATGATCGGAACCTCGATTGGCACTTCTACGTGGTAAACAGCAAGGAGGTGAATGCTTTCGCGGTCCCGGGGGGCTTCATCTACATCAACCGTGGGCTCATCGAGCGCGCGGCCAATCTCTCGCAGCTGGCTGGCGTGCTGGGCCACGAGATCGCACACGTGACAGAGCGGCATTCTATTGATGCCATGCAGAAATCGCAAACGGCCAACGTGGGCGTGACGCTCGCCTGCGTCCTCCTCAAGGCCTGTGGCGATGCGGTCACGCAGACGGCGATCAACGTTGCCGGCGGCGCATACTTCGCGCGGCACAGTCGTCAGGCCGAGACGGAAGCCGACACGAAAGCGGTGCGCTATGTGATGCGCGCCGGGATCCACCCCCAGGGCATTCCCCAGATGTTCCGCACCCTGCTGGATGAACGGCAGCGGTCGCCGTCGGGGGTCGAAGCCTGGTTCTCGACGCACCCGCTCGAGGAAGACCGAATAGAGAATACCACGGCGCTCATCGGTCAGGTGGACGACGCGATTCTGTTGACCTTGACTGTCGACACGGAGAATTTCCAGGCCTTCAAGCGGAGGGTGACGAGCCTTCCGGTCGTCGCGGGTTGACGGCGGTCGGGGGTCGGGGGTCGAGGGTCGCGGGTCGAGGGGACTTCTGAAATGCTGTCGCGGGATCCGCACTCATCGTTAGAATTGCGAGGCGGATCCCGTTTCTGTTGCCCACACGTGCATCGACAATAGAGCGTTTCCTTGCCCCGACCCCCGACCCGCGACCCCCGACCCCCGATGCCGATCGCCCTCACCATTGCCGGCTCCGATTCGGGTGGCGGCGCGGGCATTCAGGCCGACCTCAAGACCTTTCATCGGTTCGGTGTCTTCGGCACGTCCGTCATCACGGCGATTACCGCGCAGAACACCAGGGGTGTAGCAGATTGGCGGGCTGTCGAGCCGCAGCTCGTCACCGCACAGATGGACGCCGTCGCATCGGACCTCCGGCCGCACGCCGTGAAATCGGGGATGCTCGGCGACGCACGCATTGTCCGAGCGGTAGCGGAGGGAGTCGCAAGGCACCAATTGGTCAACTACGTGCTCGACCCGGTCATGGTCGCAACCTCGGGCGATCTCCTGCTGGAGCCCGACGCGGTTGACGCGATACGTGACGCCTTGCTCCCGCTTGCTTCGCTCGTCACGCCAAATCTCGACGAGGCTCGGGTGCTCACCGGCACCCCGGTCAGGACGCCTGACGAGATGAGTGATGCCGCTCGTTCACTGGTCAGGCTCGGAGCACGGGCGGCGCTGATCAAGGGCGGACACCTCGATGATCCGGATGTCGTCGACATCTTCTTCGATGGAACCGAATTGCGGCAGTTTCGCAGCGCCAGGATCGACACGCTCAGCTTGCACGGCACCGGATGCACGCTGTCTGCCGCCATTGTCGCGGGGCTGGCGCTGGGAGATCCAATGGAACGGGCGGTGATTGACGGGCTCGCTTTCGTGCACCGGGCCATCGCGACCGCGCCCGGGCTCGGCGGCGGGCACGGCCCGCTGAATCATTGGGCCTAGCGAGGCCGAGGGGTGGGCGCCGCCGCGTCCCGGAGCATCATCTGGTCCCCTTCATAGCCAAATTTCAGATTTCCGCTCTGCTCTAACCCGTCTATCGCCTCGCTCGACGAGGTGATTGGGCCGCGCGCACTCACCTGGCGATCCAGCAGTGACGAATCGGCCACCGCTATCTCCACCCCGTAGGCCAACCGGATTGCCGCCAACGCTTCGCGAAGCGGGCGCTCATTTACCACGAACTGGCCCCCGGTCCACCCCAGAGCCTCTTCCACCTCCGCGGTTGAGGGCTCTCGAACCGCGCCGCTCGAATCAACGGCAAGAGCATCGCCCGCGGGCAAGGCGTGCGCGCTTTCATTTACCGTCACTTCGGCGTCAGAGTCATTGGCCGAGATGAAGTACTCCGATGCGGCTGGATACGCGCTCACGCTGTAGCTGGTACCCGTTACCGTGACTGGCGCCACCGTTAGCCTTGTCTGAATACGCTCGCCGCCCTCCGCAGCAGATAGCTGCGCGGAACCCTCGAGCCTCACTACCCTAAGGCCCTCCCCGTAGCCGGGCGGAATCGTCAGCGTCGAGCGCGGTCCGAGCGTGACCCGTCCGCCATCACGCAAGTTGACCGCACCGCGTTGACCGGAATTGGTAGTCATCGTGCGCACGTCTGGGGAGGCAAACGCCTTGTCGATGCGTGCGGGCGTGCTGGCACGATCGAGTGCCCATATCATTCCAGCTATCAACACGATGGCACCGGCGCCCAGCGCCAGCGTGCGCTTCCAACTCGGCCCAGAGGCGGCCATCGCCTGGACGTGCTCCGCCGTAGCGTGTCGCGAATGCTCTGACCGGAGGTGTGCTGCGCGCTCCGCGTCAGGCGGTGGCGCATGAATCGCACTGCTCACGTGCGACCAGAGGACCTCCTCCGATGGAGATTCCTTGTGTCGATCCTCGCTGAGGTGCACGTGCTCCGTTTCCTCGAAACGGTGGACCGCGGCCAGCCGGCCTTCCTCGCGAACTACCGCCTGACGAAGCGACTCCGCGATAAGTGCCTCGAGATCGCCGACTGTTTGCAGCGAAGCGCGGCCGTGCCATACGGCGATGAAGACGCGCTCCGAGACACGCGCGGCGCTGACGGGATTCTCGAGCCGACTTGCCGCCGCTTCGCGAACGGAGTCAAGCCGGGCGTGAAACAGCTGCTCGAGCGCCGCTTCGTCGCCATTGCGCAGCGCGTTCACCAGGTCGGGATCGATTGCAGGATTCGAAGCAGACATCACGACCTCCTCGATGATAAGGGCAAGTCGGATCTCTCGAGCGCCGGCATCCCGCCAGCATGAAATTTTTCGGGACGCACAGCGAGGCCGACCATACGACGATGGCGAAGTCGAGTCCCGATCGCCAGGTCCCGCCTCATTCGGCGCACGCGCGGAGCCGATGACTGGCGGCGACAAGTCTTTCTGTCATTGCCCCCAAGTGAGCGGCCCACCGATGCCCGAACATTTGGCTAAGCTGGCTGGCGGCGCAGGAACGCACGCGGTAAAATAGCCTCTCCCCGTTCTCCCATCTCACTCCGCAGCGACCATGCGCAAGTCCTCCTCGACGCAATCGACGCGGCGAGACTTTCTGTCAACAGCCGGCGCTGCGCTCGGTGGCAGCTGGCTTGCCGCGACACTGCCTGCCTTGACTGCGTTATCGGCCTGCGCGCGCGAGGCGGCGGACAACGGCGAACCATTCAGCGTACTCACCAGTAGTGAGGCACGGACGATGAGTGCGTTCGCCGCACAGATCCTACCCTCGTCCTCCGAGCTTCCCGGCGCCACCGAAGCTGGAGCGGTGTATTTCGTGGATCGCGCGCTCGGCTCCGTCTTCGCACCGATGCGCGGGTTCGTCGTGCAAGGGCTCGCGGACCTGGACGTGAGAGCCGCGACAGCGGGCGCAAGGAGCTTCGCCGACCTGACGTCGGACCAGCAGGTCGCCGCCATGAAAGGCGTGGAGAATACGCCATTCTTCTTTCAGGCGCGGATGCTTACCGTCATGGGGGTGCTCGCCGATCCCAAGTACGGCGGCAATCGAAACGAAACTGGCAACCGCCTCATGCGACTGGAACATGGGTCGAGCTGGCAGCCGCCGTTCGGGTATTACGATGCGCAGCTGGTTGCGGAGCAGGCGAGGGCGGGAGCATGAGACAGCAAACATTCACCACCGAAACGGAAGTCGACTTCGTAGTCGTGGGGTCCGGCGCCTCGGGCGGCGTACTCGCCCGTGAGCTTTCTCGCGCGGGGCACACTGTAGTCGTGCTCGAACAAGGGCCATGGCGCACGGCGGCCGACTTCAAGCATGACGAGCTGGGGCACTGGTTTCTCAACGATCTAATGGGCTCAACCGCGGATTTCCCGCAGACTTTTCGGCAAAGTGCCGGCGAAGATGCGGTGGTGCCGTCCGGCATTCAGCCGTTATGGTATGCGCGCGGCGTGGGTGGCAGCAGCGTGCACATGACCGCGAACTACTGGCGCTTTCACCCGGTGGACTTCAAGGAGCGATCGAGCTGGGGCGCAATCTCCGGAACGGGATTCGCCGACTGGCCGGTGACGTACGAAGAGCTGGAGCCCTACTACACCAAGGTCGATTGGGAAATCGGTGTGTCGGGCGCACCCGGACCGTTCGATCCGCCACGTTCGCGGCCGTACCCGGTTCCGCCACTGCCGGTCAAGTCGTCAGGCGTGCTGCTCGAACGCGGCGCGAACAAGCTGGGGTTGCACCCGCAGCCGGCGCCGATGGCCATTCTGTCGGCTCCGCATAACGGCCGGCCCGCCTGTCAGCACTGCGGTTTCTGCATGATGTACGGGTGCGAGTACGGTGCCAAGTCGAGTACTTTGGCGGCGATGATCCCCGGAGCCGTGGAGACCGGCCGGTGCGAGGTGCGAGCCGATTCGACGGTCTTCCGCATCGAGACCAGCGCGGCGGGCCGGGCTACCGGCGTTCTGTACTGGGACGCACAGGGAACGGAGCAGCGACAGCGCGCCGGGGCTGTGATCATCGCGGCAAACGGCGCCGAGACCACTCGCCTGCTTCTCATGTCCGAATCGCCCCGGCACACCGATGGATTGGCCAACTCGACCGGCCTCGTGGGCAAGAACCTCATGTTCAACGGCAACTGGTCCGCGTACGGCATGTTCGAGCACCCCTTGCACGAGTACAAGAGCGTGCAGGTAACCCGGATCGTTCACGACTTCTACGATTCCGATGCCAGGCGGGGCTTCTACGGCGGGGGCGGCATCGATGGGCGCATGTCACAGGGCGCGATACTTTTCGCCCTGTTCGGCCTACCACCGGATGCGCCGGCGTGGGGCGCCGAGTACAAGCAGATGGTGAGCGACTACTACGTGAACACAATGGAACTCGCGGTTCACACTACGTCGCTCCCACAGGAGTCCAACAACATATCTCTCGACCCGACGGTCAAGGACAAGTGGGGGCGGCCGGCGCTTCGTGTCACCTACAAGGATCATCCAGACGACATCAAGACCGGAGAATTCCTCGTATCGCGGGCGAATGAAATACTGGAAGCGGCGGGCGCCAGGCGGACCTGGTCCTTTCCGGTTCAGCCGCAGACGCTGGGAGCTCATTTGTTAGGTACCGCTCGCATGGGCCGCGATCCACGCAACAGCGTCGTGAACGCGGACCATCGTGCGCACGACGTGGCCAATCTGTTCATCTGCGATGGAAGCAGCTTCGTGACCTCCGGCCGAGGGCAGCCGACCATGACGATCCAGGCGCTGGCCTTCCGGGCGGCTGATCGTATCTCTGCTCTCGCGCGCGCCAACCAGATCTAACCACCCGAGCCATGACCCGCCTGATCGTAGCTTCCGCAATCGCCGGCGCTCTCGCCCTCCCCTGCTCCGCCGCCGCGCAGCGCGGCCAGATGGCCGCCCCCGAGTTCATCCAGGCATCGCCTAACGCGCCATACTCACAGGCTGTTCGCGTCGGCCGCACCATATATCTGTCCGGCATGATCGGTATGACGGCCGAGGGAAAGCTTGCCGCCGGCGGCATCCAGCCGGAGGCAAAACAGGCGCTCGAGAACATCAAGGCGTCGCTTCAGCCGCTCGGTGCCACAATGGATGACGTGGTGAAATGCACCGTCTTTCTCGTCGATATCGCCGAGTGGCCGGCGATGAACGAGGTCTACGTCACCTTTTTCCCGAAGAACAAGCCCGCACGCAGCGCGATCGCGGTCGCCGGGCTACCGGCAAACGCGAGAGTGGAGATCGAATGCCTTGCCGTTCGGGGAGGGAACTAGACAGTGGAAAAAGCGGGAAGGGGAAATGGGGAAGGAAGTAGGAAATAGGAACTGGGAAATAGGGGTCGTGTGCGTCGATTGAATGCGAACGGCGGATGGCATAGGGATCTGCGAACGCATCGGCGTTCATGCTACATCGAGATCCCGGTCGTCACGTCCATCAAATCGAC
>CAZPCC010000325.1:0-8495 GCA_964584905.1 uncultured Gemmatimonadaceae bacterium | reverse complement strand
AACACCAGGCCAAGGACCTCCTCCGCGCCATTCGTGCGAACGACCCGCCTGCCGTAGCGGAGCTCGGGCTTCACCATCCAAGAAAGATCGACCCCGCCAGCGCGAAGCTCGCCGATGCCCAGCTGGTACTGGCCCGCAGCTACCAGGCGTCAGGCTGGCCGCGCCTGGTGCGCGCCTGCAAGCTGATCGACGCAATCTGGCGCGACGACGCCGAAGCAGTTCGCGAGATAGTCGTAAGGCATCCGATGTTGCTGCACGAGGACGCGCTCATACGGAAAGGCAGCAACTGGGGTCCGCCGATGAGCTACGCCGCCAACCTGGGCCGCGACCGCATCATCACCATGCTGTACGAGCTTGGTGCCAGGGACCTCCACTCGGCGATCGACAGGGCCACGCTTCAGAGCAGGATCGGTACGGCGCGCATGCTCCACGCCATGGCCGGTGCGCCACGCCCTGCAGTCGGTGCGCTGGATGGTCCGGATTATACCTTGAGCGCATCGGGGACGGCGCTGATGTTCGAGCTGGGTGCCCGGTTAAGAGACGATGATGGCGTTCTCCGCGCACCGGTAAGCGTGGTGCTGGAAACGGACGCCCGGGATCCGGAAGCCAAGCACCGCATTCTCGAGATGTACGTCGACCATGGATTCCAGCTCCCCGACACCCCAACGATGGCAGTGCATCGCGGCCGGCTGGACCTGCTCGAGGCGCATCTCGTCCGCGATCCGGGGCTCCCCGGCCGCCTCTTCACCCACGAGGAGATCTACCCAACGGAGTTAGGTTGCAATGACGAGGTTCTGGCGACACACGGAACGCCACTCGCCGGAACCACCCTGCTCCACATGTGCATAGACTATGACGAGCTCGAGATAGCGCGCTGGCTGATCGATAGCGGGGCAGATGTGAACGCCAGGGCCGCGGTCGACAGCGACGGCTTTGGCGGGCACACCCCGCTCTTCGCGACCGTCGTGTCCCAGCCGAACTACCGAATGAACCAGGGCAGAAAGCCGCAGTCGGCGCCGTTCACCGAGCTCCTGCTCGACCACGGCGCCGATCCTAACGTTCGCGCTTCCCTGCGCAAGCAGCTGCACCCCGGATATGGCCACGAGATCCTGCACGAGTACCGGAACGTCACGCCGCTGTCGTGGGGACAGCGGTTTCACAACAGGATGTTCGTGAGCGAGCCGGCAATGCGGCTGATCGAACGGCGGGGAGGAGTACCATGAGTCTCTCAGGCACGGTCGTCGGAATGGCAGCGCGACCGCGCGCTGCTGGCAGCCACCGCTGGATCATTACGTGGAGCCTGGCGATGATTGCATCGTGCAGCTCGAGCTCCCGCGCCGTGGTCTCCGCTCCCGGGCCCACCGACGCGGCGGTCGGCGACACGGCGGCCATTGCATCGCTCGCTCGCGACCTCTCGTCGGACAGCCTGCGCGGCCGGGGACCCTGGACCCCCGAGAACGATCGTGCGGCTGCCAGACTGGCTACCGAGCTGGGCAGGCTCGGAGCGCAACCGTTGTTCAGCGATCGGCTGCTCGTTCCCTTTGTTACCGCCGAACGTCCAGCGGACACCGTGTACAACGTCGTTGGGGTTCTGCCGGGGCGGGTTGGCGAGCGCACCGGGGAGCTGGTGGGAATCACGGCGCACTTCGATCACCTTGGCGTCGGGCGGCCCGATTCGTCAGGCGACTCGATCTACAACGGCTTTCTCGATGCCGCGCTGCCGGTGGCGATGGTGCTCGACGTTGCGCGGCGTTACGCGCGATCACCCGGCGAGCGTCCACTCGTCGTAATGCTTTTCAACCTCGAGGAGAAGGGATTGCTCGGTTCGCGGGCGCTGGTCGAACGTCCCGATGCTTCTCGCCTCATCGATAGGCTCCAACTGCTCATCGGCGTGGACGCCGGATCTCCCGCCGGAGAGGCTACCCAGTGGCAGCTGATGGGCGCGCTGCCGACTCACCCTGGCGCGCGGCTCGCCGACTCGCTCGCCCGCGCACGCGGATGGACGACCACCGCCACCCCGCCGCGGCGGATCTCCGACGTGTTCTCCTTCTTCCAGCTCGGCGTGCCGATCCTCTTTCCAATCCCTGGCTCACAATGGAAGGGTTATTCCGAAGCGGAGCGCGCGGACGCGATGCGGCGGTTCGATCATTACCACCAGCCTTCGGATGAATGGAGCGCGGATTTCCCCCTGGTCGGCACCGCGCATTTCGCCAATTGGCTGTGGGAGATCGTCCGGGCCGCGACGAACGCACGAGAATCGCTGCGGCCGTAGGTCGGAGCCGACAGCTCGCTAAGCCGTCCAGCACATCTGGCGAAAGCGGGAAGCCAGGTTGGGAGTTTTGCTTGAGGATAATGGCACCGGTGTAGCTCAAAGTCTCGGCCATTTTACCGCAGAGGACGCAGAGGGACGCAGAGGACTGCGGAACAAAAGAAAAGAAGAGAAAGAACTTTTCTTTCTTCCATAACGGTGTCAGCTGCCGCCAGGTTTTCCTGCAGTCCTCTGCGTTCCTCCGCGCCCTCTGCGGTTAAAAGCTTTTCTACTTCACCTTCTGTGCGCACGGAACGATCGGCACATCGGCCAAACATTCCTAACAAATGCCTGCCGAGTCAGGAATTTTTAACCACAGGGGACACAGAGAACAAAGCCTTAGACAGGTTAGTAACGTCGCAGCCCTCTGTGTCCCCTGTGTCCTCTGTGGTTCAAGAAACGAAACTTCGAGAAACCCATCAACACGCCGCGCCACAACATTCCTGACAATGGATTGCAGAGGTGAACCGGCGCGGCAAAGTGAATCAGCGGCCTGCCGAACGAAGCAGAGTTGCCACCTCGTCCATCCCTCGTCGTGCGGCAATGTCGGCTGCACTGGCGCCCTCGGCGTTCAGGTACGCCGGATCGGCGCCGTGGGAGATGAACAGCGACGCGACAGCATGTGCGATCGCTGAATCGTCAGGAAGCCAGAAAAGAGGTGTGCCGGCGCCGGGCGACGAGACGCGCGCCAGCTCCGGACTCTCCCCAAGCACCTCGCGCAGCCGATCCACGCGCCCGGTGCGCGTCAGGTGCCACACGTCCCGGCTGTGCCTGCCGAGCAGCTCGATCATTGCCGGCTGCTGAAAGTACGACGCCCAGGTGAGCGGGCTGCCATCGTAATTGGATTCGCGAAAGTCGACGTCGGCACCCCGCTCGATGAGAAGCGCAACGCTGCGCTCCGCTCCCGCGCCAGCTGCCACGTGCAGCGTGCGCGTCCGCCCGTGCCACACGTCCTCGACGTTTGGCGACACTCCCATGTCGAGCAGCATTTCGACCACGTCTACCCGATCGTTCTTCACGGCGGCGAACATGGGACGATGATCGCGCAGGTATTCGGGGTGCCTCTCGATCAGCGAGCGTACGCGCTGGCGGTCCGTCGTGAGGCACGCCCCGATGAACTCGTCGATACCGGCGAGCTCGAGCGGCTCCTCCGTAGCACCGTACCGCACCAGTAGCTTTCGCATCTCGGAGAAGCCGCGTATTTGCGCCTCCTGATACAGAGTGCGCTTCGATTCCTTCCAAAGATTGCCCCGCGGCGTGTTTGGCCCTGCACCGTGCTCGAGCAGCCATTCGGCAAGCACAAGCAGATTCCGGTCGACCGCACCATCAAGCATGAAGCGGGAGCCCGCATGCCGGCGCTCCTCATCACCCAGCGATGGCGCCCCGCGCATGTCGAACATCGGCCATTCAGGATCGTCCCAATCGGCTTGGTGGCCACGGCGTATTGAATGCTCGTACATCAGCTCGAGCAGCCACACGATGTCGTCGCCTAGCAGATGCCGGGAAGTATTGTCGGCGAACACGTTGTACAGATCCTGGTTGTCGTGCGGATCGGCGCCGCTCTCGAGGAGAAGGCCGGTGAGCTCGCGTGCCCGCGGGTGCATCGAAGCGAGCTCCTCGCCGCGGCCTAGCACGAAGGTCAGCGCCGTGTAGTGGATGTCGGCATTGCCGCCGAGGTAGAAGGCGTTAGGGTCGGCGCCGTGGTCGAGCAGGAGTCGTGCGATCTCGACCGCGTTCTCAATGGCGCTGGGCGAAGGAAGCCGAGCCGCACACAGATAGAGAAGCGGCGGCCACGGCCGCGGACCGCCGATCTCCGAGGCGGCACCGGGTCGCTCACCCAGGATGCGCCGCACGACATCGACCGCGCCGCAGGCGACGGCGGTGAAGATGCTGGCGTGCGCAATCTCCGGATGCGCGTCGAGCATCCGCGCGGCATCGTTCATGAGGAACGTCCGCTCGGCCCCGCTGGATCTCCAGTCGAGGCACGCCTTTCGAAGGAAATCGGCGACACGGTCCCCTTCCGCGGCGACCCTGTGCGTACGAGGTGCTGCTTCGGCCGCGTGCCGAGCCAGCATCCTTGCGATGTCGGCATGTCCGTTCGCCGACGCGATCTCGCTGAGTGAGCGGCCGGTCGAATCCTTGAACGAAAGGTCGGCACCCCGGTCGACGAGAATACTCGCCGCGTCGAGCTCTCCATTGGCGACCGCGAAGGCAATCGGAGTCCACGCCGGGTCGAGCCATGGCTTGGCCGCCATGTCGGCGCCGGTAACGTATTCGCCGAACGCCCGGTCCAGCGCTGAAGGGTCGCGATCCAGCGTTTCCCCGATGCGATCGCTGCGATAGAGGATCGCGTCGAAGATGTCGATCGCCGGCGCATCGAGGATTAAGTCTCGCACCGCGATGTGCCCGGCATAGGCAGCCCATCCGGCCGGCGTGCCCCAGTACTTGTCCTCTCGATCCATGGGGTTTGCACCATGCCGCAGCAGCATCCTCGCAGCGTCGGCGTTGCCGTGGAATGCCGCGGCGTGGAGTGCCGTGTAGCCGTGGGTGCCATCCACCGAAGTGCGATGATCATCCCGGACGTGGACCGACGCCCCACCTTGCACGAGAGATTCGATTACCGGAGCCGGAGCCCGTTCGCTCGCACGGATTATCAGCCTGGCCCATCGTCCCCCCGGACGTAGACAGTCCGGGCTCTCGGCAAGTATGCGAGCGATTTCGTCATGCCTGTCGAGCGCCACCGCCGCCGGAAGCCTTACGCGCGCTCCGTTGTCGATGAGCAGCTGAGCCATCTCTGCCTCTCCGCCGACCGCCGCCTGGTCGAGCGGCGTCATACCCGCCGCATCCTCCCCCTCGGCGTCCGCGCCAAGCGCTAGCAGTGTGGCCAGCGACTCCGGCTGCTTTTTGGCTACCGCCAGGTGCAGCGGCCGCCGGTGACGGTTGGTTCGATCCATCTGCCTGTCGAGATCTTCTGGCCGCAGCGCGGCCAGCTCGCGAATGGCCTCCACATCGCCCATCGCGACGGCGGTATGAATGGTGTGCCTGGCGCCGTGAGCCAGCAGGTATCTGGCAACCTCCTCGTGATAGGCATAGTCGAAGCAGACGGCCCATCCCAGCACGTTCAACAGGTGCCCGGTGCCTTCGCCGACCGGGTCGGCTCCGTGCTCAATGAGCAGCATTACGAGACGCGAGTCGCCGCGCTCCGCGGCGAAGTGCAGCGGCATCGCGTCGTCCCCTTCGTCACGGATGTTCGGATCTGCGCCGCGCTCGAGCAGCAGCCTTACGACGTCGTGGTGGTGAACCCCGAAGTGGAGCGCGGTTCGCGCGCCGGTGTGGCCCGCGAGCGTACCACGCTGGTTGATGATCTCGGGAAAGTCATCGAGCAATTGGCCCGCTCGCAAGGCGTCGCCGCGATCGGCGGCGGAGAGTAGCTCCTGCAGGGCGGCGTTGGGCGAGCCGGCAGAGGAGCCGGCGCGTTGCCTGGCGAGCTCGTTCTTGAGCTCCGTCCATCCGGAGAGCCCGTGTTCCAGCGCCAGCGCGTGCTGAACATCGCGAAGACCTGGATCGGCGGGCGCGCCGGGATGAACGCGCCGCAGCCGGTCGCGCGCGGCCGAGTCGTTCCCGCGAATGGCGCTGAGCCACCGTTTGGCTTCCCTGCGGAGATTCTCGAGGGAGCTCTGGGGCGTGAGTGTCCTGCTCATGATACCTTCCTCCATTCGCCTGAAGTCCGCTGAGTACAGGCAGGAAGAAGGTTCGATAGGCACTGCGTCGAACCAGCATGGGTGGGAGTAGAACTCCCTTGCCGCGGACAGGAGGCGCCCCAGAGCGCGCTGCCGTTATTCTGGCGCATTCGAGCCAGCGCTGTCAAGCGAAGCCCCGGCAGCCGCTACCGCCGGGCTCCGGAGCGTGATAAGATGCTCCGACCTGGACGTGATCCACTACGGCGGCCCGCTGCCGTTACCGCGCCGCGCCGGCCGGAGTCTTGGTGAGTTGGAACGTGTGTTCGTTCCTCGGCTCTGCTTCTTCCCCAGGCATTGTGAAGCTCCCAGTTCCCGCCCTGGCGTGGTTCGCACTCGCGCTGATTGGAGAGATTGCCCGGTTGCAGCTCATGCAGGCCGGGCAGATGGTCGGATACCAGCACTATCTGCGGCCTCCCGAGCTCTTCACCGTGGCGCCCGTTCCAACCACCATCGTCATTGTGCAGGGACTGATCGCCGCGATCGGGCTGCGGAGCTTGTGGCCGGATCTGCGGTCGTGGATTTCCGAATCATACGGCACCGCGCGCCTGCTGATCATCGCCGCGGTCTTCGTGCTGTTCAGCGCTACCTTCTCCAAGGAGCCGCTCGTTTACGGCGCCGAGTTGATGCTGGCGACTGTACTACAGGCGATAGCGCTGGCGACGATCATCTGCTTCGCTGCAGCGGTGCCAGCGCACCTGGTGGACGGGCTGGCCTCCCGGCTCGGACCTATCGTTCGGCCTTCGCCTGACGATGAACCAGTGCGACTCGACAGGTTCGCGCTGATTGCAGCGGGCTGGGTAGTGCTCATCTGCGCGGTGCTGGCAGTGTACTCGTACCAGAAGCATCCACACGTGCCGGACGAGGTTTCGTACATCTACCAGGCGCGCTATTTCGCCGCGGGGATGCTCGACATGCCGGCGCCGCCGGTGCTCGCGGCGTTCAATCTCGACCTGATGACGTATGAGGCGGAGCGGTGGTACTCGCCGGTGCCCCCGGGTTGGCCCGCCGTGCTCTCACTGGGCTACATGGCTGGCGTGCCGTGGCTGGTGAATCCGCTGCTCAACGGCGCCTGCGTGCTGCTTGCCTATCTGGTAATCGGCGACATCTATGGGCGCCGCACGGCGCGCTGGAGCGTTCTGCTGCTCGCCACCTCCCCATGGTTCCTGTTCATGGGGATGAACTTCATGACTCACACACTGGCTCTTTTCTTCTCCCTCGTTGCCGCACTCGCCGTAGCGCGCATGCGCCGTTCCGGCCGCCTGGGGTGGGGCGTACTGGGCGGCGCGGCCATCGGCGTGGTCAGCATCATCCGGCCGCTGGAAGGGCTGGCGGTGGCCGTTCTGTTAGGCTTCTGGGCACTCGGCGGGCGGTCGGCACGTTTTCGCCTGGCCATTCCGCAGGTCGCGGTGCTCGCGCTGGCGACAATGGCGACAGGCGCGGCGGTGCTGCCTTACAACGCCGCCATCGCCGGCGATCCGACGGTCTTTCCGCTCATGGCATACACCGATGCGATATACGGAAAGGACGTAAACGCTCTTGGCTTTGGCGCCAATCGCGGTATCGGTTGGCCCGGCCTGGATCCGCTGCCCGGTCACGGCCTGATAGACGTTTTCATCAACGCCGGTCTGAACGGCTACCAGGTCGGCGTCGAGCTGCTGGGATGGAGTACCGGCTCGCTGCTCGTCATCGCGCTGCTGCTGTTCTCCCGGCGACTGAAGCGCGAGGACTGGTGGATGCTGGCGCCGATCGCTCTCATCGTGGGGCTGCACAGCTTCTACTGGTTTGCCGGAGGCCCGGACTTCGGCGCGCGCTATTGGTACCTGATCATCGTTCCATGCATCGTGCTCGCCGCCCGCGGAATCGAGGTGCTCGGCGAAATGGCGGCCGAATCTCGAGGTACCTGGGCCGGGGTGCGCGTTAGGCTGGCCGCTGTCGCCCTGTGCACTGTTTCGGCGTTCGTCTTCGTGCCGTGGCGTGCTGCCGACAAGTACTATCATTACCGCCGCATGGAGCCGGGAGTCGAGCGGCTTGCGCGCGAGCACGGCTTCGGCTCGAGTCTGGTCCTCGTTCGCGGGCGCCGGCACCCCGACTACGCCTCCGCCGCCACGTACAATCCCCTCGACCTCCGCGCACCGGAACCGATTTACGCATGGGATCGCGACCCCGAGGCGCGGGCGGAGGTATTACGTGCGTATCCGGAGCGGCCGGTGTGGGTGATCGCCGGGCCTACGCAGACCAACAACAGCGGGTTCCAGGTACTCGCCGGACCAATGTCCTCGCATGAAGCACTCGCCTGGCGCGCCGACGGCAGCGGCGACGTGAATGACGCTCGATAGCTACCGCGGGGTCAGCGCCGCGGTATTCGGCGCGTCGGGATTCATTGGACAATGGGTAGCGCGCGCGCTGAGCGCGAGCGGAGCACGTGTGATCCTCGTGGCGCGGCGAAC
>CAZPCC010000324.1:0-2687 GCA_964584905.1 uncultured Gemmatimonadaceae bacterium | reverse complement strand
CCACGGGAAGTCCGTTCGCGTCGACGACACCACGTACTTCGGCTTGGCCTCCAGCTTAACCGCCCAGTCGCGCATCGCCGGCGGCGCCTCCTCGTCGCCGCGAGCGACCGCCGGCCAGTAGCCCTCCATCATCTCGTAGGTGACGCGGCCCCAAAGCATCGCCCCGCCCTCGTCCATGAGGCGGGTGAAGAAAGCGTGTGTCTCGTCGTCGGCGATTCCCTCCTGATGGTCGACGCAGCCGTCCAAGGTGACGTTGAGGCCGAGTGTTAGAAGTCCCATGCGAGTTTACTCCGAGTTGGGCGTTCCGCTGGATTGTCGCTTGTCGACGAGTACCTCGCAGCGGCCAACGGTATCACGCTCTGCCGCGGGGCTCCGACGGAGCGCGAAGCGCGACGGAGTACCTCGTCGGCAGCAGCGTGGTGTTGGCAGCGCGCGATACGCTACGTACGCCACAAGGAAGCCCCGTCTGTATCACCAAGCCGCATGCTGCGTCCGCCGGGACAGTAGCACTCGCATTTGCACCAGTTGACGATGATCAGATCGAACTCGTCGGCGAGACGTTTGAGCGAGGCAACCGTCGTCGCGGATGCGGCAGACACATTCTCGATGCACAGTGCTACTGCGTGGCCTTTGCGCTGGACTCCCCAGAGGGTTACTCCATTGGCAAACGGTAGGGCGACGCCATCACGCACGACGTTGCCCCCGATCGCAACCGTGTGCTCCGTAGCGCGAACGCCGAGCGTACGCTGAGCAGCTTCCCATGCGACTCCCGCCGGCAAGGGCTCAGGAATGCGTTTTCGAACGTGCAATCTGCGCCAACCTACGCTGGCGGACTCTTCGGCGTGAATCCGCTGGATATCTAGTAGCTCAGCCGCGATCAAGTGCTCGAGAGACGCCGCGACAAATTCGGACTGACGCCAGTCGTCCTCGTGGAGAGAAAGCAAGTCATCGGTGTGCTCAGGAGGCGGCTCGCCAGCTTCCGGAAGCGCATCCCCGCAAATAGTGGGGAGGCTAAAGAGGAGCTCGGCCGGGTTGATGAACGCGACGGCCCGGAGTCTCACCGTGAGACGCTTGGACTTTGTGAAATCAACCTTGCTTTCAGGCTCGGCGCTTATGACGAAGTACTTGCGACCCTGAATCTCTAGATCAGTCTGGTGTCCTGCAAACGTATCGGGAAGTTGGTCCGGCGGGATGTCGGACTGCGCGAAAGGAGACCCAGTCGCGTCGTCTACAAAGGTAACGGAGACGCTCTTTCTGAAGATCCCGAACATGTACCGCGGCGCGTACCCTCGTCTGCCGAACGGTACGCGGTTCAGCACTGCGCGCAAGAGGGAACGTCGTAGGCGACCGATGCGACCGTCTGCTGCAACCGCTTGTTGTGCAGCCACGATCACTGGTGCTGTTCGGGAAAATCGATGTACTGGATTGGCACCGATTCGGTCAACCATACCCCGTTCTCGGAGAGGAAGAACTGGTACTTGGCCTCCTGCATTTCGCGCGCTCTCACTGAAAGGACGACCGGCGCGCCGCGCCGCCCACCGACCACTCTTGCCGTCGCCTCGTCTGGAGAGAGATGCACGTATTGGCGCTTCCCCCGGTGGATTCCGTCGCGGCGAATGGATACGACGAAGCGCTGCACAGTTCCGTGAAATAGCTTCTCGGGCGGCACGACCGCGGCAAGACCGAGATCGACCTCCACCGAGTGACCTTGGTTCGCACGAATCCGCTCGCCATCATCGGAGATACGGAAGCGTTGCTTGTCGCTCTCGCGAACGACCTCAGCGAGAACGTCTCGCGTAAGTACCCGCCCCGCGGCTGCAGCGCAGCCCAAGAGCTCGTCGATGCTTGCCCAACCTTCTCCGTCGAGATGAAGACCTATGCTTTCCGGCCGGTGTCGTAGCACGAGGCTCAAGAACCTACTGATGCGGACCACATCGGAGCTCATGGTTCGTCTTTCTGGTCGTCGTCGGTTCAACGATATCACGCTGAGCCGCGAGGCTCCGACGGAGCGCGAAGCGCGACGGACGACCTCGTCGGCAGCCGCATGAGCAGCCGCAGAAATAGCGGCCGACAGCAAAGCCGAAATTCCCAGGGCAACGGAGCGCAGGTGCCGGGGGGCGCGGTCGCTGGCCCCGCACGCCGTAGATTCGGGCGCCATCTGGCGGACGCATGCGCTGGCGCTGCGCGGCGCCACCGTGCCAGCGCCGGCGCAACCCGCGGGCGCATGGCCCGAATCGAATTGCCGGCGGGGCTGAAGGGAGCGCCCCCCGGCGCCGGAGCGGACCCTCATCGATAAAGCCGCAGAAGCAGGAGCAAGAGCAGAAGCAAGAGCAGAAGCAAGGAGCAGCCCAACGGAGCGCAGGTGCCGGGGGGCGCTCCCGCAGGCCCCGCACGCCGTAGATTCGGGCGCCATCTGGCGGACGCAGGCGCTGACGCTGCGCGGCGGCCACCGTGCCAGCGCCGGCGCAACCCGCGGGCGCATGGCCCGAATCGAATTGCCGGCGGGGCCGAAGGGAGCGCCCCCCGGCGCCGGAGCGGACCCTATCGATAAACGCGGCTAGCGCTCGTGCACCGTGGCGTGTGACTGCTCGACGAAACCCACGCGGTGGAGCACTGGCCCTGACGTGCGCGGGTTGGCCCATACGACCGCCGTATCGATCCCCTCCTGCGCGAGCGCGTCGAGGCGG
>CAZPCC010000323.1:0-6757 GCA_964584905.1 uncultured Gemmatimonadaceae bacterium | reverse complement strand
GCAGCAGGTCGTCGGCGGTGAGGTCCTCGACGCTCGACACCGATTCGATTGCCTGGTAGATCGGGACGGTGCCGACCGGCACGGTTGATTCGCCGAGGATTGCCTGACGAGTCTGGTCGATGTCCCGGCCGGTGCTGAGGTCCATTACCGTGTCCGCCCCGTAATGCACCGCCATCCGCAGCTTGCCCAGCTCCGCACCGACATCGGAGCTTACCGCCGAATTGCCGATGTTGGCGTTGATCTTCACGCTGGCGACGCTGCCGATGGCCATCGGCTCGAGCGCGCCTGACAAGTGATGAATGTTTGCCGGTATTATCAGCCGGCCGATGGCGATTTCCTCGCGCACTACCTCGGGCTCGAGCTGCTCGCGCTCGGCGACGAACCGCATGGCGTCCGTGATCACGCCATCACGGGCATGACGCATCTGCGTGACTGCAGGCATGGTGACTCCCTCCGCCGGTATGATCCGGATCAGGTTCTGCGGGACTCTCTCAGCCCGGCGCAACTCTGCGCCCGGCACCCCGGTCAGCTGCAAAGCTAGCATCCAAGCCACCATCAGTGTCGAAGGTCTCTTGGATGAGACGGATTGGGCGGATATTGCGGGATCCGATCGATGCCAAGATCCGTCTCATCAGCCCAATCAGCCTCATCTGTTTGAAACCTCGTCATTGATGCCAGCTACGACTGACCTCTACCTGCCAGTCCGACGAGACGCGTCGCGTTGCGTGCGGCGCTGGGAAATAGCATCCCATAATCGAACACACCGGTGCTGAAACTCGCGACCAGTCCCAGCCGTAAGGGCCTGTCGTACATAAAGTTGCGCCACTGACAAGAGCTGGCACGGCCCTTCCCTTAAGGGTACGGCACGCTCTACCCTCTCGACCCAGGAACGCAGTGGATATCCCCCGCCCGCAGAAAAAGAAATACGGTCGCTATATCGCCATTGGCGGAGGCGTCGCGCTGCTCGCGATCGTCACCGTCGCGCTTTCACAACTGGAGCCCGCCGCCCCATCGGTCGAACGCGCCACCATCTGGATGGATACGGTGGAGCAGGGCGAGCTCGTACGGCAGGTTCGCGGTCCCGGCACCCTGGTTCCCGAGCAGATGTTCTGGATCTCGGCGGTCACCGCCGGTCGTATCGAGCAGCGGCACGTGCGCCCTGGCGCCACCGTACAGGCGGGAGAGCTGCTCCTCGAGATGAGCAATCCCGACGTCCAGCTCCAGGCGCTCGAGGCGGAGCGGCAGCTTGCCAACGCTCAGTCCTCCATGGTCAGCCTGCGCACTCAACTCCAGACCGAGCGGCTCAGCCGCCGTGCACAGGTCGAGCAGATTCGCACCCTTTCGCTCGAAGCGGACCGCGCCGAAGCGCTCATGATCTCCCTCGGCGAGCGGAATCTCGCATCGAACAACGAGGTTTTGGCCGCCAAGGAGTCGGCGAACGAGCTGCGGATGCGCCTTCAGCTCGAACAGGAGCAGTTGAGCACGCTCGAAGCTTCCCTGGCGCGGCAGCTCGCTCTGCAGGAAGAGAACGTATCCCGGCAACGCGCGGTCGCTCAATTCCAGCGCGATCGAGTGGCCTCGATGCAGGTGCGCGCCGGCTCTGAGGGCGTGGTGCAGGAGCTCGACTGGGAGGTGGGCCAGTGGGCGAATTCCGGCGCGGTGCTCGCACGCGTCGCCCAGCCGGGCAAGCTCAAGGCGGTGCTTCGCATCCCCGAAACGCAGGTCCGCGACATCGCAGTCGGGCAGCCGGCAACCATCGACACCCGAAACGGCCTCGTAAAGGGGAACGTGATGCGGATCGATCCGGCGAGCGTGAATGGCACCGTCACAATCGAAGTGTCGCTCCCCGACTCGTTGCCGCGAGGCGCGCGTCCCGACCTTTCGGTGGACGGCACGGTGGAGATCGAGCGGCTGGAAAACGTGATGCACGTCGGCCGTCCCGCTTTTGGCCAGGCGGAGAGCCAGGTCGGAGTATTCAAGCTGGAACCGAACGAGAAAGAAGCCGTACGTGTCTCAGTACGGCTTGGCCGCAGCTCCGTTAATGAGATCGAGATCGTGAGCGGCCTCCAACCCGGAGACGTGATCATTCTGTCTGATCTCTCGTCGTACGACTCGTCCGACCGCATCCGCATCAATTGACCGGCCGCCCGGCCGCCCCTCAGGGAGATCTTCATGGAGACAGCACAGGCACCGCTCATCAAGCTCGACGGCGTGAGCAAGGTGTTTCTCACCGATGAAGTCGAGACGCACGCCCTCGCCAGCGTGCATTTGCAGATCAACGCGGGCGAGTACGTCGCCATCGCCGGCCCTTCCGGTTGCGGGAAGACGACGTTGCTCTCGCTGCTCGGATTGCTCGACACGCCGTCCGGTGGCGAGTACTTCCTCGATGGCAAACCGGTGGCTTCGCTGTCGCCGTCGGAGCGGGCCCGCATTCGCAATCGCGAGATCGGCTTCGTGTTTCAGGCGTTCAATCTGATCGGGGACCTGACCGTTTACGAGAACGTGGAGCTCCCGCTTACCTATCGTGGAATGGCCTCGACCGAGCGCCGTCAGCGTGTGCAGGAAGCGCTCGAGCGCGTGGGAATGTCGCATCGCATGAAGCACTACCCCTCGCAGCTCTCGGGCGGCCAGCAGCAGCGCGTCGCCGTCGCACGGGCGATCGCCGGCAAGCCGTTGATTCTCCTTGCCGACGAGCCGACGGGAAACCTGGACTCCCGGAACGGTGAGCAGGTAATGGGTCTCCTCGCCGAATTGCATCGCGAGGGCGCCACGATCTGCATGGTGACTCACGATCCGCGTTATGCCCGCCACGCCGAGCGCACGCTGCACTTGTTCGATGGCCAGGTAGTTCGCGACGAAAGCGGTGCATCGGCGGATGAGCTGGAGCAGAGCGGATTCGACGTGCACGACGTGCATTGATAGAGGGATGCGCGACGCGCGACGCGAGTTGCCACCGCGTCGCGTTCGGGTGTGCAGGCTGGGAAGCTTTGAAACTGGGCAGTTCGCGCGCCGCGTCGCGTACCCCGTAGCAAGTTCACCCGCGTCGCGCGTCCCGCGTCGCGCATCCCGCTTCTAAATGCACACCTTCTTCTCCGACCTCCGCTTCGCGCTCCGCTCACTGAGAAATAGTCCGGGGTTCACCGCCAGCGCGCTGTTGTGTCTTGCCCTGGGCATTGGCGTGAACACCACGATGTTCTCCGGCTTCAACGCGATGTTCCTGCGTCCGCTGCCGTTCGAGGAACCCGAACGGTTGGTAGCGGTGGAGGAGGATTTCGAGGCGTTTGAGGGCACGCAGGACGAAATTTCGTATCCCAATTTCGTCGACTGGACGAGCGACCGCAGCGTATTCGCCCAGAGCGCCATATTCCTCGGCATCTCGTTCAACCTCACGGCGGAGGGTGAGACGCCGGAGTTCATTCTCGGCGCCCATGTGTCCGCGGCGCTGTTCGAGCTTCTTGGCATCCAGCCGGTTCTCGGCCGCACGTTTTCGCCGGGTTCCGATGGCCCGGGTAGAGAGCCACTCGCGCTGATCGGTCACGCGTTATGGCAGCGGCGGTTTGGAGGGGATCCCGGCGTGCTCGGCCGCGCGATCACGCTGAATGCCGAGCCGTTCACGATCATCGGCGTCATGCCGCCGGGGTTCGGGTTCCCCGACCAGCAGGAGATCTGGGTAACGCACACCCTGGACGCATCGGCAAATCGCGGGAACCACTCCTATTCGAACGTCGCTCGCCTTGCGCCGGGGATCACGGTCGCGCATGCTGAAGCCTCGCTTGCACCGATCACCGCCCGGCTCAAGGCCGAGTATCCGGAAACCAATGCCAGGCTGTCAGCCGTAGTTCGCCCCTATCACGAATCGATCCAGCCGCCTAGCGAAGTGCGCATGATCATCCTGATCATGATGGGTGCGGTCGGTTTCGTGCTGCTCATTGCCTGCGCCAACATCGCCAATCTGCTGTTGGCGCGGGCTACGGGACGCCGGCGCGAACTGGCGGTTCGCGCGGCGATCGGCGCCGGGCGTGCGCGCATCGTCCGGCAGTTGCTCACCGAGAGCATGGTGCTGGCGCTGCTCGGCGGCGCCCTTGGCGTGCTCGTAGGCGCCTGGGGACTAAAGCTGGTGCAGCTCGGCATTACAGAGGATCTGACGTACTGGATCCGGTTCGACATCGATCGGAACGTGATGCTGTTCACTCTCGTGGTGGCGGTCGGCACCGGCATCATTTTCGGCATTGCACCGGCGATTCGTGCCTCACGACCGAACCTGCATGAGGACCTGAAAGATGGTGCGCGCGGAACGAGCGGCGGTGCCGGCCGCGGCCGGTTGCGCTCCGGATTGGTGGTCGGCGAGTTGGCACTGTCCGTGGTGCTGCTGGTCGGGGCGATGCTGATGATGCGCAGCTTCCTCGCGCTGCAAAGCGCAAATCCGGGTTTCGATCAGTCGCAGTTGCTCACGATGCGCATGTTCCTGGCGGGTCCAAGCTATGCAAACGCCGCCGACCGCGCGGCATTCGTCGGTCGCCTTACGCGAGAGGTCGAATCGCTCCCGGGAGTGGCGACGGCCGCGGTGGTGAGCTATGCGCCTCTCAGCGGAAGCAGCTCGAGCACAGTGATCTCGATCGAGGGACGCTATCATGCGCCAGGCGAGCGTCCGCCGACCGCCTACCGTCCGATCTCGGAGCGGTACTTTGCGGCTCTTCGAGTACCGCTCGCCTCCGGCCGGTCTTTTACGTCCCAGGAAATCGCCGATACCGCGGCCGGGCAGGTGATAATCAACGACGTCGCCGCTCGTGCATTCTGGCCGGACGACGACCCGCTTGGGAAGCGGTTCGAGATGTTCGGCAAGATGCGCACAGTCGTCGGCGTCGTCCCTGAAATTCAGCAGCGCAGCATAGACGGGCGGAGCGAATCACAGGTCTTTCTGCCTTACGCTGCCGTGGCTACGAGGCCAGTCACTTTATTGGCCAAGAGCTATGGCGAGCCGGCGGCCTTGGCTGAGGAGGTGCGTGCGACGCTGGCTCGCCTGGATCCGGGGCTTCCGGTTTACGACATGATGACAATGGAGCATATGGTGGCGGAGTCATTCTGGGACCGCCGTCTGTACGGCTACATGTTCGCCGCCTTCGCGGCGATCGCGCTGCTGCTGGCGGCGGTCGGCGTGTACGGCGTAATGGCGTACTCCGTGGCGCAGCGCACACACGAGATCGGCGTTCGTATGGCGGTCGGGGCCGAGGTACGCGATGTGCTGCGGCTCGTCATGGCGCAGACGCTCAAGCTGGTCGGTGCCGGCATCGCGCTCGGCCTCATCGGCGCACTCGCGCTCACGGGTGTGCTGGGTGGATTCCTTTATGGTGTAGACTCCACCGATCCAATCTCGTTCGTGAGCATTCCGTTGTTTCTAGCGATCGTGGCGGTCGTTGCCAGCGTCGTGCCTGCCATGCGCGCCGCGCGGCTCAGCCCCACGATAAGCCTCCGGACCGAGTGAATCACATGCGTCTCAACTCGATAGGCTCGATTCGTCAATCCCCTCTGCGCGCGGTGGCATTGGCCGCCGTGCTGGCACTTTGTGCCGGCGTTGCGGCGACGGGAATGACGCAGCAGGACCAGTCCGATCCTGCGCTGGCCCTCGCGCGCGTCGCCGCGCCCAGCGCCGAGGGTACCGTACCTCCGCACACGATCGGACTGACTGCCGACTACTTTGAAGCAATCGGCATATCCGGAGAGCCGGACCGTTCGCCGGTTGCGGATCCGACGACCGTCACCCCATCCAACACTTCACCGCCAGAAAGGCTCGCACGCAACGGTGCCGCGCCAAATGGAGCAGTCAAGGCGAGGACGTGCGGCGACAGCAGCGTTTCATTGGCGGCGGCAAAAACCCCGCCCACGACCGAGTCCTGAACGGAGTAGTGCATGTCGTCTCTCAGATCGTTGTTCACCGGACGCTCGGTTGCCGTCCCTGCCCCGGACGAGGCGCCGCTGGCGCCGAATACGCCGCTCGTCTCCCTGCGCGACGTCGAGAAATCGTACGCCGTCGCCGGCGGCCGGCAGTTCGTGCTCCGGCGCATCTCCTTCGACATTCATCCCGGTGATTTCCTGAGCATCATGGGACCATCGGGAGCCGGCAAATCCACGCTGCTCGCAGCGTTAGGTATGCTCGACGCCGAATGGACCGGGGAGTACTACTTTGCCGGCCAGCCGGTACATGCGCTCCCTCCAAAGGAGCGGCTCGGTCTCAACCGGCGTCACATCGGCTTCGTCTTCCAGCAGTATCATCTGATCGACGATCTGACGGTCGCCGAGAATCTGGATGTACCGCTGTCGTACCGAAACGTGAAGAAGAGCGAGCGTGAGGCAGTCGTCGCCGACACTCTCGACCGCTTCGGCATCGTCGGCAAGAAGGGGCTCTACCCGCGCCAGCTCTCCGGCGGGCAGCAGCAGCTGGTCGGAATCGCGCGCGCGCTCATAGCCAAGCCGGCGCTCATCCTCGCCGACGAGCCGACGGGAAATCTCCACTCCGATCAGGGGCGCGAGATCATGGAGCTCTTCACGACGCTGAATCAGCAAGGCACGACGATCGTGCAGGTGACCCACTCCGAGGCCAACGCCGCGTACGGCAGCCGCGTCGTCAGGCTGCGGGATGGGTGGATGGAAGGGGCAAGCGGCGCTTAAACGCACGCTTGCGGGTCGGGGGTGGGGGGGGGGGGGCCGGCGACGCGGATTAGGGGTGGGGTGGGGCCACCGGGCCCGCCCCCCCCACCCC
>CAZPCC010000322.1:0-3910 GCA_964584905.1 uncultured Gemmatimonadaceae bacterium | reverse complement strand
GGGCTGCTGGTCGACGGCGCGCGGGCGGTGGCCTTCGAACAGGGATTTACGGCATTTGGGGCTTCCAGCATGATGCGCTCCGCACTCGGCCGGCTGCTGGTCAGCTCGCGCGCGAGCCGGTTTGCATACGGATTGGCAAAGGCATTGGCCTTCTCGTTGATGATCCTTGCATTTACCTCCGCCCTTGCTCCGTCGGTTCGGGAGCTGTTGCTCGGTGCCGCCCTCGCCAGCGTTTATGCATCCGTTGCGTTATGCATCATCCGCGGAGTTCCGGTGCTGGTCGAGGTCCGGCGGCTGCTCTAGTCCATCACGCATGCTGCATCAGCGCGATTTCATCCTCAGACTCATCGAACAGGCGGGAGTAGCCATTGCGCAGCTCCGCGCCAGGCTCGGCTTGGGCACCAGTGCAGAGGCCGAGGTGGTGGTCCGTGAGGCTGAGCAGGCACAGGCAGCGCTGTTCGGCTCGCTGTGGCCCTCGGTGCGCGTGCTCGACCCCGCGTCGGCAGCCATGCTGGTTGGCGACGCACGCCAACTCCGTGCGTGGCTGGATTTGATGCGCGTCCAAGCCGCCGCGTACGAGCGAATCGGCGCCGTGCAGGAATCGCAGGCCCTGACTGCACGTGCGGATGCTTTGGCGCGTGCAGCACCTTCCGCCGAATCCTGACCTAACGCTGCGGCTGGTCGGGGTTCTCCACCGGGCTTCCAGGCGAGGGACTATCCGGCGGCAGGTTGACTTTGCGAACCGGTGGCCCGGGATCGTGCCATGAATCGCAGGAATCGGCCGCAGTGAATTCGAAACGATTGACAATCGAGTTGATGTTCCCAGGCGCTTGCGGTTGCCTGAAACTCTCGGGGCACGGCGCTCGCTAGTGTTGCTAAAGCTCAGAATCTGCGCACGGCGCTATCCCAGGTCCCTCATCCCTCATCCCTCATCCCTCGTCCCTCGTCCTATGCCCTGTCTTTTCGCGATTCTCGCTCTGATGACGCCCAGGTTGGTGATCGTCCTGCTCTGGCTGTTCAGCAGTTGGTTCGTTGGAATCTTCGACAACCTGCTCTGGGTCATCCTCGGGTTCATCTTCCTCCCGACCACACTGCTCTGGTATACGGCCGTTCAGCACTGGTTCGGCGGCGAGTGGACGCTGTGGCCCATCGTCGGCCTGGTCATCGCACTGATGATCGACGTCTCGCCCGCGAGCGGAAAGCGGTCGAAGCAGAAGTAGGAAGAGGAGGGACAAGGCTCCAAGGCAGCTCGCACCTCGGAGCCCAGGCCCAGGTCTTACGGCGTCCCTCCTCCGATGGGTGTTCCCGCTGGCGCCCGGGTCGGGGCGGTCAACGGAACGTCGCCGGAACGGCGCTCGAGGAACCGTTCGATGTCGGCTCGCACGAGCTGCCGGTGCGCCGCCTCCATTCCGGTGATTCCATCGCGCACTGGTGCCAGCGCCGCGATGCGTCGCAGACCCCACTCGGCGCCTGCACGCGCTTCGACCGAGGCGTCAGGCTCCGCTGCCAGGCGGATGAGCTCATCGACGACCACTCGTTCGGCAACGCGCCCTAACGCCGCCTCGCGCGCCGGGTGCATAGCGCCCCAGGTGCGGTCGATGGTGGTGCTGATGACTTCGGTAAGCGAGGGCAGTCGGGGATCGCGGTCGTGAAATGCCACCACTCGCGCGGCACGCTGTGGCATGAACAGGGGGCGGACGACCATAGTCGCCAGCACTCGCGCGATCTCGATCTGATCGAACGCGGGCGCCGCCCGCGACTCGAATGCCCGCCGCTCCTGCTGGCGGTAGCCATAGGCGGGTGGCGCGAGCAGCGCGAGCACGCGCTCGGGCACCGCCAGCTCCTTCGGCTGAATCGCGTCGAGGAGCACGGTGAGCGCGCGCCGCTGCGTCGCTGCGTCGATCAATTCTGTGGGTGGCTGCGTGTCGCCGCGCACGGCGTACCGCCACTTCATGCCGCCGACCGCCTTGACCGCCGCGCCGAGCGAGTACCGATGATGGAGATATACGGGCGAAAGGCGCGCATTCAATCCCGACATGGGCGTCCCCGCGTCGATCGCCCGCTCATCGAACTTGTCGAGCAGGACCCGGCGCACCGCCATCGTGCGCTCCAGCTCGTCGATCGCATCGCCTCCCCCTACCCAGGTGGTCGCGTCGGGAAAACTTCCACCCGCGCCCTCGTCCGGATTCGACATGAACCGCACTCCGCCACGGGCCATCTCCTGAACGATCGCGGCCAGGCCGGCCTCCTCGGCGGACGGCGTCGGGAATTCCTCGTAGGCCCAGCGAATTGCCAGCGTGTCGTAGATTCCCAACCCTTCGCGATAGGCATCGCTCAGATCGATCTGTCCATTCGTCAGGCGGATCACCGGCGGCGGGTAGTCCATCACCGTGCTGCGGCCGTCGGCGTGCCCAATGAAGTTGTGAGCCAGGCCAAGCGTGTGACCCACTTCGTGCGCGGAATGCTGCCGGCGGCGCCACATCGCGAAGGCGGTCGCGTCGATCGTCGTGTCGAGCGTGGCGAGCCACGACTCGTCGATGTCCGACCCCGCCGGAGCACCCTCGACCGCACCGGCGGGAATGAGCCCCGCATAGATGTTGTGATCGGCGGCGGAGCGGTGCGAGTCCATGCGCACCGCGGCCTTGATGATTTCTCCCGTGCGCGGATCGACGAAGCTCGATCCCCATGACGAGGAAGGAGCGGTCCGGTGCACCCACTGGATCACATCATAACGCGCATCGAGCGGATCCATGTCGGCGGGCATGTCCTCGACGCGAAAGCCGTTGATGAAGCCGGCGGCCTCGTATGCCTTGTTCCACCACATGGCGCCCTGCCTGAACGCGGTGCGATACGGTTCGGGTACGGCTGGGTCCAGATAGAAAATGATCGGCTCGACCGGCTCCGACGGCGCGGCGCCGGGCGTACGCTTCACCAGGCGGTGGCGCCGGGCATAACGCGTCACGAAGTCCGCATCGAACGGCTTGGAGAAATCGAAGAAGCTCACCGGGCCGACACCCACCCGCGGATCGAAAGCGCGCGGCGTGAATCCTGGCTCGGGGAGCTTCACGAATGAATGATGCTCGCGAATGGTGACCGCATATGCGTCCGGCGCGTGCGAGCTCATGTCGCCGCCGGGATTGTCCGATGTGAAAGTGAGCGAGGCCTCGAGCTCGGTATTGCGCGGGAACGCCTTGGTGTGCTCCAGATAGACACGGCTGCGGTTCCGATCCAGTGAGTAGTTCCCCTGTCCTTCCTCTCGCAGCTCGCCCCGAATGTCGCCCACATCGCTCAACGCAAGCGGCGTGGCATCGACGAGTACGCGCCCCTCGTCCTCGGCGACGATCTCGAGCGCTGCGAGGGTAGAGGTGGGAAACGATTCACGGACCGACCGCTTGAGCTCCTCACTTCCAGTCACCGCGCGAAAGCGCGGGTTCTCGAGAACGAGATGAAGTGACTTGCCGCTCCGTTCCCAGTGCGCCAGTCCTTCGTCGCCCACTCTCCCCCTGTCGATGTCCGGCCCGGCGATCCCGAAGCCGGTCGCGAGTGATCGCAGATAGAGAAATTCCTCGCCCGGTACTGGTATCTCGAGCAGAACGCGCCCGCGCTCGGCATCCCAGTGAATGGGAAAGAATCCGTCGCGCTTCTCCATGCCGCGCGTGAATTCGGCAATGGACTGAGCGTAGATCGGTGCGGCGCCAAGGACTAGCGCTAGGGAAACGAGAATCTGTGTTATGCGGGGCATGGTGCGGGGGGTTGGGAATCGGGAATCGGGAATCGGGAATCGGGAACGCGGAATGGAGCGAAATAGAGTACGGGGGAAACGTTGGACATACTGCCGCGCGGAACGATGGCGCACAACCTTTGCTTCGCGCCAAAAAAAAAAATCGGCGACCGAAAGTACCCGGTCGCC
>CAZPCC010000321.1:0-9467 GCA_964584905.1 uncultured Gemmatimonadaceae bacterium | reverse complement strand
GACCTGGAAGGGGAATTCGAACTGTTCGAGTATCCATCGCGTCCACCCCGACGGCATCGAGCCGCCGTAGCGGTCCCACAGTCCGATTCGAGCAGGGCGCACCGGCGTCGCGCCAGCCGGCCGCGCAACCGCGCCGGCACTCACGCCAAGCTCGCGCGCGAGCGCTTCCAGCCTGGCGTGGGTCCCGCTGCCGGCGGAAACGTAGAAGCTGCCCGCCGGATAGGCCTGCCCGCCGGCCGTCACCGGCGATTCGACCCGCATTACCGTTTCGCCCGAGCCGAGCAGGCGGTTGACAGCCCGATAGGCGTCATTGACGGTGGCCGAGAGGATGTATCCGCCCCCGTTAGGTGCCCTGGCGACGGTGCCGGCCGGCGTCACCGCCATGCTGTCGAGCTTCACCAGCGGCCCTTCCACGCCATCGAGGATCCGGTCGAAATCGACGCCCATCTGCATGGCGACCGTCCAGCCGGCGTTGTCGTACGGCGGCTTTGGCGGCCCGCCGGGATATGGAAAGTCGTTAGGATGATCCTGCGGCTCGAACATGTCGAGGATGTGCGGCCGGAATGCCTGCGCAGTCCGGATAACGTATGAATTGGCCGGGTAGCGCTTTCCGGACACGGTGAACGGCGCCGTCGCCCGATGAACCGTTATGCCGTTCTCCTGCAGGGTGTGAACGAGCTTGGTAGCGGTGGCAAAATCGGGCTGGTCGGCCGGCAGGATGTAAGCGCGCGGGTCGCGGTCAGCCGGATCCTTGAGCATCTCCATGTATTTCGTCGGCGCCGGCGGCGCGCGCTCCACCCGCCCCGTCGTGTTCTCGGGCTGCGCGCGGTCCTCGGCGATCTGGGCTTCCATCCGCGCTATGTCGCGCGGCCAGATCGTCCACGAATCCTTGCTTCCCGCCTGGATCTCGTCGTGCCCCATCTTCCAGATGTTGAACAGAAACTGTTCGCGGTGCCGGGACGCGATGTCGAACACCGACCGGTTGGCCGTCACCGAATAATCGACCGACTGGCGGAAGTGCCACGGCTGCGGCTCGATCGGATACGGCAGGTCGCCGCTGGCCAGCTGCCTGTTCGGCAGCAGCGGGATCTCGATCGGCGTTGGATTGCCGATTGTCTCGGTGAGCAGCCCGATGATGTTGTGGAAATAGGCGGTGGTACGCAGTCCGCCATTCCACCAGGTGGAATAGTTCGCGCCCGATCGCATCGTGACACCGGGCTTGTTTTCCGAAACGAACCGGTTGTGCATCGATGCGCCAACCAGGTCCAGGCTCGTAATGATCAGCGGGTGGAAGTTGTAGTTCGCCGGATCGCGGAACGGCGGGGCGAACATCACCGTCCCCGCCGGACCAGTCTGATGATGGTTGTACATGATCTGCGGAAACCACTCGATGTACATCGCCCGGTTCATGTTCTCCGACTCGGGCTGCGTCGACATGTAGAAATCGCGATTGTTGTCGTGACCGATGTACTTCTGGTACAGCCGGGGAATGCCTGACGTCGAGCGCTCCTGCGCTTTCGCAGTCCGCATGTACCAGTCGGACACGAGTTCCATGCCGTCCGGATTGGCGTGGACGGCGAGAATTATCAGATCGTCCAGAAAACGCATCGTCTCCGGGTCGGTTCCGCTGGCCAGCTGCCAGACGGTCTCGAGGAGCTGCTGCGCACCGAGGACCTCGGTGGCGTGGAGCCCGCCGTCGAACCAGACGATTGCCTTGCCCTCCGCCGCCAGCGCCCGCGCCTCGGTCTCACTCACCCCCTCGGCCAGCGCAAGGCGCCGTGCAATGTCCTTGAATCGGTCGAGGCGCTGATGGTTGGCCGGTGACGTGAGAATCGCCATCAGCTGCGGCCTGCCCTCCGCCGTTAGGCCGATCGTATCCAGCAACATCCGGTCCGATTGCGAGGCAAGCCTGGTCCAGTACTCGGAAAACTTCGTGTAATCGGGGAGTACGAAGTCCGCGCCGATCTCGTGCCCAAAGAAGTCCTTCGGGCTGGTGAGCGCTTGCGCACCGGCAGAGACGGTCGCCAGCACCGTGAGCGCCAGCGCGCGACGCATGGAGCGAAGTGGGAGCATGATGATGGGAATGAGGAACCGGAAAACAGGGCTGCGTTGGTACCCTGTCGAAGTACGATTGGCGGGCCTGGCACGTTGGCCCGGCGGACATGATCCAAACTATCCCGCGGGGCCGGGAAGCGGGAGGATGGAACTGCCGGCGAGGGTCGTGGCGCGACGGGCACGCTGCTTCGCGCGGGCCGTCCTTGCCCGGGCCGCCATCTGCTCGAGAAGCAACTCGGCATCCGAGGTTCCGACATCCACGAGTGTCGGCTGGGCGCCGCCCGACGCCGTATCGACGACCACGCTGGCCAGCCCGTGCCGCCGCTGAAAAGGCGTGGCGGTCACGTGCAGTGTCTGGATCTTGTCGTCAGGTACTATCCACGTAACACGGTTGAGCACGCCGCTGCGAAGCACCACGTGCTCGTTCGCCAGCGCGTAGCCGCGCATGCGGTACTGCCAGCGAGCCACCAGCCGGACCAACGGCAAGGCGAGGAGGAGCAACAGGGCACGCAAATCGACTAACGCCAGCCCGCCGGCGAGTACGATGAGAACGACCGCATAACGAGTCGCCGCTCGCCGGATCGAACGCGGGTGCACTGATCTCAGATCGTGAGCTTCGAGGACGAACGAGGGGAAGAGCTCGTGAACCAGCCCGGGCACCCGGTTGGCCTGCGCGATCGGCACGAATGCCTCCGCGCCTCCGCGCTGCCCCTGCGCCGGCCCACCCGCCGTTTCGATTTTGAGCGAGGCGAGCTTGAGCGGCCGCCGGAGCAGCGACTCCTCGATACGGATCGACTGCACGCGGCGCAGCGGCACGTTGGCCTCTCGTCGCGAGAGCAGACCATAACGCTTTTGAATCTCCTCGCCGACCCGCGTGAGGGTGAAGTCGTAATATCCGACGACCGACCCCACGATCGAGAACAACCAGCCGATCACGATCAGCGCGACCATGAATCCCAAGACCAGCACGACCGCGCCCGCCACCGACTGATTGGCGAAGTAGGATTCGGCATCGGGCAGATAGCGCTCCAGGGAGAGCGGGAGGTCATCGGCGAATTGCAGCAGCCCCACGAGCGCGGCCGCGATGATTCCGGCCTCGTTCGCCGTCGCGCCGGCTATGACCAGCTCGGGAGGTGTGAGGTGAACCAGTGGCCGAGCGTCGGATACCCCGAACGCTGCTGCTCCTCCTTCAGCACCAGCGCCTGCCGCGCGCATGCCCACCCTCCGCGCCAGAAGCGCATCGCGCAGAGCATCGGCGTCGGCGCGGCCGAGAACTGACAGCGCCGCTTCGGGCTCTGACCCGCTGCCTGCCGTCTCCACACGCACCTCGGCGACCCCGACGAGGCGCTGCACCAGGCTTTGGCGCACTTCTATGTTCTGGACACGCGAGAGGAGAATCACACGCTGCCGCTTGCGGAGCACTCCTGAGCGGTACGTCAGCTCATCCCTCGTCACCACATAGCGAAACGAGAGGTAGTGAGCCACCGCTAGTGCGAACGATGGAATGGTGAGCACACCGAGGATCACGAGCACCGCACGCCCCGCGTCGCCGTCCGCAGCTGACAGTCCCCCGAATACAGCTGGGAGGATCAGCCGGCGCGCCATGCCGATCGTGCTGAAAAGCAATGTGAACGGGTGCAACCGACGCTCTACAGCTTCGGTCGGTGGCTCCAGCGCCTCGGTGGTGTCAGACTGCATCATCCGCTCCGCTGAGCGCACCTAACCGCTCGCGGAGCGATTCCGCCTCCGCCGCCGACAGGCCGGGGATCTCGATCGCCGCGCCGGTATGTCCGGCGGTATACAGAATGACCGAAGCCAGTCCATATGCGCGCGTGAGGGGCCCGTGACGCGTGTCGACGTGCTGGATACGGGCGTGGGGTACGACGCTCGTACGCCGCCAGAGCACGCCATGCCGCAGCCGCACGTCGCTCTCGCGGATCTCGAACTCCCACGCCGCGTATGCTCGCGGAACCCAGAAAGCGAGATAAACCGCCCCGAAAAGGATCACGAAAGCGCCGACTGTCCAGAAGGGGAACGCCCGGCCCCAGGCCAGTTGCAGCGCACCGGCGATGCCGGCGAGAACCACTGTCCAGATGGTGGCACCGGTGCGCCACAACCTGACGACCCGCGGATCGAGAGTTCTCGGGCGCGGATCCGGCAAGGGAGCCACCAGGGCGGTGGCGGGAGTCTCCATGCGCTCGAACGTACCCGCACTGGATGACCTCAACAAGCGGCTTCCTTCCACAGACGGCCGCAGGTTCCATATTTACACACTGGTGCGACGCACTCGATCAAGTCTCTCGTCCCGATGCCAATGCCATTTCCCTGGGCGCGCTGGCCAAGCGACCGCCTCATGCAGTTACGGATCCGCGATCTGGGGGTTCACATCGAGAACACCTGGCTCGAGGAGCAACTGGAGGACCTGTACGGGCAGCTCGATTCGCGAGGGATAGTGATGCGCCCGCATGTCTGGCTTTCCGACGAGTGGTTCTCGCCAGGCGACATCCCCGGGTTCGCCATTCCGTTCTACCTCGCGCATCCGCGACTCATGCGGCTCGAGCGCAGCCAGATGCTCGATGTGGAGGGTGGCTCCCGCGATGAGTGCATGCGCATTCTGCGGCACGAAACCGGCCACGCACTCCAGCATGCCTATCAACTACAGCGCCGGCGAAGGTGGCAGCAGCTGTTTGGACGCTCATCTACGCGTTACCCCACGCACTACCGGCCCAATCCGGCGAGCAAGCGGTTCGTACAGCACTTGCGGCTCTGGTATGCGCAGGCGCACCCTGACGAGGACTTTGCCGAAACCTTTGCTGTGTGGCTGCGCCCCAAGTCCGACTGGCGCAGACGATACGCCGGCTGGCCGGCGCTGAAGAAGCTGGAGTACGTGGACGAGCTAATGAACGAGGTGGTACACAGCAAGGCGGTCATCCGAACGCGCCGCAGGATCGAGCCTGTGTCGCAGATCGGAAAGACGCTGGCCGAGCATTACGCGGCCAAGCGGGAGCTCTACTCGGTCGAATTTCCGAATACGTACGACCGCGAGCTGCGGCAGTTGTTCTCCGACGCACCCAAGCACGCCAGTCGGGAGCTCGCCTCCGCCTTCATTCGACGCCACCGGACGGAGATTCGCCGCACCGTCGCCCGCTGGACCGGCGAGTACCAGTTCACGCTCGACATCATCCTCGGCAACATGATCGGCCGCTGCCGCGAGCTGCGTTTACGCGCTGTAGGAAGTGAGCGTCAACTACGCATGGAGTTCGCCGTACTGCTGACCGCCAAGACCATGCATTTTCTCTATAGCGAAGGCCACCGGGACTGGATCGCACTATGAGATCACAGCGCGTGCTGGTGTTGATGCATCCGGACCTCGTACCCCCCGATTCGCTGGAGGGCCACAGCGAGCAGGATGTCGACAACTGGAAAACCGAATACGACGTAGTCTCCACGCTCCGCGGCCTCGGCCACGAGGTGCAGCCGCTGGGCGTGCAGGACGAGCTCCGGCCGGTCCGCGAGGCCATCGAGACGTGGCGCCCGACGATCGTCTTCAACCTGCTCGAGGAATTCCATCGCAACATCCTGTACGACCAGAACGTGGTCAGCTACATCGAGCTGCTCCAGATACCGTACACGGGCTGCAATCCGCGCGGTCTCGTCATCGCGCGTAGCAAGGCGCTCTGCAAGAAGCTGCTCACCTATCACAGAATCCACGTGCCCGATTTCGCCGTCTTTGCGCTGCACAAGTCGGTGCGCCGGCCACGCCGGCTTCAGTTTCCGCTCATCGTGAAGAGTCTGACGGAGCACGGATCGCTCGGCATCTCCCAGGCGTCGATCGTCGATTCGGACGAGAAGCTGGCCGAACGCGTGGCGTTCGTGCATGAGCGGCTGCGAACGGACGCGATCGCCGAGCAATTCATCGAGGGGCGCGAGTACTACGTGAGCATTCTCGGAAACGACCGGCTGCTCGCGCTCCCGGTGTGGGAGTTGGTATTCGAGAACATGCCGGCCAACGCTGCGCTGATCGCGACCGAGAAGGTCAAGCACGACGTCGCCTATCAAAAAAGGCGTGGGATCTTTCAACGCGTCGCCGAGGGTCTGCCTGAGGGCCTTGCCGCACGGATCACACGGACCAGCAAGCGCATCTACCGCATACTCGAGCTGGACGGCTACGCGCGGATCGACTACCGGCTGTCCGACGATGGCGCTCTTCATTTTCTCGATGCCAACCCCAACCCGGAGATCGCCGCGAGTGAGGAACTGGCAATGGCGGCCAAGTACACGGGCATGACCTATCCGGAACTCATTAGTCGCGTACTCAACCTCGGCCTGCGGCGTAGCGCCTGACGTGCGTCGGCGTCCTCCACATGCACATCGAAGCTCACTTTGACGAGCATCCATGTCGAAGGTTTGCAGGATGCATCAGGATTAGACGGATCAAATAGATCTGATCTCTGGCATCCTGGCCTCCGAGCGCCGATAGCGAAAACCAAATAGAGAAATGACAACCCAACTTCTTCCATACGCGATCAGATCCATTTGATCCGTTCGATCCTGATGCATCCTGCGAACCCTTGGCATGTTGGCCCGCTACGATCGAGATCTTTGCGAGTCCCGATGAGATGGCAATAGCCTAACGTCAAGCGATAGCCGGACGAGCCAGCTCCGCAGTTACCCTCATGAAAAACCACTCCGCTTCACTCCGGCAAAGCGAATGCGACTATGGCATCGCCGGTGCCGAATACATCAGATCCGCCGGCGGCGATGACCACGAACTGACGTCCGCCTTCGCGCACACGGTATGTCATCGGCGTCGCCCGTGCCCCAGCTGGAAGTGCGCCCTTCCATAGCTCGCGTCCCGTTTCGATGTCGTACGCACGAAGGGCGTGGTCGAGCGCGGCGCCGATGAACACCACACCCGAACGGGTAGTAATCGCTCCGCCGAGGTTTGGCGACCCCCATTCGGATGGCGCCTGCGGCGCCAACGATTGAATGGTGCCGAGTGGCACGTTCCATTTGTGCGCGCCTGTCGACAGATCCACGGCTACCAGCGCCCCGAATGGGGGAGGCGTACAGAACGCGCGCGCCCGGGTGGTGAACAGCCGGCGTCGCATCACGTAAGGCGTTCCGCGCATCTGTGCGTACTCGTAGCCCATTCGCCCAGCCTCACGCTGCGCCTCCTCCCGATCCACCTGCTCGCGCGGAATGAGCTGCACCACCGTGGCAACCCGGTTCACCGGAACGACGGCGATCTGTCGCGCGGGATCCACCGCCACTCCTCCCCAGTGCGCGCCGCCGATATTCGAAGGCATTTGCAATGTGCCCTCCAGGCTTGGCGGTGTGAACACGCCATCGTTCCTCAGCGAGGCGGCAAGTGCGCGGCACTCGGCGAGATCCGCCGGGGTGGCACCCCAGACGGAATCCGTTGGAAAGTTGTGCGGGGACAGGGGTGCAATGGCGGAGAACGGCTGCGTTGGCCAGGCCTGCTCGCCAGGCACCGTACTGCCGGGGACCGGACGCTCCTCCACCGGGAACACAGGTTCACCAGTCTCTCGATGCAGCACGAACAGCATCCCGCTCTTGGTAGCCTGCAGCACCACCGGTATTTCCGCACCGTTGCGGCGAATCGTCGTGAGCGCCGGTGGGGCGGCATTGTCGAAATCCCACAGATCGTGATGCACCGTCTGGAAACTCCAGACCAGCTGGCCGGTCGAACCACGCAAGGCGACCACCGAGTTTGCATAGCGATTGCTTCCAATCCGCTCGCCTCCATAGTAGTCGGGGCTCGCGCTTCCCGTCGGTACGAAGACAAGGTCACGGCCCGGATCGGACATGATCACGCTCCAGGCATTCGCCCCGCCGGTGCGGTGAGCCGACGCGCCGCGCCAGTCATCGTACGCCTCATCGTCAGGCGCCTGTGGCACCGGGTCCCACGACCATCTGAGCGCTCCCGTGCGCGCATCCCACCCACGAACTTCCCCACTCGCCATCGTGGTACGGCCGTTGTCCGCAACCGCCGATCCGGTAACGACCACGCCGTTGATTACCGCCGGGGGCGAGGTCATTTCATATTCGGAGCGCGAGTCGGGCGGGTTTCGCAGTCCCTGGCGCAGGTCTATCGCGCCGCCCACGCCAAAGCCGTCACATGACGCGCCCGTCGCCGCATCCAGCGCGAACAGCCGCGCGTCGATCGTCGCCATGAAGATGCGCCTCCTGCACGGCGCTCCATTGGCGCGAGCAGAATCGAGCCATGTGGATACGCCTCGGCTGGCGAAATCCCCAAACCCGAGCGACGGATCAACCTGAGGATCGAATCGCCAGCGTTCGGTACCGGTCTCGGGATCGAGCGCTATCACGCGGCCACGCGGCGTGCTGATGAACAGAGTTCCATCGACCATCAGCGGCGTCGTCTCCAACGCCGGATCGCGACCACGCGCGGCTTTCATGTCTTCGCCGGTATTGAACGTCCACGCAACTGTCAGCCTGCCCACGTTCTCCCGGGTTATCTGGTCGAGGGGCGCATGCCGCTCCCCGCCGGGATCTCTTCCGTAGGAGCTCCATTCGACCGCGCCTCCGTCCGACTGTGCGTCTAGCAGCGGCGGGTAGGGCTGGGACGAACTGCAGGAGGCCGCGACAAGCAACGTCAGCGATAGCACCAGCATCGATGAAGCGCGCATTCGGTCTTCTCCATTCTGAAGCTGCGCGGTGTCCCTTCAAACGCTCACCTTCACGGTACCGGTCGACATGCGCACGACGTCCGGCGATCTTCCAGAGTTTCATGCCTCGACTTCGCTGCCGCTGTCCGGTGAGGCTCGCGATCGGATTTCATTCTACTTTGCACAATGCTCTTAATTGCCGCGCTAATGCAACTCACGGCCGTGCAACCGGACTCGACGGACCGATTCCGGATCACGATTCCGCGATACGAGACGGCGGTCGAGATCGATGGCCGTCTGGATGAAGAGGTCTGGTCGCGCGCCGAGCGTCTCACCGGCTTTCATCAGTATCAGCCGGTCGACGGGCGGCCGGCGGAGCAACGCACGATCGTGCTCACCTGGTACTCCCCGACCGCGTTGCACTTCGGAATCGTGGCATATGCCACCGATCCGCGGACAATCCGCGCCACACTCGCAGAGCGGGACAACATTGGCTCCGACGACCGCGTTACGATCTACCTCGACACGTTCGACGACCGGCGGCGCGCCTATCTGTTCGGGGTCAACCCACTCGGCGTGCAGCTCGACGGCGTGCAGACGGAGGGTTCCGGAGGGCCCGGCTTTGGCGGATCTACCGATCTGAGTCCGGATTTCGTTTTCGACTCGCGCGGCGAGCTGACCGACTCGGGCTACGTGGTTGAAGTTCGCATCCCATTCGCAAGCCTGCGATTCGGCTCCGGCGAAATGCAGCAGTGGGGA
>CAZPCC010000320.1:0-2562 GCA_964584905.1 uncultured Gemmatimonadaceae bacterium | reverse complement strand
GAGGCTCATCCCCGTGCCTAACAGAATCCCGGCCACCCCTCCGCTCAACGATATGAGCACCGCTTCGGCGAGGAACTGCGCCAGGATGTCGCGCCGGTTGGCGCCCACCGCACGCCTGACGCCGATCTCGCGGATGCGCTCGAGTACCGAGGCAAGCATGATGTTCATGATGCCGATGCCGCCGACGATCAGGGAGATGGAGGCGATGGCGCCGAGAACGACGTTGAAGATCGTCTTGGTGCGCTGCTCCTGCTGAAGGAGCAGCTCGGGCACCATTATCTCGAAGTCCACCACGTTGTTGTGACGGCGGGTGAGCATGCGGCGCATGACGTCGACCACCGCCGGAACGCTGGATGCGTCGGCAACGTGGATGATGATGCGGTCGAGCTGGTGATAATTCGTCCGCTCGGCGCGGTCGTCCTCATCCTCCGCGGCCTGCTCCGTGTTAATCACCATGCCCGAACGGCTTGCCAACTCGATGTCACGAGCGGTGACGTTCGACCGGTTTCGATAGCGCAGCAGTGCGGTCGTGATCGGCACGTAGATGTCCATGTTGGCGTCGCGCACGCCGAGCTTCTGCGATGTCTCTTCCGACACGGCGCGATCGGCGAGCACTCCGACCACGGTGAGCCAGCTTTCGCCCACCTTGATGCGCTGGCCGATCGGCTCCACGGTGGTGAAGAATCGCGTCCTGACGCCGTACCCGATCACCGCCACAGGCGCGCCGCGCTCCACCTGCGCGCCGGAGAAGACGCCGCCGCTGGCAATGGCAAGATTCAGCAGTCGGAAGTAGCTGGTGTCGACGCCTACCAGCTTGGCCGAGCGGCGGCGTCCCTCACGCGTTACGAGGGTCTGCAGAACGAGCTCGCCGGTGGCATCGCCTACCCCCGGGATCATCCGGCCGATGCTCGCCACATCGTGCGTCGTGAGACCAGGCGAGAATCGCTTTGGCTCCCTCATTGCTTCGTCCCGGGCCTGCTCCTCCTTCTGCTCCACGATAGGCGCCACAATGACGTTGTTGGCGCCAAGCAGCTTCATCTGCGCCAGTATCTCCTGCTCTGCGCCTTTGCCGATTGCAAGCATGGCAATCACCGAGGCGACGCCGAATAGAATGCCTAGCGAGGTGAGCGCGGCGCGCAGGCGGTTGTGACCCACCGCCTCGACCGCCGCGCGGAGGCTGAACAGCACGGCGGCGAATACGTCACGCCACAAACGTTGCAGATCGCGAATCACGAGCCGTGCTCAGCGGGTGGAGTCGGCGCTCGCGGCGGTGCGCACGGCCGGCTGAACAGTGTCGCCTGGCACCAGGCCCGGCGTCCCTCTGCCCGGTGGATCCAGTCGAAGAAGAGGAAGGCTCGCCGCGTCAGGCGGGGCAACCAGCAGCACCTCGCTGCCAGCGGCGAGTCCGCGCTGTACGACGATCTCGTTGTCGTTCATTGCGCCCGTCTCGATCTCCTGCCTAACGAGCTTGCCGCCATTCCGGGTGTAGACGATTGGCACGCTGTCCGATACCGACATTGCCTCGAGCGGGATGTACATCGCTTCGGGGATGACGGCGATTTCCACCGCGTTGGAGGTCGTCATGCCCGGGAGGAGCGTAGTGTCGCGGCCCTCCACCGCCACCACGACCTCGAATACCTTGGCGTCGGCATTGGGACGCTGCTCGCCGACGTTGGCCACGCCGGTCACCTTTCCTTTCAGCTGCTTGGTGGGGTCGGCATCGAGCGAAAGGCGCACGAGCTGGCCGACTGCGATCTTGCGTACGTCGATCTCGTTGACGTAGGTGACGGACTCCATCTCACTGAGATCCGGGAGCGTAGCCACGGTGGGCTCCCACGGCGTGACCTGCGATCCAACCTGTTTCTTGCGTCCGTTCCATTCCTTGGCGTAAATGACCATGCCTTCGCTGGGTGCGCGGATCGTGAACGCATTCATGACGCTCTGCACTATGCCGAGCTGGTTGCGCTGCCGTTCCACGTCCGAGCCTACCTCGCGCATCTTGGCGATGGACTGCTGCGTTTTCGTCTTGTAGTTGACCTTTGCCTGCTCGAAAGCGCGTCCTGCCTTCTCGAGATCGATCTCTGCCTGACGACGAATCGTCGGCGCCTCGTAGGTAGCCTGCTCGTTGGCCAGGCGCCGCTCCTCGAGCGCATACTCGAGCGTACGGATCTCCTCGCGTGCCTGAGACAGTGTAAGCGTCGAATCGAGCTGTGCCTGCGAGTACTGCGCCTCGGCCTTCTGCAGCGCCAGCGATACCTCGGTCAGGCGGCTGGCCAATCCCGACCGGTCGAGCTCTGCCACGACGTCCCCCTCCTTCACTACCGTCCCCTCGGGGACGATCGACGCGATCTTCATCTGATACTGCTGCGCCTGTTGGGCGTTAGGAGGACCCTGGATGGAAACAGAGCGCTTGGCTCGCAATTCGCCGGTGGTGGTGACGGTTACCCGGAACTCGCCTTGCTGCACTTCCGCCTGCAGCGCAGCCCCTTCGGAGCTCCCCCCGGGGAACATTGTCCACGCGACGATCACAAGGAGCAGCACGGCTGCGGCCGCGCCGAGGAC
>CAZPCC010000319.1:0-4094 GCA_964584905.1 uncultured Gemmatimonadaceae bacterium | reverse complement strand
CCGGCGGACGGGGGGGGGTGGTTTTTTTATACCAAATAAAGTTAGGGGGTTTTAACGCTTAGGGGCTCGGGTTTTGGGGCTCGGGGCTAGGGACAGGGGGAGAGACTGATTAGTGCAGAGACGCCATGAAAACGATTTCATAAGAACCCTTTCCTGCCGTGACCCGGGCACCTATATTCTTGGCGATCGTGAAAGGCCGCGTGTCAGCGTGCCCTCGAATCCCTGGTCCCTAGTCCCTAGCCCCTAGCCCCTAGTCCATGCCAACCTCCACCAGACGCTTCGATTCTCTCGCCGCCGCAAAAGGATGGGCCTCCGAGTATGCGATGCCGATCCCCTCTGCCAATGGGCACCGGCCCGCTCCCATGGAGATCGAGAAGATCTTCGGCGAGCACGTGTTCGACCTCGCCGAGATGAAGTCTCGCCTTCCCAAGGCGATCTTCAAGGCCGTGCTGGCCACCATCGAGGAACAGACGCCCTTGGACCCGTCGGTGGCCGATGCGGTTGCGCTGGGCATGAAGGAATGGGCTCTGGAGAAGGGGGCTTCGCACTTCACGCACTGGTTTCAGCCGCTCACCGGATCGACGGCGGAAAAGCACGATTCGTTCGTCACGCCTAACATAGGCGGCGGCGCGATCGCGGAATTCAGCGGCAAGGAGCTGTTCCAGGGTGAGCCCGATGCCTCGTCGTTCCCCTCCGGCGGTCTGCGCGCCACCTTCGAAGCGCGTGGATACACGGCATGGGATCCCACCTCTCCGGCGTTCATCGTCTCCGGGGCTGGCGGAAGCTACCTCTGCATTCCAACAGCGTTCGCGTCCTGGACCGGTGAGGCGCTGGACAAGAAGATTCCGCTGCTGCGCTCCATGTCGGCGCTCGATCAGCAGGCGCGCCGTGCGCTGGCGCTGTTCGGTGTCGAGGCGCACCGGGTGACGGCGACGCTTGGCCCCGAGCAGGAGTTCTTCCTGATCGACCAGGAGTTCTACTACCGCCGTCCCGATCTGCTTACGAGCTCGCGCACGCTGTTCGGCGCCAAGCCGCCGCGCGGACAGGAGCTCGAGGACCACTACTTCGGGTCGATGCCCGACAGAGTGCTCGCCTTCATGATGGAAGTCGAGCGCGAGCTGTACCGGCTTGGCGTACCGGTCAAGACGCGACATAACGAGGTCGCGCCCGGGCAGTACGAGATGGCTCCGATCTACGAGAACGCCAATCTCGCCGCAGATCATCAGCAGCTCACCATGCTCACGTTGCGCAAGACGGCTCGCAAGTTCGGGCTGGTCTGCCTGCTGCACGAGAAGCCGTTCGCCGGCGTGAACGGGAGCGGCAAGCACCTCAACTGGTCGTTCGCGACTGCGGATGCGAATCTGCTCGAACCGGGGGAGACCCCGCACGACAACATGCAGTTCCTGTTCTTCTGCACCGCCGTGCTCCGTGCGGTCGAGAGGCATCAGGACCTGCTCAGAAGCGCCGTGGCGTTCGCCGGCAACGATCACCGTCTGGGCGCCAACGAAGCTCCGCCGGCCATCATCTCGGCATTCGTCGGTGCGCAGCTCCAGGACGTCTTCGAGCAGATCGAGAAGGCCGGCAGTGCCAAATCCAGCAAGCGTGGCGGGCTGCTGGGGCTGGGCACCCCGGTGCTCCCGCACCTGCCGAAGCATGCCGGGGACCGCAACCGCACGTCGCCGTTCGCCTTCACCGGCAACAAGTTCGAGTTTCGGGCGTTAGGTGCATCGCAGTCCATCTCCTGGCCGGCAACCGTGTTGAACACGATCGTCGCCGAGGCGATCGATGACATGTGTGCGGCGCTGGAGACGGAGTTGGCGAAGGGCACCGCGTTCGAGGATGCCCTGCGTCAACTGCTCGCCCGCGAGATCAAGTCGATCAAGCGCATCATCTTCAATGGCGACGGATACAGCGAGGCGTGGCAGCGTGAGGCGGAAGAGCGCGGCCTGCTGAACCTGCGGACCACGCTCGACGCGCTCGAGCCGCTGGTCGACGCCAAGAACGTGGAACTGTTCGGACGGTTCGGCGTGCTGTCCAAGCGCGAGTTGGAATCGCGGCACGAGATCATGTTCGATCAGTACTTCAAGACCGTGAACATCGAGGGTGAGACGACCGCCGAGCTGGCGCGGACGATGGTGCTCCCCGCCGCCTTCCGCTATCTCAACGACGTCCTCACCACGACGGAGCGCGCCACCAGCGCCGGGTTGAGTATCAAAGGCCCGACCAGCATCGCTCGCGAAACGTCAGCGTTGATCGACGACCTGACGAGCGCGCTGGCGACGCTGGTCGAGAAGAACGCGGATCTGGGCGGCGATACGGTGCACGAGAAAGCCTATCACATGCGCGACAACATCGTTCCCGCCATGTCAGCCGTCAGGGTGGTGGTCGACCAGCTGGAGCGTCTGCTGCCCGACAGCGAATGGCCGTTGCCGAAGTATCGCGACATGCTGTTCGTGAAATAGGCGGGATGCGGGGAGCGCGACGCGGGGTGCGGGGAATGCCTATCAATATCGCGCCCCGCGCCCCGCGTCGGAAGCTACCTAGCGATCTGCGGCAGGCGGCTCCAGGCCAAGTCGGCCGGCGGTAAGCCAGGCTTCGACGATCAGGCCGTTGTCGACTCGCAGAAAGTCGGCGCCCAGCCAGTCAGCGCGCTGGGCCGCCGGCATGCCGGCGGACCGTGCGTCTGGGGCTGAGCGTTCACTCCACGTCCATATCCCAACCAGCTCACCATCGGTGACCAGTGGTGTGGCGCGAGCGCGCCGCTGCTCGGGACCGCGGCGCCATTCGGAGACCATCGCCCGGAGTGCCTCACGAGTGTGCGCCTTGCCGTTGAGCCGCACCGTATCTGTCACGATCTCATCGAGCCGGACCAGTTCCCCGTCGTTGAGCGCCGCGAGCCATCCATCCATTACGCGTTGCGCGGAACGAGGCAGTGCTTCCTCGGTGGCGCGGCTCGACGTGTGCACCCAGTCGGGGTCAGATCGCAGCAAGGCAACAGGCGCGATCATCAGCGCTATGGCGAGAGTGGCAGTGCGGTTCATGCGCATGCGCTCTCCGGATAATGCGGTGGGAAGAGAAGCAGAGGCCCGTCGTCGGGTCAGGGCAGCGCCCCGATAGTGCGGCCGATCTGCATCATATGCAAGGGCGAAGATGAAAACAGATGGATCGAACCCCGCGCAGCCGATCTCCAACTTCGATTCCCGCTTCCCGATTCCCGCTTCCCGCTCAAGCCTGACCGCACGGTCAGAAACGGAGTCAGACGTTGAAGCGGAACAGCATTACATCTCCGTCGCGCACCACGTAGTCGCGACCCTCCGAGCGCACCGATCCCACGTCCCGCGCACCCTTCCATCCGCCCAGCCTGACGAAATCCGCGTCGGCGACGGTCTCCGCCCTGATGAATCCACGCTCGAAGTCGGTATGAATCACCGCCGCCGCCGCGGGCGCGGTATCGCCGGCATGGATGGTCCACGCGCGGACCTCCTGCTCGCCGGCGGTGAAGTACGTCCGCAAACCCAGCAGCCGGTAGCCGGCGAGGATCAGCCGGTCGAGCCCGGCCGATTCGATCCCTAACGAATTGAGCAGCTCCCGGCGGTCATCCGGCCCGAGTTCGGCGAGCTCCGATTCGATCCGTGCCGAAAAAGGTACCACCTCGGCCGGCTCCTGGCTCGCCGCTACGACCTCGCGTAAGGCTCTCAGGTGCGGCCCCTCAGTGCCTGTCAGCTCGCCGTCGGTGACGTTCGCCGCGTACAGCACCGGCTTTGCGGTGAGGAGGGTAAGCGGAGCGAGCAGCTTTCGTTCTTCCGGCGTCAGGCCCGCTTGCCAGATCCCATGGCCCTGCGCCAGCGCAGCATAAGCCCGCTCTACCGCCGGGAGCTCGGCGGTGGCCTCCTTTTCCCCCGACCGTGCTGCCCGCTTGACGCGATCGAGACGCTTCTCGACCGTCGCCAGATCGGCGAGGGCGAGCTCCATCTCGATGATCTCCCGATCGCGAACCGGATCGACCGAGCCCATCACGTGCGCTACGTCATCGTCCTCGAAGCACCGCACTACGTGGACGATGGCGTCGGTCTCGCGGATGTTGGCGAGGAACT
>CAZPCC010000318.1:0-2850 GCA_964584905.1 uncultured Gemmatimonadaceae bacterium | reverse complement strand
CTGGCCGACAAGCCTCTACCTCTCGGAGCGCGGCCACGACGTCTCGATCGTCGACAACCTGTCGCGACGCAAGATCGACGTCGAGCTGGAAGTAGAGTCGCTCACCCCGATCCGACCGACCTCTCAGCGCCTCGCGGCCTGGCGGGAGCTGACCGGGCGCGAGATCCGATTCGAGAGCTTCACCGTCGGCGAGAACTATCACCGCCTTCTCACGAAGATACGTGACGAGAAGCCGGACGTGATCATCCATTTTGCCGAGCAGCGAGCCGCCCCGTACTCGATGAAGAGCTCGTGGCACAAGCGGTACACGGTGAACAACAACCTCAGCGCCACGAACGACGTCCTCGCCGCCATCGTGGAGTCCAAGCACGACGCGCACCTCGTGCATCTCGGAACCATGGGCGTCTACGGATACGGCAGCGCCGGGATGAAAATTCCGGAAGGGTATCTCAAGGTCCTGATGAACACGGAGGACGGCGATCAGGTCGAGCACGAGATTCTGTATCCGTTCAATCCCGGTTCGATCTATCACATGACGAAAACGCAGGATCAGCTCTTCTTCCATTTCTACAACAAGAACGACGGTGTGAAGATCACCGATCTGCACCAAGGAATCGTCTGGGGCACGCAGACCGAGGAGACCAAGCGCGACGATCGCCTGATCAACCGGTTCGACTACGACGGCGACTACGGGACGGTGCTCAACCGCTTCCTGATGCAGGCGGCAATCGGCTATCCGCTGACGGTGCACGGCACCGGCGGACAGACCCGCGCCTTCATCCACATCCAGGACACCTGCCGCTGCATCGAGCTTGCGATCGAGAACCCGCCGCAGAGTGGAGAGCGGGTGAACATCATCAATCAGATGACCGAGACCCACCGGATCCGCGACCTCGCCGCGCTCATATCGGAGATGACCGGAACTCCGATCCAGTACATGGATAACCCGCGCAACGAGGCGGCCGAGAACGACCTGCACGTCACGCACGACCGGTTTCTGCGGATGGGGCTTGAGCCGATCACCCTTGAGAACGGGCTGATGAGCGAGGTGACGGCGATCGCCCGCAGATACGCCGAGCGCTGCGACCGCTCGAAGATCCCTTGCGTCTCTCTTTGGCGGAGCTCCTGACCGGCGAGACTAGTGGTTTGTTTCCAACATTTGCATCCCATTCGTATCAGCCGCGCAGGCAAATGTTCGAAACAAAGGAACCACTAGCAAGTTCATGATTCTAATGGAACTTTTGAATTTGACATTCGATCTCGAAGGTCGACATCGAGCGGGTATCGAATGTCAAATTCGTTCCACTAGGGAGCCGCGGCGCCCTGCTCCAGGTACCAGCGGTAGGTCCGCTCGATCCCCTCCTTGAGCTTGATGCTCGGCGTCCATCCGAGCGATCTCAGCCGCTCTCCGCTGACTAGGCGACGCGGCATCCCGTCGGGTTTCGTGGTGTCGCGCTCGATCCGGCCCTCGAAGCCGACCACCTCGCAGATCAACTCGGCTAGCTCCAGGATCGTCAGGTCCTCGCCGGAGCCGATATTCACGTGGCCTTCGCCCGAGTAGCCTTGCATCAGGAACACAAGTGCGTCGGCGCAGTCGTCGACGTGAAGGAACTCGCGCCGCGCGGTTCCCGTGCCCCAGATCGTCAGATGATCGGCGCCCCGCTCCTTCGCCTCGTGGGCCTTGCGGATCAGGGCGGGAAGCGCATGGCTGGTGGCAAGATCGAAGTTGTCTCCCGGGCCGTAGAGGTTGGCCGGCATGGCGGCGATGAAATCGCAACCATGCTGCCTGCGGTAGGCCTGCGCGAGCTTCAGTCCGGCGATCTTCGCGACCGCATAGGCTTCGTTGGTCGGCTCGAGCGGGCCGCTGAGGAGCGCATCCTCGGCGATCGGCTGCGGCGCGTGCTTCGGGTAGACGCAACTGGAGCCGATCACCATCACCTTGCCGGTTCCGGCGCCGCGCGCCGCCTCCAGGATGTTCGTCTGGATCATCAAGTTGTCGTAGAGGAAGTCGGCCGGATAGCTGGCGTTTGCCAGGATGCCTCCGACCCTCGCGGCGGCGAGGAAGATGGCGTCCGCCCGCGCCTCCGCGACCCATCGCTCCGTTTCGGCCTGACGCCGGAGATCGAGCCGTTCGCGGTCGGCGGTGAGCACCTCGCACCCTTCCCGCGCGAGGCGCCGGGTCAGCGCCGAGCCCACCATCCCCCGATGGCCGGCCACCCAAACGCGCCTTCCGCGGAGCTCGAAGCGCTCCTCGTCAAGCATCGCGCTGCCGTTGCTCTCGCGCCGCCCTGCCCGCCATCACTCGAACCTTGACCCGTCCCGCTCCATCGGAGTCGACGATCACCGTCGCCCGGGCCCCCGAAGCGCCTTCCCTGCCGCGTTTCACTCATCGCCGCAACTCCCGCACCGTGCCGCGCTCGATTGGGAATCGTCGGCGGCAAGCCGCTTGTGAAACGGCCGACGGCGGGTTACGGCTCACGACGGAACGAAGCGGCGCTTCCTCCCGGAGCTGGGGCGATGACGTGGTGACTGGCGAGCGCCAGACGATCTTCCCGGTTCTGATGTCTGGCGGCGCCGGATCGCGGCTGTGGCCGCTGTCGCGCGAAAGCGCGCCCAAGCAACTCCTCAAGCTTTTCGGCGAGGAGACGTTGCTGCAGCAGGCGGCGTTGCGGGCCTCGGGCAAGGATCTCTTCGAGCCCTTGATCGTGATCGCCGGTGCGGAGCACCGCGGGGCGATCACCCAGCAGCTGCGCGCCGCCGGAGTGTCGGGCGCAACGATCGTGCTGGAGCCGGTGCCGCGCAGCACCGCCGCGGCCGCGGCCGTCGCCGCCCTCATGGTCCGCCGCTCAC
>CAZPCC010000317.1:0-1858 GCA_964584905.1 uncultured Gemmatimonadaceae bacterium | reverse complement strand
GCCGTAGCCGGCGGCGAGGATCATGGTGAAGTCCTCGGAAATTCCCCGCCCTCGCAGCACCTCGGCTGGAACGAACCCCCACTTCAGGCGCGCGCCGAGTCCGAGCAGGCGCCGCAGCTGCTCGTTTTCGCGGCGGACCGGGGCGAGTGCGCTCGCCTGGAGGGCGACGCTGTCCGAGGCGCGGAGCGTCTCATTGCGGTCGAGCCAGGCACGACGGCTGAGCTCGGCGTCCCGCTGGAGCGCGACGAGAGGGGCCAGCAGTGTGCCGCGCAGGGCGCCGGCAACCGGCTCCTTGAGCGTGTCGGGCAGCGCCCGGGTGACGATACCTAACGTGAGGCACACCACGAGCAGTACCGTGTCTCGACGCGACGATGTCCGTCCGCTGGGCGCCACGGGACCTCAGGTGGTGAGGACCGACCAGTACTTCTCCTCATCGTCGAGGATGATGCCGGTGCCACGCACGACGCAGGTGAGGGGATCCTCATCCACGTGAATCGGCAGGCTGGTCTCCTGACTGAGAAGAAGATCGAGCCCGCGGATCAGGGCGCCGCCGCCGGTCATCACGATGCCTCGATCGACAATGTCGCTGGCGAGCTCGGGCGGCGTGATCTCGAGCGCGCGCCTCACCGCATCGACGATCTGCTGAATCGGCTCCTGGATTGCCTCACGAATCTCGCTGGAGTGCACGCGCACGGTTTTCGGGATGCCCGATACGAGGTCGCGACCCTTGACTTCCATCTCGCGCTCCTCACCGACCGGCGCGGCCGATCCGATGTTGATCTTGATCAGTTCAGCGGTCGGCTCGCCGATAAGCAGGTTGTAGTTCTTGCGCATGAACTGCACTATCGCTACGTCGAGCTCATCTCCGCCCGTCCGGATGGAGGTGTCGCTGACGATGCCTGACAACGCGATCACGGCGATCTCGGTGGTACCGCCGCCGATGTCGATGACCATGTTTCCGGTCGGAGTTTCGACCGGCAGCCCGACGCCGATCGCCGCGGCCATCGGTTCAGCGACCATGAACACTTCCTTGGCACCAGCACCTAACGCGGAATCGCGCACGGCACGTTTCTCGACCTCGGTGATGCCCGATGGAACGCAGACGATGACTCGCGGCTTGACCTTGAAGATGTGCTTGTCGATGATCGTCTCGAGAAAGTACCGGAGCATCTTCTCGGTGACGTCGAAGTCGGCGATAACGCCGTCCTTCATCGGCCGGACGGCGATCACGTTGTCGGGGGTGCGCCCCAACATCCGCTTCGCGTCCAGGCCAACGCCCTTGATCTTGTTTGTGCCGCGCTCGAGCGCGACAACGGACGGCTCATTGAGGACGATCCCTTCACCTTTGACGTAGATGAGGGTGTTCGCCGTCCCGAGATCCACGGCAATGGCGTTCGCGGGAAAAAACGACGTCCCGACCTTCCAGAGGGGCCAGCGCATCAGATTGTCGCTCGACCGTTCCATGCGGAACGGGCCGGAAATCGCGGCGAGAAAACCACGGTGGGTATGCTCAAGGTGAAAAACCTAGTGAGTGCCTAATAGGGGAGCAAGATGTTGTCTTGACACAACCTAGCGCGTTCGACTATCTCTTGCCCGATGCCGCGTGCGCCCTCCCGAGAAGTCGCTATCGTCGACTCCGCCCAGTGTGACGCCTGCGGGCTGTGCCTTCCACTGTGCCCCCCCGGCGCCATCCACCTGCGCCGCAGTGGTCTACTCATAGACGACGCAGTGTGCACAGGGTGTCATAAATGCATCGCGCCGTGTCCGGTGGGGGCGCTGGCGATGGTCGCTCGGCAATCGGGAATGGGGAATCGGGAAACGACCGGGCAGATCCGATTCCCGATTCCCCATTCCCGAT
>CAZPCC010000316.1:0-28126 GCA_964584905.1 uncultured Gemmatimonadaceae bacterium | reverse complement strand
GTGCGCGCCGCAGGAGCGCCTCGCCGAGGTGTGCCATCGTCGCCGCCCACAGCCCCGGTTCCGCCTCCCGGCTGCGCAGCACGACCGCCGCCTCGTAGCTCCTGATCGCCGCCTCGGCGTTATGCAGCTGGTTGCCGCTGGTGTCGATCATGTACGAGTCGCCCAGGTAATGCTGCGCGTGGGCGAACTGCGCCGGTTCTCCCTCTGGCGTGAGAATCTCGAGCGCCGCCGTGTACAGCGTGATGACTTCGTGCATGTCGCCCGGCCCCGCGTATCCCGCGTGCTCCCGCAGCGCATCGGCGAGAATCAACGCCACCATGACCCAGGCTAGCGGCAGCGTGCCGCGATCGATGCCGGCGAGTGCCTGACGACATATGCCGATCCGCGCGGGGAGGTGAGACGGATCGGTGAGCGCCTGCATTGCCCCGGCGAAGTCGGGAAACCCGCCCCACTGCGCCACCTGCGCCGCGCCCTCCGCCATGCGCGCGCGCCTGACTTCGTTCACCGTCAAGTTCTACGTTGCTACTGCGCTCAGCTCACGGCTGCCAGCGCCGGCATGATCTGCGTCTCACCGTCACAGTGCACGGCGTACATCAATCCGAGCGGATTGCCATGATCCTCGAGAAACTCTCGCCGCAAGTCGAGGAAGGTCTCGCCGAGCGGAGCGCCGTCGAGGAAGCGGTTGAAGAATCGCTGCGCCCAGGCGACGGCGAAAAGTGCCGGCGTCTTGCACTCGGTGCCGACTACGCCGCGCGCGCCCTTGGCCAGGAAATACGGCACGAAGCCGTCGTAGAATGACGGCGACAGCTCGGCCGACTCGCAGGCGTTTATGAACACCAGCGGGCTCCCCTTGAGCTGCGTGCTCGTCGGTGCGTCGAGGCTCAGGTCGCCTAGCGTTATGCGCCCGTCGGTCATCACCAGGCACGATGTATCGGGGCCCCCGGTATCGGCCAGATCCGCCGACTCGGCGTGGCAGTAGAAGTAGAGAATCTGGTCGTCGGTGTTTCCGTCGGCCAGCGCCTTCACCACCTCCGCGCTCGTGCTGCGCGGCGTCACCCGTACGCGCTGGCGCGATTTGGCCGCCCCCTTCCAGAACAGTTGTTGCTGGGCGACGAAATCCGCGCCCATCTGCTCATCTATCCCGTCGTTGGTGTTCACGCTCACCGTGAGAGCCGGGTTGTCGCTGGGTATCGCGCTGTCGGAAACGCTGAGGGTGGTCTGCAGCGGGATCTGCTCGATCACGTGCCGCATGCCGATGAAGTTGTCCCAGTCGAGCGTTGCCGCGGCCGATGCATCGCCCACGTACAACATTCCCCACGGCACCGGCGTGCTTTCCGCCACTATCTGCAGCTTGAGCCGGGTGCCCCTGTCGCTCGCCATCTTGCGCAGGAACTCACCGACGGACTTGGAGTCGGCGCCGGCGGCTGGTCCGAAAAAGATCTGGTTGAAGAGCCGTGCGCCGGCGCGAGCCATCGTTCTGAGCGCCACGTCGCGGTCGGCATCGGGAATGTCGAGCCCAGTCTGGAAAACGTAGTCGCCGTTCGCGCCCTGGTGCATAACGACTTTCATCATTTCCTGACGGGCCGCCTCGATCGCGCTGGCAAGATGCCCCTGCTGTATGGGCAATCGCGCCCGCGACGCGACGCTCCCCCAGATCACACAGTCGTAACCGCCGCCGGCGGCGGGGGAGATGGAGAGCCCCACGTCGCGCGGTTGGACGATGCTCGCCGCCGACGGTGGACGCCCCTTCGCCGATACCTGCACTTGCGTGGAACCAGTGGCGCCGACGTCGAAGGTCAGCTCCATCTGCTGGATGAAGTTTCCCTCCTTGTGGATTGTCGCCTTGATGCTGGAAGCCCCGTCGTGCCTGGGCGAGATGTCGAACCGCGCCTTGCCGCGCGAGCGGCCAGTGCGCGGCACGCGCAACGGGCGGGTATGGTCGGAGATCTCGAAGTCGTCGCTGTCGAGCTGAACGGTCAGTTGAACCTCTTCTACTCCGCCGGCGAACAGGTTCTCGTCGGCAAGAGGCGCCGCACCCACTGCCGTCTCGCGCTCCTTCACATCGACGTCGAAGGCGAGGGTATACCACTTGTCTCTGACGATCGGCACGTCAGGCTTGTGATCGTCAAGCTCGGCGTTGAGCCATCGCCGCTCCGGCGGTGCGGAATCATCGGGAGGTGCCGCCGAATCCATTGACTCCGGCGGTCGTGGCGCACGGGGTTGGGGCGGTGGACCTGGTGACGGACGCATGGACCGTGTCTTTGGCCTCGATCTCGTTGCCGGCGGTGGCGCAGAGGCGGCGGGCGCCGGCGGCTCGGCGCCGAGCAGGCCGGGCCGCGCGCGTGACCGTTCACGCGGCTCGGCGCCCCTGTCACCCTTCTCGTATGTACCCATCAATACCGACTTCGCGAGGACGTGCCCGGCCATGGCACGCTCCACATCTCCCCGAACCGCTGTCCCGAGATCGCCTAGCATCGCATCGAGCGCGCACAGTTCGAAAAAGTACCGATGGCGCCCGATTGGTGGACATGGTCCACCGTACTCCTTCGTTCCGAAATCGTTAGTTCCCTGACGAGTGCCGGGCGGCAGGTCCGCTGAAAGTACCCCCTGTGGCAGCTCTCTCACCGACGCCGCAATGTCGTACAGTATCCAGTGTACATGGTCTCGTTGAGGCTTTGCCGGATCCGGCGCATCCGGATCGTGCACGATCAGTACAAAACTCACCGTGCCACCCGGCACACCCGACCAGCGGAGCGCGGGCGCTGCATCATCACCCTCGCAGGTGAATAACGAGGGAATCGGGCCCTGGTGCTTGAATGCAGGGGACGAGAGCAGCAATGGCATGGCGCGATTACGTGGGAGTGGTGAGGATTCGGATCGACCTCGGGCGAGAACGGGTCACGCGAACAGAACAGCCGCCCAGAAAGCGTGCGCGACTTCTGGATGCGCGATGTCGCTGTGCGCGCCTGACGCGCCGCCACCGTTCTTGATGACCTTGCTCGCCTCCAGATTGTAGACGCGGCCTCCGCTGAAGTTGTAAGCGTGGGTGGCCGATTGCATCGGCATATCCTCCCCGGCGCCAATCCCCTGGATGCCGAACGAACCAATGCCTCCGTACTGTGGATACTTCGGGTCGGCCAGAACGAGCTGCTTCTTGAGTTTGGCTCCAAGCGGATAGAGGCGGCCTACCGCGGTGTCGCGTGTCGAGCGGGTGGTAACGATCGGGCCGCGCACCAGCTTGTTCTTCACGATTCGATGGAAGTATCCGGCGGTACCCGGCGCGTAGGGAATGTCGTTGGCGTAAGCCCATAACGAGAGCGCTCCCTGAACTAGAAAGAGCGAATCCACGGGACGGGGAAGCGGTTTGCCGTCCGGCGCGCCGGCCACGGTAGCCGAGACGACGATGCAACCGAAGCTGTGCCCCATCAGGTGAAACTTTGCGTTAGGCGCTGCCTTCTGCAGTTCGATGAGCAACGCGTGCCCGCCCGTCTCGCCGAACTTCCGCGCACGGTCTTTCATCTTCCAGAACGAGAGCTGGCGGAGCGGCATGATCAGCGCCTCGCGCAGCTTGTCGCCAATGCCCAGCAGCCCAGGTGTTCCGCTCGGGCCCTCCGTCGCTCCCGCCTTGGCCTCGGCGATTATCGCACCCGCGTCGAACCCGTCCTGGTCGGCGCCGGGCCGCCCGCTCGCGTCGCCGCTGGCGAGCCCCGACTCGGCAAACAGCGTGTCATAGGCCGCTTTGACGGCGGGCGACAGTTCCGACGATTCGGGATCGCGCCGCGCCGCTTCGAGAATGGTGCGAATCGCCGAACGGGCCGCCGGCGAATCGGCGATTCGCTCGGCGTAGGCATCAACCTGCGTTTCGAGCGGGGCCGAGAGCTCGTCGCTCGCCGAGAGCAGAGCGCCGCCACCCCCGCTGCGGGGAATGTCCTCGTCGCCCCACGGCAGGCTCGGCCAATGCAAACCAACGATTAACGGCTCGAAGCCGCGCTCCCGCGCGCGCGCCGTGAGGCGGTCGGGTTGTGACTTCACCATCTCGCCGATCCAGGCGTCGTACTGCTCGATGGCCGCGGGGACGTCGCCCTTCCAGCCATGGCTGGTGAAGAAGATGTCGGTGATTCCGCTGTCGGAGACTCGCTCCATTATCGTCTTGCTCATGAACGTGTCATCGGGCTCGCGCCGCTCGATGCCGTCTTCGTCAAAGACGATGAGATAGTACTGGACGTCGGTACCGGGTACGGTACGAATGGGCATGGCCCCTCCATGAGACAGTAGCCTGCCGCGGTGACGCGGCGGCCGACCGAGAGTGGCCATAAGGTGCGAGACGATGCCTATGACCGGCAAGAGGCCCGTCGTCATTTCGGCTCGCCCGCGCACGGGCAATCTGTGCCCGAGGGGATCGATACGGAGATGCTTCCTACGCCGTCCTGCTACGCATGTTTCGCGTCAGCTTTCGGCCGTCCGAATGCCAACCTAACGAATATTGGCGAGAGATCCGCACGCCGCGGGCGGATTCCCATTTCCCGCCGTCCCGAATGCCTCGCACCACGCGCCGAGCACTACCCGCGCGGTAGCCGGATCGGTGAGGTACCGCGTGACACTATGCGGATCACTGTTCGGAGCGCCGGGGGCCGTGAACACGTTGCCCACCCGCGCCGTAGCCGAATCCTGATCGAACACTATCGGATGAGCAAGCGCGTCACGGACATCCACCACGTTGGTCCACGCGCGTACGCCGGGTGGGAGCGACGCTCGCGCATCATGATCACCCAGAAAGAGCTGACGCGCTCCCGGTGCGCCGAGCAGCGACCCGATGGTGATGAACTGGTGTATGTCGACGGCTGTGGAATCGATGACCGGCGAAGATTGGAGATACCCGTACGCGAGCAGCGATCCGAAGCTGTGCGCCACCAGAATGACAGGCCGCTTCTGCTGCGCGGCGCGGGCGAGTGCATTATCCAACCGGGTCTCCGCGGCGCAACGTCGCAACGGATCGCCGAGGAACAGCAGGTCTCCAGCCAGCGCGCGTGCCTCTTCGCGCGCGTACCCATCGATCATATCGAGGGCAGCGGTGATGCCGGCGCCGGCAGCGGCAAAGAATTCACGAAGCTGCGCATCGTCGCTCTGCCTCTCGATCGAGTTCGTCGCGGACGCCGGTCTCGCCTTGCAGATGGCGGGTGCGAGCGGGTCGAGCGCATCGGCGTACCACGCGACCCAGCCGTCATTCTCGCCAAGCACGGAATTGCTCCCGATCTTCGATGCGCCCCGCTGCAGGGCGCGATTCCACTCGGCTAGCGCGGCCGCGCTGTCGCCCGGAATCTGTCCGCGTCCATGAACGAGAATGATGACGGGACGCCCCGTGTCAGGCGCGCTCGACGTGAACTGCGCCGCAGTCTCGCCCGGCGCAGCCACCGCGGCTTCGCTCAACACGAATACGCCCCCGATGAGGGCGAGGGCGACCTTGGTTGCAGCAACGCCACAAATCGTACTCATCATTTAACTGCCGGATTGAAATGTGATTCTTATTGGTACCCGCATGGTCGACTGGGGTTGCACGCCCCGTACCGCGAGTGCCTTCAGCGACTGTGGCGCTTGCGGTTGTCTGCGAAATCTGTGTAATCTGTGGTTCGCAGTTCCCTCGTCAGGTCGTAATTGGACATCAGCTACTCGAGCACGACCTGTCACGATATCTGTGGTTGAATCTGAAGCTCTCCGTACACCAATGACGACACGTTCACACGTACACGAGGAGCGGTTCGAGGCCAGTCCGGAGCGACTGTTCGCCTTGCTGCACACTCCCAGCGACATCCGCGGCTGGTGGGGAGCCGCACGAGCAATCGTAATTCCCACGACGAGTGGTCTGTGGGCCGCGACCTGGGGCGAAGCAGAGGATGATCCGGACTACGTGACCGCCGCGACGATCCGGATATTCGATCCGCCCCGTACGATGGTGCTCACCGACTATCGGTACCTGGCGAAGTCAGGCGGCACTCCCTTCGAGGCAGACTTCATTCTCACCTTTACCGTCGTCCCCGATGGAACTGGCGGCATTCTCCGCGTCTCGCAGGACGGCTTTCCGGCGGGTGCGGAGGCGGATGAGTTCTACGCGGCTTGCGAGAGGGGTTGGCGCGACACGTTCCACGGGATCCGGCGGCACCTTACTGACGATCTCGTGCGGCGGCGACCGACGATGGTCTGACGCCGACTGACTACGACTTTCAATACGCCGAATGTCCTCTTCGATCGCCTTTCCATTCGTCCTGAAGCGCGGCAGCGACACGATCGATGGTCTGGAGATCACGTCCACCGTGGAGACGATCCATGGTCTGCTGCGCGTGGACGACGAGCGCCTAACGCTGCAGTGGCGAGTATCCCGCTCGACAGATGTGGTTGGCTTCGAAATTCGCACCGATCAGGAATTCGAGCCCGTGCGCGAGACGCAGGTACCGCTGAGCGCGCTCGCCGGTGCGGTGGTGCGGTGGAAGTGGCGGTGGTGGCGTCCGGGGCATCACTTGATCCTGACGGCGGCCGACCTGCGCGCCTTCGATTCGATCAGCGGGCAGTCCGGCCTCAAGCTGGATCACCCGGCGGAGCTGGCGATCCGTCTGCGGAGGGCTGATCGCGCGGCGGCGGAGGAGTTCGCCGGCGAGCTGAGTCTCGCCCTGGCCGAGCGGGCGCTGCGATCCGCGGAATCGGCGGATCAACTGGCCGGGGAACGAGCGCAGGCAAGGATCCGGGATGGGCGTTAGGTCAGCCTGACGATTCCTGGCGGCGCAGATCCGCCACCGGCTCCTCACCAAAGCCCGGGGCGAGCAGAAATTCCACCACCGCGCGCCCAACGTCGTCAGGCGAGGGCAGCTTGCCGTCGCGCTTCATCGCCTCGAAGCGTGCGCGGTCGGGGAATAGTTCCTCGGTGGTGGCGCGGATCTCGGCCTGCATGTCAGTGTCGATGACACCAGGAGCCAGGCTGGAGATCCTCAATCGCGCTGTCCGGTCGAGTGCTACCGCACGCGCGTGATTGTCGAGTGCCGCCTTGCTGGCGCAATAGACGCTCCAACCAGCATAGCCTTTGCGGCCGGCGCCGCTGGAGATGTGGAGGATCCGGCGGTCAATCGCGTCAGGCGTGTTGGTCACGAACGCGGCGGAGAGCGTCAGCGCTGCCGAGACGTTGACCGAGGCGGCGCGGGCTACGTGCGACGGTTCCTGAGCGTCGAGCGGTCCAATGGGATTCAGGAGGCCCGCGTTGTTTACGAGAATCGGCCGGTCGACACCGTTCAGGAATCGCGCGAGGGTGCCGTCGCCGAGCCAGCCGAGCAGGGCGCGGCCGTCGGACAGGTCGAGCCGTGTCTGGATCAGGGCGCCGCCGAACTCTTTGGTGAGCGCCCTGTTTTCGTTCCTGGCTATACCCAGCACACGCGCCTTACGAGCGAGCAGGTGCCGCGCAATGCCCTCACCGAGGCCGCGGGTGTGACCGGTGACGATCGCGGAGACTTCGTTCATGGATACTCGTCTCCTCCAATCGATCTTCGTCGAGTCGATCGGTAGTCGAATGCACGCGTTCCCCAACCGGTAGCTGGAGAGTCGTCGCCCCTACGGTCCTACGTTACCCCCGGCGGCGAGAGGCTGGCAAGCGGGCATCCAGCAGGGCATTCGCTCTTCGCTCACGGAGAGGGGCCGCTTGACGGGAGCACAGCCATTCGGGTTACATGCTCGGATGAAGCTGCCACTGCACATGTCCGCACTGGATCGCCGAGTCAGGCGATGATGGCTCCCCCTCGCAGGCGCCGGATACTCCCCGGCGTCGCGGTGGTGAGCGTCCTCACCGCGATTCTGTGGGCCACCCTCGACAGATTCCAGCCGCCCCCACCGGGGGTGCAGCTCTGGGAATGGTGCTTCATGTGCGGGCGGGAATGGGGGATCGATTTCGCCCTGAACATCGCCCTGTTCGTGCCGTTAGGTATCGTGTTCCGTCTGGCCCGGATACCTCCGTTCCCGGCGATACTTGGCATTCTCGCCACCTCGTTCGTGATCGAGGTGCTGCAGCTCATCATTCCGGGACGCATCACAAGCATCGACGACCTCATCTCCAATACAGTTGGCGGGATCCTCGGCTTTGTCGTCGGCGGGCACCTGCGAGCGATAGTCGCGCCGCGAGCTCGTCATGCCGCGTCGGCGGCAATCGCGGCGGGAGTGTTCGCGCTCGTGGTGCTGTGGGGTACGCTCTGGCTGTTCGAACCGGCGCCGACCGACCACCCGTACTGGGGGCAGTTCTCGCCGGTACTCGGCCAGTTCGCCAGGTTTGACGGAACGATTATCGAGGCGAGCGTGGCCGGCGAGCCTCTGCGCAACGGCCGGCTTCCCAATACCGATGCCGTGCGGCGGCGGTTGCGGCAGGACAGCGTGACAGTGAGTGCGGTGGTCCGTGGCGGGAAGGCAACCGGGCGCCTCGCTCCGGTGGTGAGCATATTCGACGGCGAGCATAACGAGGTGATGCTGCTGGGTCGGAGCGGAGGGCGAAGCCTCACCTTCCGTCTGCGCAGCAGAGCTAGCCGGATCGGCCTGCGCACGCCGACCGTAACGGTATGGGACGGATTTCCCGGCGCGGCGGACAGCACATCGCCCGTGCCGGTGCATCTGTCCGGCACCATCAACGGCTACTCGCTCACTGCCGCATCACGTTATGCAAGATCGAGCGGCGATACCAACCGGGTAAGTCGAACGATCGACTTCCGCCACACGCACGGCTGGGCGTATTTCGTGCCGTTCGAGAATCTTTACACACGGCATGCCGGCAGGTTCACGACGATCTGGTTGACGCTGGTCTTCAGTCCGTTCGGCTACTACAGCGCGGTTGCCATCGTTCGGTACCGGGGGGCACGATCGCGCTTCGTGGTGCTGCTCTGGGCCGCGGCGGTCGTGCTCCTCGCGCTTGTGGCGCTGCCCCGTGTAATGGGGCTGGCTTCCGCCGGCGAAAACGAATGGCTGGGCGCCGCCATTGGACTTGCTGCTGGTTCACTCGCGGGCGGAGTAGCGATGGCCGTAATGGCAAAGCTGGCTCCTCTCGATCCGTCGTCATGACGATGCTTCCACCATTCGCGCTCGAACGTTTCTTCGCCAGGTGGGAGTTCATCGTCAGGCATGTGGCCGGCGCGTCGGACATCGAGCCCGTCGCGATGCGCGAGCTGCTCACGCTCGCCGACGACGAGATACGCGCACGCTGGGACAATCTACGGCTGGGCTATACCGAATCGGCCGGCCATCCGCTGTTGAGAAAAGAAATCTCATCGCTGTACGAAACGGTCTCACCGGATCAGAGCCTCGTCTTTTCCGGCGCCGAAGAAGCGATTTTCATCCTGATGCACGTGCTGTTGCAGCCGGGCGAGCATGCCGTGGTCACCTGGCCGGCCTACCAGTCGCTGCATGCCGTAGCACAGTCGATCGGAGCGCACGTCGATCTGCTGCCGCTCGATCCTGCTCGGGGGTGGGCGCTGGACCTAACGCAATTGCAGCGTCTGCTCAGGCCCACTACCAGGCTCATCGTAGTGAATTTTCCACACAATCCCACGGGCGCGCTTCCATCGCGAGAACAATTCGAGGCGCTGCTCGATCTCGCGCGGTTCGCCGGCTGCCGCGTGCTCTCCGATGAAGTGTACCGCGGGCTCGAGGCGGATCCGCGCGACCAGCTCCCTGCCGCCTGCGACCGTTATGAGCACGCGATAAGCCTTGGCGTCATGTCGAAAGCGTACGGGCTGGCGGGGCTGCGCATCGGCTGGATCGCCACGCGGGACGCCGAGGCGCGGAAACGGGCCGCCGAGTTCAAGGATTATACGACTATCTGCGCATCGGCTCCGAGCGAGTTGCTTTCGATCATGGCACTTCGCGCTCGTGAGGCGTTGCTCGAGCGAGCCAGGGGCATCGTTGCCACCAACTTGGCCCTGCTCGATGAATTCTTCGCTGCGCATTCCGGGCAGTTCAACTGGCAACCCCCGCGCGGCGGCAGCACGGCCTTCCCAGCGCTCACGACCGGCGAGCCGATCGGTGATTTCACCGAATCGCTCGCCCGGAACGAGAGTGTGCTCCTCCTCCCGGGCACCCTGTTCGACTACCCCGGCAATCACTTCCGAATCGGCCTGGGCCGCAGCGATCTGCCAGATTCCCTTATCAGAATCGAAAGATTCCTGCGCACCCGCTCTGCGTAGTTACTTCGCACTTCGCACTTCGCACCCGCACTTCTCATTTCGCCCCTCTTCCCTCTTCCCTCTTCCCTCTTCCCTCTTCCCTCGCATGAACCTCCCGGCCGCCGTCCGTCACCTCAAACGCGCCGATCCGCGCCTAGCCAGGGTCATCGAGCGAGTTGGCCCGTGCCGGTTCGAGGCCCACGCCGAAGGTACGCACTTCCAGGCGGTGCTCCGCTCGATCATCTATCAGCAGCTCTCCGGGAAGGCCGCGGCGACCATCCACCGCCGGGTCATCGAGGTACTCGGTGGCGACCCTACGCCCGGGGCTGTGGTCATGACGCCTGACGAGGATCTGCGCGCGGCGGGGCTGTCGCGCCAGAAGATCAGCTACACGCGCGACCTTGCGCGCCTCGCTGCCGACGGCTCAGTACCCCTCGAGCAGCTGGACGCGCTGGACGATGATTCGATCATCGCCGCGCTCGCCAGCATCAAGGGAGTCGGCCGGTGGACCGCGCAGATGTTCCTCATGTTCCGGCTCGGAAGGCCTAACGTGCTGCCGGCGGAAGACCTGGGGATTCGGAAGGGAGTGCAGCTGACGTACCGCACTCGCGGTCTCCCTCCGCCCAAACGGGTTCTGGTGATTGGCCGGCCGTGGGCGCCGTATGCCTCGATCGCGTCGTGGTACCTGTGGCGGAGCCTTGAGCTGCCGCCGGCAGTGCCGCCGTCGCGCGGATAACGAAATGGCCACCAATGCCCAGGCCCGGCTGTCCGGATTCGCCGTGTCCGCGCCGGGGCTGGAGCCGTGGCTGACTGCGGAGCTAAAGGAGATCGGGCTCGACGCGCGCGAGGATTCCGGTGGAGCGACGTTCGAAGGAAACCTGGAGCACGTCTACCGCGCCAACCTCTGGTCGCGCCTGGCGAGCCGCGTAGTCGTGCGCGTGTCATCGTTCCGCGTGAGGGCACTCGGCGAGCTCGCGCGGCGCTCGGCCACGGTGCCGTGGGAAGAATGGCTCGCTGCTGGCTCGGCCGTCCAGCTGCGAGTGAGCGCGCGCAAGTCGCGGCTCTATCATACGGGCGCGATCGCCGAGCGCGTCATGGAGGGGATGGCCAAGCGCGTGCGCGCCCAGGCTAGTGTCGTTGCGGGCGATGAGGACGAGGAGAAACTCGGCGACGTTCCGCTGCTAATGGTTCGTCTTGCGCGCGACGTCTGCACCATCAGCCTGGACAGTTCAGGTGCGCTCCTCCACCGGCGCGGTTATCGTCAGGCGGTGGCCAAAGCGCCGATGCGGGAGACGCTTGCGGCGGCGATGCTGGCGGCCGGCGAGTGGCCGGAAGGGATGCCTCTGGCCGATCCGCTCTGCGGGTCGGGGACGATTCCGATCGAGGCCGCGCTCAAGGCCCGCGACATTGCCCCCGGACTCGGTCGGGGGTTTGCATTCGAGCACTGGCCGCGCCACCAGGCAGGCCGGTGGCAGACGCTGCGCGACGAAGCGCGCGCGCGTATTCGGCCGACAGCACCGGCGCCCATCGCCGGTTCCGATCGCGATTCGGGCGCCATCACCGCGTCGAGAGAGAACGCCGTCCGCGCCGGTGTCGAAGCCGACATCGAATTCAGCGAAGCGCCGCTTTCAAAGGCTCCGATGAGGGGCGGCGCCGGCTGGATCGTGACCAATCCGCCCTACGGCATGCGCGTGGGAGAGTCGGCGCCGTTGCGGGATCTCTACGCTACGCTCGGGCGCGTCGTGCGCGACGGCCGGCATCATCTCGTTATGCTTTCCGCTGATGCCAACCTCGAGCGGCAGCTCGGCTTGCCGCTCCGAACGCTCGTCAGCACGCAGAATGGTGGCATCGCCGTCCGAATCCTCAGCGGCGGCGCGTCCAACGCCTAGTTCTGAGAATCCGACACGGCCGCCGGCACCCGTCCTTCACGCGCGACACGCCAGCGCCCGTTCTCGTTGACCAGCTGGTACGCCTTCTCGAAGTGGAGAACCTGCTGCGGGGGAGCGCCAGGTACGGTGTACTGCTCGGCGTCCAGGTACACCTGCACCGAGTCGGCGCTCAGGCGAAACACATCAGAAAAGCGGACGACGTATCCCGCTTCCGATGCATCGCATTGCGGGAGCGATCCCCGATCGGTCTGAGCGGGCTCGCAGGTACCCGCCACCGTGCCCGCCTGACGAAGAGCGCGCGCCACATCGGCGGGAACGGAGTCCCCACCAGCCAGTCCCGCCTCGCGCGGCAGCAGCCGCGGGTGAAGGAGCAATACCAGGCCCGGACCAACGTCGAATGCGGCGCCTACCGCGGCGCGGTAGATCTGCGCCCGCTCCCGCGCGTCAAAGGCAGCCACCTCCAGACCTCGGCCGCGTGCGGCTTGGGGCCCCTCCTCTTCGCTACAGCCGAGAAGCGGTGCAACCGCGAGTGCCAGAATCAGTGTACGCCGCATGTTCGTTCCTCGTGCGTGCATATCATGTGCTCATGACGCGCCAATCGTGTTCGAAGCACGCTTCGCACCTTGAAAATCCATCCGGACGGCCGCGACAGGCCCGGCGGCTAGGCTGGTTGCCGCACGTCGTGATCCACTGGGAACTCTTCCTCCGTGCCGGCATGTACGCGGGTTCGTCCGGTGCGGCGAAGGATCCAGGTGCGTAGCCGCTCACCGGCAAACTTGAGAACAGCGGCCACGATCGCGAACCGGATCACCCGTCCAATCGTTATGCCGATGGCGAATTCCGGGAATGGCATCTTCAGTACCCCGGCACTGATGCACGCGGTCTTCGTGGAAACCGGAGCAATGGCGCTGAACGCTACCAGCATCCAACCGTACTGCTCCACCAGTCCCCTGGTGGTGGCAAGGCGCGGCTCCGTCATTCCCATCCATTCGAGCACCCTCATTCCCAACTCGGAAAAGAGGTGGCTGCCTATGTACCAGGCGATCATTCCACCCATGATCGAGCCAGCGGCGGCAAATACAGCGAGCTTGTACGCGCGGCGCGGATCGGCGAGAGAGAGAGGCAGGTACAAGCCCTCCGTAGGCCCGGGCATCACCGACCCCTGGACCGCTCCCCACGAAAAAAGCGCGGTACCCGACCATCCCGATTCCGCCCAGCGGTGCAGGACGTCCATCAGCCCTAGCAGCCGCCGCCACCCGCGTTTGGGAGGGTTCGACGCCGGGACGATGAGAACGTGTCCCTCCCCCTCCTCGGCTTGGGACTCCTGACGGGACGGCATGTAGTAAACGCTTCGAGAGCTCAATGTTCTTCCTGGCAAAGCGGGCGCGGGCTGTTCACCCGCGCCCGCTTACGGGTCGCCGAAGGCTGGCGAGCTACCGTTACATTTACCCGGCAGAGCCCCGATGGATCGCCGGTGCCGTCGCTCGACCTCGGCCTCCGAAAAGGGCCCAGCCGAACCAGGCCAGCGACGCGATCAAGCCCCCGTAGAGCACGACTCGTACCGGGTGAAGGGCGATCGAACCGACGACCTCCTGAGGGACGCCGAGCTGCGAAAGGATGGTTCGGCTCAACTGCTCGGCCGTGAACCAACCCCAAAGCAGCGCCGCCCACATCATTCCGATGCGCCGAATTGGTGGAGTGCCGATTTCCGGGGGAAGCCGGCGCACGTTCATGTAGCCGATCACCAGAGTGAAGACATACATACTGGCGATGGTGAAGGGGCCGGCAATGAGCACCAGGAAGTCCGGCTGCAGACCGTCCACCGTCTCGCCACCGACCCAGGACGCGACGATAATCGCCATCGATGCCAGGACGAAAGCGGTGAGGAAAAAGAGAAACGTGCGCTTGAGAGTCCAGAACCTGGTGTATCGGCCGTATCGCTCGTAGAAAATGCTGCCGGCGATGCGTGTGACGGTGTCGACGATGCCGAGCTGGGTGGAGAAGAGCACGAACGCGCCGCCGAGGAGAAAGACGATCTGAAGCCATTTGCCGGCGACCCGGTTCAGTTCGGCGCCCTGCAGCCGCACCATCTCCGTAAAGTTGCCGGCGAGGTGGCTGTTCCCCGTTCCCAACGTCGCGGTAACGACCAGACTCGTAATGATCACGCTGACAATGATCAGAAAGACGAAGGTGATCAGCAGCTCCTGCTGCGATACGCGCATCCAGCCGCGGAACCTGGCGAGGGCGAGCGGAGACTGCGTTGCATCGAATACGTATCCGGTTTCGCTCACCTCCTCGTTGGTTCCGCGTATTCCTGCGATCCGTCCCTGAAAGGAGGCCATGCCGAACCCCTTGTCGCGCAACCAGAGCGACTGCGCCAGCAGGAGCGTACCGCCGCTCCCGGCGTAGGCCACGGCGAGCAGCAGAGTGGGGAACTGCCGGCCGGTCGTCAGCTCCTGCGGCGCCGAGCCTAACGATACAGCGCCCTTGGCCAGCGCCAGCACATCGGAGGGGAGCACGCCCACCAGCAGTAGTGTGACGCCGAGCAATGGAAAAAAGAGCAGGACCAGGCCAATCTGGAAACGCTCGAGCGCGTTGTAGACGATCTTGGAGACGGCGAGCCCGATCCAGATGACGAGCATCACCATCAGCGCCACCGGCTGCCAGGCGAGCCGGTGGCCGGTCGCTTCCTCGATAATGTCGGCCGTGAAGCCACCGGACTGAGAAGCCCATCCCGGCCAGAAGAATCCGGCAACCGTCGCAATGAGAAAAAACCATGGCCAGAAAGGGCGCTTTCCGACTCGCGCCATTCCGCCGAAAATCGATTCGCCGGTGGCGATGGTCCACCGCTCGATCTCGACCAGAGCGATGAACTGGGTGAGAACGCCAACCCAGAACAGCCACCAGATGGAATAGCCGTTGACGGTGATGAGATTGGGCCAGAGAAGAAACTCTCCCGAGCCCAGTCCCATGCCGAGCGCGATGACGGACGGTCCGATCAGGTGCCGAAGCCGCGGAACGCGTGGAACATCGTTGTGGAGGAGGAATGGCGGACCGCTGCCTGGCGAGGGCAGGTGGGGCGCGTCGGGTGCGATTGGGAGCGAGGCTTCGTCCAGTGGGCGGTAGACGCCATTCCGGTAGGCGAGCCCTTCCTCGTGCGTGCAGCGGATGTCGGCAGCGGAGCTTGAGGAATCCATTTATCGATTTCGAGGAGGCGAGCTGGAGGGAGCCGGAAGATACGGGGAGGATGGAAAATGGGAACGGGGTGGTTTACCGTGATTCCGCGCCCTCCGAATGAACTCATCCGGGCCATTCGCCGCGACCGGTAGCGCACGCGAGAACGCCGGCGCATCTTGTTCGATGCGCGGCGACGTCCCGCACCGGTCTTCAACGCGGAGGATGAACCATGGATTTCGAGGAGATGATCCGCGATGCGGGCCGGCAGCATCGAAGGATTCGTATCCATTTTCGCGGTCCCAATACCGAGTACGACCGCGAGATGGAGCCGTACGCGATTCGTGATGGTGAGCTCGTGGCCTACTCGTTGTACAGGGACGAGTTTCGGACGCTTCCACTTGCCGCCATCACGGGGGTCGACGTAACGACCCGGACGTTCGTACCGCGTCGCAAGGTCGACCTGTAGAGACGCATGCCGCCTGACTCGGAACGGCCGGAACGCGACGCGCGATTCTGGCCGTTGCAACATCGGTGACCGTCGGTTTTCGTTCCACACCATGACCGACACGACTCTCGAGCATCATCTCCACCGCCGCTGCGGTGGGCACTACGTCCGGGTCGATGACCGGACGACCGTCCGGGTGAGCGGCATGAGCACCACCGTTCCGCGAGTCGTGTACCGGTGCGGCCGGTGCGGGGACGAGCAGTTCACCGTGGAACAGCGCGAGCTGGTGGAAAAGAGCGCACTGGCTGCGATTCGGGCGGCACACGGGCTACTGTCGCCGCGCGAGATAAAGTCGCTACGCGAACGGCTGGGCCTGACGCCGACGCAGCTCGGCGAATTGATATATGGCGTGCCGAAGGGGTTGATCGAGGGATGGGAGAAGGGCCGCTACCTCCAGAATCGTGAGGCGGACGCGCTACTGCGGAGCCTCGAGGACCGTGAGGTGCTCGAGCGGCGTGCCATTGTCGCGGGAGTCATACTACCGATTCCGGCCCACCACGGTCGGGCCACCTCCGAGGAGAACGGGACCGAACCGGTGGCCGTCACGCCGGCCGCTCATCCCGAGACCTGATCCACCTCCGCTTCACTCACTCCACGTACTCCCATGTTTACCGTAAGAACTGCTCGTGAGGCAGATGCGGAGGAGATTGCGGCACTGGTCGCCCACCATGTGGCCGATGGTACGCTCCTTCCGCGCGCGCCTGAGTTCATCAGGGAGCGGGCGATGGACTTCCTGGTGGCTGAGGATGAGAGTGGGTTGATCGGGTGCGTACACCTCGAGGAGTACGCGCCCAGTCTCGCCGAGGTGCGCTCGCTGGCAGTGCACCCCTCAGCGCAGGGCAAGGGCGTCGGTTCGGCGCTCATCAACGCACTCGAGCGATTGGCCGAGCGGCGGATGTACACCACGCTTTTCGCCGTGAGCAACCGGGATGAGTTTTTCCTGTCCCGCGACTTCGAACCGCGCCACATTCCCGAGCTCGACAGGGAGCGGAGCGAGGTGAGTAAGTTCAAGGGCGTCTTCGCGAAGGAGCTGTGATCCGCAGATATCGGCGTTCAGTCAACTTGACCCAACGCCCAGATTTCGGAGAGTGCATAAGCGAAGGACGAGGAATGGAACAGCATAACCACAGATTACGCAGATTACGCAGAAACAACAGGCAGTGCCAAGGCCGCTTTCCGCTTCCCTCCTGAAACAACGAAGATCACGCGCTTCGCTATGCAATCTGCGTAATCGGCGAAATCTGCGGTTCCTTTCCTGTCGTTCCGAATGGGCAACTGTCGGTCGCCGGCGACGCACGAATCAGGCGCAAAAGCCCAAGATCACGCCGAGAGTACCGTAACGGCTGGCAATTAACGATCGGACGTGCCGAGTTCCCGGGTCTCGCCATCGTCGACGACCACGGTTTCCGACTCTTCGGTCTCCACGCCAGGGGTTTCCACCTTCGTGCCGCTGGTGCCTTCGTCGGCCCGCTTATCTTCGCCGATGTCGCCTAACGCAGCCTCGGAGATCCAGCCGTGCTCGGCCGCGTGCCTGGCCGCGGCGAGTGTGTCGTCGGCGAGCACGAGCGATGTGCCGGCACGCTTCACCTCGGCCGCCAGTTCGCCTATCGCAGCGGCGCGCGCGGGATCGCGCGTCACGTTTCTTATGTAAACCGCCAGGATCCGGCCGGGGTTCTCGTGCACCATCCCGGTGTAGATCTCCGGATCCTCCTGCCCGCTGTCACCGACGAGCACGAACCGCATGTCGGGGTACGCGGCCAGGATTTCGGCGATGTTCGCGGACTTGTGGTGCTTGTGCCGTTGGCGCAGCGCCATGAGATCCCAGTCGCGCAGGAGCAGCGGCCCCGCGGGAATCTCCTGCGCTTCCAGGAAGTCGGCGATCACGTCGTACAGGTTCCACGGACTGCTCGAGACGTAGAACATCGGGTTGCCCGCACCACCATCCGGCCCCGCGACCAGCGACCGGTAGAACGCCGCCACCCCTGGAAACGGCAGCCGCGTGCGCGCGTTCTCGAGGAGCATCAGCCGCGCCGCCCGCAGGAAGTTGGTAACGCTCGACTGCAGTACAGTGTCATCCATGTCGCTGATGACGCCGAACGCCGCCGATGCCGGCGGCGTGAGGATCGGTGCAGTAGCGTTATGCGGTACCGACGTAGATCCGGAGCGCAACTCCAGCCTGGCCGTCTCCCAGCCGCCGCCGCTACCTAACGGGGCAGTCAGAGGTATCCATTGGCGAAGATACCCTTCGTCGTCGGCGACCAGTTCGTGATCGGCGCCGCCGAGCCGGGCGCCGACGATGGCGAACGGCATCGGGTCGCTTTCGATGCGCTTTAGCGCGTCGACCAGATTGCGCCAGGTCGAATGCCCCGCCTGGGCCGGCTCGATCCCCTCGAATTGCAGAACACGGCCGAGCACCAGCGCGTGCGTCGTCGACGCGTAGCCGCGGTAGCCAACCACGTGATAGGGGTCGCGGTCGATCACCCGCTCGATGCTGCGCGCCGCACTGCGCGCCCGACCGTAGGCCGCCGCCGCCAAACCCAAAAGGTTCTGCTTCCAATCGTCTCTCTCATTGGCGCTCATGCTACCGGTCCTTTCGGGCGTGATTCCAAAAACGGGAAACGGGAAACGGGAAAAGGGAAACGGAGCGGGCTGCCGAGTGCGTTTCCCATTTCCCGTTTCCCATTTCCCGCTCGATCCCACAGAAAGCTGCAACCGCCCGACCCTCCCTCATGGCTATCTTTATCACGTGACGATACTCTCGCTCTCCAACGTACGCGTGGATTTTGGCGCGACTACGCTTCTTCGCGATGTAACCTTTACGGTCGCCGCGGGGGAGTGCTGGGGCATTGTCGGACGTAATGGTGCGGGCAAAACCACCCTGTTCCGTCTCATTTCCGGCGGAATGGAGCCTACCGCCGGAGCAATTGCCCGGGCGCCGGCGCTACGCTTCGCGCTGCTTGACCAGTACCGCGACTTCGGCGACGCGACAACCGTTTGGGAGGCTGCGGCCCAGGGGTACAGGGACGTGCTCGCTCTCGAGCACCGCATCGCGCAGCAGGCCGAACGTCTTGCCGAGCTCGGCTCTAACGTCACGGAAGCCGACTTGGACAAGTTCGGCCGAGACCAGGAGCGGTTCGCCCACATGGGCGGGTACGATTTCCACGCCCGGGTGGACGCCGTGCTTCAGGGGCTCGGCTTCGATGCGGAAGAGGCCAAGACGCGCTCTCTGGAAAATCTGAGCGGCGGCGAGCGCGGGCGGGTCGGGTTGGCCGGCCAGCTCGCCGCACCGGCCGATGTAGTACTGCTCGATGAGCCGACCAACCATCTCGACCTCGAGACGATCGACTGGCTCAAGCGATATCTGCGTGAGTTCGGAGAGACGGTACTCGTCATCAGCCACGACCGCGCATTCCTCGACGAAACGGTCGATCACGTGCTGCATGTATCGCACGAGACGGCCACTGCCTATCGCGGTGGGTATTCGGCGTTCGTCATGCAGCGGGCCGAACGCATGCTCACGCTCGAACGGCAGGTCGCCGCGCAGCGAAAGATGATCGCGAAGGAAGAGGACTACATCCGACGCAACCTCGCCGGTCAGAACAGCGCGCAGGCGAAGGGTCGGCGGACGCGCCTCGAGCGGTTGCCCCGCCTCTCGCCACCGCCGAGTGATGCGGATGCGATGGCGCTACGATTCGATGCCGGCGACCGGGGTGGCGATCAGGTGGTGATCGCCGAGAAGCTGGGCATTCGGATCGGTGACCGGTGGCTGGTGCGGGACTTCTCGGCCGTCGCGCGCCGCGGGGACGTGATAGCACTGGTAGGACCTAACGGGATCGGCAAGACGACGCTGATCGCCACGCTCGTCGGACAGCGGACGCCGACGACGGGGAACGCGCGCATCGGTGGCGGCGTTACGGCGGAGTGGTTTCGGCAGGACCTTACTCAGGTGCCCGCCGACAAGCGGATATACGACTGCATCGCCGACCGGCGGCCGATGTGGTCGCGCGGCCAGATCCAGGGGCACCTCGGACGCTTCGGTTTCTCCGGCGACGAGGTGCAGCGCATCACCTCCACGTTGTCAGGCGGCGAACGGGCGCGGGTGGCTCTGGCGCTGATGATGCTCAGCCGCGCGAACCTTCTGGTGCTCGATGAGCCGACCAACCACCTGGACGTCGAATCGATCGAGGCGCTCGAGGATGCATTGGACGCCTATGGAGGCACTGTCATCATCGTCAGTCACGATCGTGCCGTGCTTCGCGAGCTGTCCACACGTGTCTGGGCGTTCGAGAACGACCGGCTTGCCGACTTCGATGGCCCATTCGTCGAATGGGAGACTCGCAGCGCGGAGCGCGAGGCGGCTCGTCAGGCATCACGCGTCAAGGCGGACGCTTCGGCACGTGAGGCCGGCCGCGCGCGCGACAAGCGCGAGCGTGATGCCTCACCCCGCCGCGAGGTTTCAGGCAAACGCTCGCCGCGCCGCGACGTAAGTGCGCGCGAACTCGACGTGCAGCGGGCCGAGGCTCGAATCGCCGAGCTGGAGTCCGTGCTGGCCGACCCCGCGCTGTACGAGGGGGGCGCCGACAGTGCCCGCCGCGCAGCATCGCTGAGCACTGAGCTCGCAGCCGCCCGCGCCGAGCTCGATGCGGCAATGGAGCGGTGGCTCGCGGTGGCCGACGGCGGTTGAGCGCGGTGCCGTCTACTCGACCCTGAGAACAAGGGCACTCGCCACCGCAGGACCACGCCGGATGTCGAAGTGGCCGGGTGCGCCGAGTCGGAGCCACCTGCTGCCCTCACGCTCAGTTATGACGGCGCTGTCAGGGTGCACGAACAGTCCCGTGGCGTCGACCGTGTCGAGGGCTATCGCTTCCCGCAGATCACCCACGTCGCGAACCCGTGGACCGGTACGTGCCACCGCTTCGTCGTAGTTGAGCGCAAGATCGGCGCGGAGCGGCGGGTGTCCGGGGAGCACGAGCTGCCCGCCGAGAACGAGTACATCGTAGGCACCGCCGGTGTTGCGAGGCAACCTCTCGTAGGATGCTGTATCCTCGGAGCGGTACGAACCGGTGGCGATCGCGTCGAGCGCCGAAATTATTGCCGCACCGGTGATCGCGCGCAGCCGCTGCTTCTCCGGATCGTCGGGGAGCGCACCGCTCTCGATGAGCACCGTGCTGGTGCCCCACTGCTGGATCAGGTCACCGAATGCACGCGGGTTGAACGTGTCGTCGTATCCGGCGATTCGTCCCGGGATCTCGGCGTTCAGCGTGCGCGCGATACCGGCGGCGACGAGCCTCGCTCGTGAGCGCACCTCGTTATAGCTCCGGGATGAATCATAAGCGGGCGCGAGCAGTGCGATGGCGACCTGGCCGCCTGACCGGCCGGCGCGCGTACGGGCGTTCTGGTCGTGCAGGTTGAAGCCGAAGTCGGGCTCCAGGCGGTCGCGGATCCCTTTGAGTGCCCTTGCCTCGGGCGTGGCGAGTTCCCGCGCATCCCGATTGACATCGATTCCGACGGCGTTCTGGCGCTGGAACAGCTCCGCGCCGTCGGGATTGAGCATCGGCACGAATGTGATAGTCAGACTGTCGCGAAGGTGCCCTCTCACCGGCGACGGATCGCTCGAGGCGAGGAACGCGAAGATGTCGGCGAGGGACATGGAGGCGGTGGATTCGTCGCCGTGCATCTGCGACCAGAGGAGTACCGAGGTCGGCCCGGTGCCGAACGTCAGCGCCCGGATGTCGCGCCCGTTCATGGACCGGCCGATGACCTCTGAGCGAAAGGCAGGGGACGCCACCGAGGGAGCTATCGCGCGCCAGTACTCGTCATGCGTGAACCGGCGGCTGGTGATGCCGGCGACCCGGTGACGGTTGACGATCGCCAGCCCCTGGCGCATCGCCGTTGTGTTAGGAACGGAGCGCGGCATCTCCATGATCGCATCGGGGCGCGACGATACTGGGCGGTCCGGAATCACCGGCGCGTCCGATTCGGTGGTACCGGGACGGGTGGCGCAGGCGAGCGCGAGAGGCGCAGCGACGAGGAGCAGGGTGCGCATGTGCATGGTCTTTTCGAGCGGCTAAGCCAGGTCGTTCGCAGGAAACCGAATTTCCGCCGCGGATGCAGTCTGCGGAACCCCCTGACTCGAAATGGTCTTCCCACATCTGAGGGTCTAGACTTGTCGCCCTCCTTGAAGACGGTCGATTCCGGCGTCGTTTCCTGTTTCCCGTTTTCCTGTTTCCCGTTTTCCTGTTCCCGTTTCCCTTTTCCCGTGTCGCTTCCGCGGTGACGACCTGATCGCACTTCCCTGGTTGCAGTGCAAGCAGATCGGGTGTACGCTCGGTGTCTCGTTGTCCGTCGATCGACCTCAAAAAACCGAGTCTTCAGGCTCTTGAGTGGGCGTCAGGGATTGCTGTCGTTTGCGACTCCGCAATTTTTAACGCGGAGGTCGCAGTGGTTTCGCGGAGGGCGCAGAGAAACTCGAGGCTCGGCGGGCTCACGTCGATTGCCTGAGTTCTTGAGGCATCTCCCAAGAGTTGTCCTTCAGATGCGCTGCATTAGATCGAAACACGGCCCAACGCAGGGTGGCTCGACGTCAATTGTGAAGGAGCAAGTCGCTGCGCCATATTCTCTGCGACCTCCGCGCCCTCCGCATGAAAAATGCGGGACCTTGTGCCGAAACAATGCCTGACGAGAACTGCAGCTCAACAACCGCCGCTTCCCTTCCCGGAAGACCCAGATAACCTTCGGTCCAATGCGCCAGTTCACCATCATACTACTCCTGTGCGTCTCATCTCCGGCCATCCTTGCGCAGAATGCGAAGGAGGACATGGCGGCATCGATCGAGGCGCGTAAAGCGAAGTACGCGAGCATTGCCGACGAGATCTGGGCGCTGGCGGAGGTGGGCTACCAGGAGCACAAGAGCTCAGCGCGCCTTCAGACCGAATTGAAGGGCGCCGGGTTCACTGTGGAATCCGGTGTCGCCGGTATCCCGACGGCGTTCGTGGCGAGCTACGGCAGCGGGAAACCGGTGATTGGTGTGCTCGCCGAGTTCGATGCGCTCCCCGGACTCTCGCAAGGCGCAGTGCCCGTCCGCCAGCCGTTGGTGGAGCACGCGCCGGGACATGCCTGTGGACATCACCTCTTCGGTACCGCGTCTGTCGCTGCGGCGATTGCCGTGAAGGAGTGGATGGCGAGAAGCGGGCAGCGGGGAACGCTCCGCGTATACGGAACGCCAGCCGAAGAAGGGGGCGGCGGCAAGATCTACATGGTTCGGGCGGGCTTGTTCGACGACGTGGACGCGGTGCTCGACTGGCATCCCGAGTCGCGAAACGATGCCGGACCAGGAGGCTCACTGGCCAACATATCGGGCAAGTTCCGCTTCCGTGGCAAGGCCGCCCACGCCGCCATCTCGCCCTGGACCGGCCGTTCGGCGCTCGACGCGGTGGAAGCGATGAGTCACATGGTGAACATGATGCGCGAGCACGTGCCCGAGGGAACGCGCATTCATCACATCATAACGAGCGGTGGCGGCGCGCCGAACGTGGTGCCCGATTTTGCCGAAGCTTACTTCTATGCTCGCCATCCGGACTCCAGGGAGGTTGTCGACTTGTGGGCGCGGCTGGAGCTGGCCGCGAAAGGCGCGGCGATGGGGACTGAAACCGAGGTCGAAGTCGAGGTGGTGAACGGCGTGTATTCGCTACTCCCTAACGAGACTCTGGCCCGGGTGGTTCACGCGAACCTGCTCGCCGTCGGCGGGGTGCACTACACCGCGGAGGAACGCCGCTTCGCCGAGCAGATCGCGGCGACGTTCGATGGCCCGAAGATCGATGTGGCGGAAGCAGCTAAGGTACGGCCGTACGGCCGCAGCGACGCCGCGGGATCTACCGATGTCGGAGACGTGAGCTGGGTCGTTCCGAACGCCGGTTTTGGCGCGGCGGCATGGGTGCCGGGCACGTCCGCGCATTCATGGCAGGCGGTTGCCGCAGGGGGCATGAGCATTGGCCACAAGGGAATGATCGTCGCCGCCAAGACCCTGGCGATGAGCGTCTACGATCTTTTCACCACGCCAGAGCTCATCACCGACGCCCATGCGGAGTTCGTCAAGGCGCGCGGGGCCGGCTTCACCTACCGTTCGCTGATCGGCGATCGCAAGCCTCCGCTCGATTATCGCGTGAATCCGAGGTAGTGGCGGGACGCGGGGCACGCGACGCGGGACGCGGGGGTGCGCGGATCGGCGTCAGAGCCAACGCAGGAGGGGGGCACCAGCGTAACGTCATCGGGCCGAGACTCCGGCCCGCGCCTAGCCGCCCGCCTGCCGATCCTCGCGACCGCGCACGCGCCTGCCGGCAATTCATCTCGGAGGAAGTGTCGCATGTCTCAGCAGGAGTTCACGCTCCGGCGCGCAATTGGCGCAGCCGCGAGCTCGGCCGTTGCCGCCCCCCGCTCCGCGGCATGGATCGCTCTCGCGCTCGCGCTGGCCGTTCAGCCGGCCGCGGCGCAAGTGCCCGTTCCTCAGATCGAAATGCGCCCGGTGCGCGTGAACAACGCCAACTGGCTGCTCGCCGAGCGGTTCAGCTCGAATGCCATGCGCCAGGCGATCTACAGCGCTGGTGTGCAGCCGCGCTGGATCGGCGAGACCGATTCGCTCTGGTACAACTTCCGCGATCGGAACGGCTCCCGGTTCACCCTCGTGCTTCCTGCCTCGCGGACGAAGGCGCCGCTGTTCGACCACGGGCAGCTGGCCGCCGCGCTCGCCGAGATTCATCGGCGTCCTTACGAGCCGAACAACCTGCCTTTCAACACGCTGAACTTCACCAAGGACCACAAGCGGATCCGGTTCACCGTAGATACCATCCGCTACGAGTGGCACCTGACGAGCCGAACTCTCAAGAGTCTGGGCCGCCCCTCGCGCGATACAGTTCCGGCGGACGAAGAGGTCGAGGTACGTGAACAGCGCTTTGGGCCCCCCACTCGGCGGGGTCAACCACCCGACTTCCGCAATTTCTCGCCCGACAGCACCGCGTTCGTCTTTGCCCGCGAACACAACCTCTATCTCGTGGAGGTGGGTCAACCCGACACGGTCCAGATCACGACCGACGGCGAGAAGAATTACAGCTTCGGCTTCCGCGATTCGACGCAGAACCAGCAGCAGCAACAGGACGACGATGACGACGATGGTGATCGCGAGGAGCGCAACGCGCGCTCACGCGATCCGCGCGTACGGGCAAACGTCGAGTGGTCGCCCGATTCGCGCGCGTTCGCCGTAACGCGCAACGACTCGCGCAAGGTGAACGAGCTTTACCTGGTGAACGTGCTCGCCGAGCCGCGCCCGACGCTGCGTTCCTACGCCTATCCAATGCCTGGCGAAGAGAACGTGGCTCAGGTGGAGCTCTACGTGCACCGCAGAGGTGAATCGGGCCTCGAGCCCATCGATGTCAAGCGTTGGAGGGATCAGAGGCTGCAGCACATTCACTGGACGACCGGATCGGAGAAGCTCCGGCTCGCCAGGCGCGACAGGCTGCAGCGCAATCTGGAGCTGGTCGAGGTCGACCTTGCCAGCGGCGCGATCACTCCGCTGCTCAGCGAATCGGTGGAGAACTCGTATCTCGAGACGCAGCCGGTGCGTTACACGAAAGGCGGCGGCGACATGATCTGGTGGTCGGAGCGCACGGGCTTCGGACACTTCTATCTCTACGATCATAACGGGAAGCTCAAGCGGCCATTGACGTCGGGATCCTGGCGCGCCGAGCGAATCGCGGAAATCGACACGGTCCGCAGCGTCGTCTACATCCAGGGGGTCGGGCGCGAGGAGGGGGAGGATCCCTACTATCGCCACCTTTATCGCATAAATGCCGACGGATCGGGCTTCGCGCTGATCGACCCGGGCAACTTCAACCACACGTCCACCGTCTCGCCGACAAAGAGGTATGTCGTCGACACCTACTCGCGCGTCGATGCCGCCCCGCGGTCGGTTCTGCGTGACGCATTCGGACGCGAGGTGATGGCGCTGGAGGAGATGGATATTTCCCGGTTGGTCGAGATGGGGTGGACGACCCCCGAACGGTTCGTCGTCAAGGCCGCCGATGGCATCACCGACATCTACGGCAACATGTGGAAGCCGTTCGACTTCGACTCGACGCGTAAGTATCCGATCATAGCGCACGTGTATCCAGGCCCGCAGACGGAATCGGTGATCTCGAGCTTCACACCCGGCGGCACGCCACAGCAGCTCGCACAGCTCGGCTTCATCGTAATTCAGATCGGCAACCGCGGCGGCAGCCCGCAGCGGTCGAATGCCTATCACAGCTTCGGGTACTTCAACCTCCGCGATTACGCGCTTGCCGACAAGAAAACGGGCATCGAGCAACTTGCCGCCCGCTACAAGTTCATCGACATCCGGCGCGTGGGAATCTACGGCCATTCCGGTGGTGGATTCCTGACGGGAGCGGCAATGCTGCAGCCTCCCTATAACGACTTTTTCAAGGTCGGCGTGAGCTCGGCCGGGAATCACGACAACAACATATACAACCAGAACTGGAGCGAGCAGCACCACGGGCTCAGGCTGATCGCCCGGCAGAAGGCGGACAGCGCACGCGCTCGTCGCGGCGGTGCCAATACCGTGAGTGGGAACGGAAACGGCAACGGCTCTCAGGATGTCGATTCGCTAGCGGACACTCTGTCGGCGGAAGACAGCCTTCGTTTCGATATCAAGGTGCCAACCAACGCCGAACTGGCCGCCAACCTCAAGGGGAAGCTGCTTCTCGTGCACGGCGACATGGACAACAACGTGCACCCCGGCAACACGATCCGGCTCGTGAATGCGCTCATCAAGGCGAACAAGCGGTTCGACATGATGATCATGCCTGGCAAGGCGCACGGCTTTGCCGACATGCAGCCGTACTTCACTCAGATGATGTTCGAGTACTTCACCGAGCACCTGCTGGGCGATTACTATCGGGCGGGGGCGGAGATCGAGTAGCAGGAAATAGGAAATAGGAAATAGGAATTAGGAATTAGGAATTAGGAAATAGGAAATAGGAAATCGGCAGATCTCGACGAAAGTGTTCAGTTCCCTCGTGAGTAGCTGCGTCCCATTCCCATTCCCCAATTCCTAATTCCTAATTCCTAATTCCTAATTCCTATTTCCTATTTCCTGCCTCAATTGATGCGCAAGGCGAATCCACCATCGAGAATCAACAACAGCGCAGTGTTAGTCGTGTCGCTGACATTGCGCGCAATGCACTGAAAATCGCCCGCCACACGCCCGGCCGTGTCATCACGCTCGTTGAGTGTGATCTCGAAAAACGTTCCGCCGGCCCCGCTAGCATTGCCTGACCAGACGGGCCCTCCGTCTTCGCAACTCCATGCGTCGCCCGAGGCGCCGAAGGAAATATCGGCTCCGCCGAGCGTCGTCTTCTGCCCCACTGTCAGGCCGCCGCTTGTCACGATGACCAGCCCGCTGGGAATCTGAGTGCTTGTCGAGCCGAAGCCGTTACCATAAATGGTCAAGTTCTGGCCACCGGTCGCTTCGGCGCCGAACAGGATCCCGCCGTCGTCCCGCACCGCTTGCGCATCCGTGCCCGCGATGAGGAACTTCGTGGCGCAGGCATGAATGCCGTAGGAGGTATTCCGGGCCTGTATCAGGTCAGCCAGTTGGGCCAGGGTGAGGTTCGCGGCAATTGGAGCCGTGCAGTCGCTTCCACTCCCGCGCTGTGCCACGTACACGTTCGCCTGCGGGTTGTAGGTGGCGTATGCGTAGTCGAATTGAAAGACTTCGTTCTCGCCCAACGTTTCCAGGGTTTCCTCTCCGCCGTTGCACGCGATCAACGCCGTGATCAGCACGGCCCCTGCCGCGAGCCGAGTCCACCGGCGGTGAGGCGGCCCCTCGCGCCGCGATCGGGTCACAGTTGCCTCCAGTGATTCAGTCAGCACTTCGCAACCGTGAGACGCGCGGAGTGGCGAGATCTTCTCGCGGAAGAGCGTTGACCTCAGCGACCCGTTACTCCGTCTCATGCCGACCCTGCCGTCCACTCGGGATAGCGAGGAGCCTCAAGAGAACCGCAAACTGCAACTGCGAAGCGCAGATCTACACCGGATTCCGCAGATGATCGCTGCTGCATCTGTAAACATTCTCGGAGCGGTCGTGGCGGTTAGGAAACACCACAGGAACCACAGATTACGCAGATTTCGCAGATCGTGCGAACAAGCTGTAGATGGCGTTCTGCGTAAACGGCGTGATCTGTGGTTGCTTGTTTCTTGCGGCTCTTCCAGTCAGTGCGCTTCTCTCGAGATGGGCTGAACGGCGGTCGCTGCGGTTAGGAAACACCACAGGAACCACAGATTACGCAGATTTCGCAGATCCTGCGAACAAGCTGTAGATGGCGTTC
>CAZPCC010000315.1:0-17871 GCA_964584905.1 uncultured Gemmatimonadaceae bacterium | reverse complement strand
CGACGAAGGCGGTGACGAACAGCACGAGCAGGCGAGCCATGAGTGCGGTTGCGGGCGATCGTTGAACTTCGAGGACAGAAGGATAAGCCATCAGGATGCCCGGACCGAGTGACGAGGCGAAGTGTCGAGGACGCACCCGTTAATGCGAGCAGACGGACACGATCCAGACAGCCGAACGCAAAAACGGGGAGCAACGCCATCGTCGCTCCCCGCCTTCATGCCACCGCCTCCTCCCCGGCCGTCTAGGGCTCACACCGTGGGACCCGCCGTCACTCCTTTACCACCTGCACGGCGACTGAAATCTTCACTTCGTTGCTCACCAGAACGCCGCCTGCCTCGAGCGCCTGATTCCATTCGAGCCCGAAGTTCCGCCTATCGATCTTCGTGGTTGCGGTGAATGCCGCGCGTTCATTCCCCATCCCGTGACTACGACCCTCGAAGGCGGCATCGAGCACCACTTCCTTCGTGACGTCGCGGATGGTGAGGTCACCGGTTACGCGGAAGCGCTGGTTTTCCTTGAACGTCGCCCCTTCGATCTTGCGGCTGCGAAACGTGATGTTCGGCCACTTCTCGACCTGGAAGAAGTCGGCCGAGCGCAGATGCTTGTCGCGATCGGGAGACCGGGTATCGATGCTTGACGCGTCGATAATCACTTCGACAGACGACTGCGACGGATCGGTCTCGTGTACCGTAATCGTGCCCTGCACATCGGCAAAGTGTCCTTTCACGGTGCTGATCATCAGATGCTTCACCGCGAAGCCAACCTCGGAATGAGCGGGATCAATCGACCAGGTGCTTACTTCGGTTGCGGTTTCCGTACTCGTCATGATAGTAACTCCCATCTGGCATTGGCGTGCTCTGCGTTGATTCACCTCAATGAATCTTCGAATTGAGATAGTTGAGGCAACAAGAATCGTGCTCGTATCACGATGCAACGCCAGCGGCCTTGATCCTGGTTCCCAGCTGCAGATCTTCCATCGCCGGCCAAACGCGCGCCCAACTTCAGCGCAGCGCGATCAAACGGTCCGCCAGCCGCAGGGCAAGCGCGACGATCGTCAGGACCGGATTCGCAAAACCGGACGTGGGGAATACGGACGCTCCGGCAACATGCAGGTTTTCCAGCTCGTGCACTCTCGCGTCGGCATCGACTACGCCGTAGGCCGCCTCGGAATGCATTCGTGTCGTACCCGAATGATGGTGGGCGTTCGGATCGAGCAAGCCCGAGCTTACCTCTACGCGTCCGAGTCCGGAACGCTCGAGTGCAGCTGTGAACAGGCCTAGCACGCGCGCACGGGAGGCCTCGTCGCGCGGCCGCCACCGCCAGTGCAGCTCCGCACGCCGAACATCGAGCGAATCAAGGCGGGTACTTAGCGTTAGGCGATTCTCCGGGTCCGGAGCCTGCTCCAGATTGAGCAGCACTGAAAAACCGCTCAACACCGCTCGCGGCGCCGGATGACGCGACCAGCCATGCCCGCCACGAAACAGCCACCGCTCCGCCAATGGGCGGCGTGCCAGCGGTCCCAGCGCCGCACGCGCGCCGCGCACAGCGGGCCGGATGAGCGGAAGCAGAGTCGCCGACGCATTGAGCACGCCAGCATCGCGCAGTGTGTCCTGCGTGAGGGCCAATCGGCCCACCACCGGCACCTCTCCAGGACTGTCGTCGATATCGTACAATCGGAGCCGCTCAAGAGCCCGCCGCGACGCCGGGCGCAGCACGATGGAGCGGTCGCGCGGGTGCTCCATGAAGCACCGTCCCACCCATCCGGTGCCGTTTCCCAGCCCGGAAGGGTTTGTGCCTGAGCACAGCAGCAGCCGTGCATTCTCGATAGCGCCCGCCGCAAGAACAAACTGGGCGGCAACGACGAACCATCGCCCGTCGCTCGGCGACGCTACGTGGGCCCTCGAAACACGGCTACCGGCCGATTCGGTCTCCAAACGGAGAACCGTCGCCCGCGTGAGTAAACGGACGTTGCTGGCATCCCGGAGGGTGCGTAACATTGGCTCGATAAGAGAATCGCGCGTACCGAACTGGTATACGCGTGACTCGAGCTCAGGTGCAACCGTCGTAAGGGGCTCTCGTCCCTCTTTCTGCCAGGCCGCGGCATGATACGCGAACTCTCCGAGTCCACAAGTCGCTTGCGCCCGCCGGTAGAACGGCTCGAGATCATCGAAGGCGATCGGCCATCCGGAGAGCGGATGCGCGGCGCGCTTCCCGAAGTCCGTTGGGTCGAGCGGCGTGTATTTGGCGCCCACGCCCCCCGGGAACCGGGTGTTCCACAGCGCGGCGGTTCCGCCGAGCTGACGATGACGAGTTACGCGCATTCCGGCATACGGGTCGCCGCTGGTATCGCCGTCGTTGAGCTCCTGGACTTCAGCGTTATGCGCCGGCCCGCCGCTCTCCAGCACGATCACATCAAGTCCGGCGGCCGCCAACGTCGCTGCAACGACAAGCCCTGCCGGGCCAGCCCCTACGATACACACGTCGGTCTCGAGAGTACCCCTGGCGCCGTTCGCGCCCGCGTCGAGCTCCATTCCCCTCCCTGCCGCCTCGCCGTTTCCGGCGGCGCGCCGGTTGTAAGGCGGTGACACCCACGCTACCGCCCGAGATCACTGTCATCATCCCTACACGCGCCGCTCGCGAGCGACGCGAATCACTGAGGCGCGCAGTGCAGAGCGTGATAGACCAGCAGGATGTGAGGGCGCGCGCGCTCGTCGTATTGAATGGCGCGCCCGATGACGCGAGCCTTGCCGCCGAACTGGCCGGCGATGACCGAGTGCGTTTGATCACGAGGAGCGAAGCCGGGCTCCCGGCAGCGCTTCACGAAGGACTGCATCATGTCGAGGCCTCGTACTTTGGTTCGCTGGACGACGACGACCACCTTCTGCCTGGTGCTCTCAAGTTGCGATACACTGCGCTGGAGCGCCATCCCGACCGTATCGTGGCGGTGACTAACGGATACCGGCGCGAAGCGGAGGGAGACGTACTGCACGTTGCGAAGGGCACCGACATACAGACCGATCCATTGCGCGCGATGTTCAATCGTAATTGGATGCTTCCCGGCTCGTGGCTTTGCCGCACGACGCCGGAAACCGCCGATCTGTTCACGAAAATGCCAAAGTATCTCGAATGCACCTATCTCGGTATCAGGTTCTCGATGCTCGGTATGGTCTGGATCGAGACTCCCACCGTGGTCTACACGACAGGCACCCCGTTCTCGGAATCCAAGTCCCGGGAATACATGGTTGGCCAGTCGGACGCGCTTAGACAGATCAGAGCGCTCGACCTTCCCGCGTTCGCCAGGCGCGAACTGCGCCGGCGAATCGCGGCGGCATTGCACCAGTCGGCGAACGTCGCATTACGCGCCGGGGACGTCAGGGAAGCCTGGCGATGGCACTTTGCCACATTGCGCGAGCCCGCTGGATGGCGCTACCTGCCGTTCATCCGCCACCTGATCGAAGCGACGATCATGGGGCGCGCCTGACGTGGCCCCTCCGGCACGACTCGTCATGCTCGGCATCGACGCCGCCAATCCCGAACTTCTCGAAGAGTGGGCCAGCGACGGCACTCTGCCAAACCTTGGCGCGCTGATCGCCCGTGGCACGACTGGACGCACGACCGGGGTGACGGGATTCTTCGTCGGATCGACATGGCCATCGCTCTATACCGGCACGAACCCGGCGAGTCACGGCGTACACTATCTGCTGCAGCTGGTGCCCGGCAGCTATCGTCTGCACTGGGTTGCCGAGGCGGAGTTCGTCCGACGACCGGCATTCTGGACCACGTTGAGCCGCGCCGGCAAGCGTGTCGCCATACTCGACGTACCACTCACGCGGCTCGACCGGGAGTTGAACGGAGTGCAGGTCGTCGAGTGGGGCGGCCATGACGCGCTCTACGGTTTTCGGGCAGCGCCTGACGATCTCGCCGAAGAGTTGCGCGAACGTCATGGCAGCCACCCGCTAGGCGGCTCGTGTGATCGATCGAACCGGTCGCCACGGGAGTACGCGGAGTTCGTCGCCGCGCTGGAAGAGGGCGTGCGGCGCAAGTCGGTCTGGACGCGCGCACTGCTCGAGCGGGGCGGATGGGACCTGTTCATTCAGGTGTTCACCGAATCGCACTGCGTGGGGCACCAGTGCTGGCACCTGCACGACGAGGCACATCCCGCCCACGATTCCGCGTTCGTCGAGGCTCACGGCGATCCACTCCGGCGCGTCTATCGCGCGATCGATGCGGCAATCGGTGAAGTGCTTGCCAGCGCGGGAGATGCCGCGGTGATTGTATTCACAGCTCATGGCATGGCTCATCGCTACGGAGCGCAGTTTCTGCTTCGCGATGTGCTCGTCAGGCTGGGCGTTACCGTGCTTCCGGAACCGGTCGGACCACGGCCGGCCGGCCGTGGAAGCGCTTATCAGTTGGCGCGAGCGATGCGGAACCTTCTGCCGGCATCGCTGCGCAGGCCACTGCGCGCGCTCCGTGATGCGATCGGCCCCGTGAAGAAGAAAAAGGCATCGACGCCCGAACTGCGCGTCGACGTGGGCCGAAGCCGGTGCTTCCCGGTCGGTAACGGGCTCGCTGTCGGCGGCATCCGTCTCAATCTCGCCGGCCGGGAGCCGCTGGGAATTCTTGCACCAGGTGCTGAGGCCGATGCACTCTGTGCAAGCCTTACGCGCGACCTGATGGCCCTTGTCGATGACGCCAGTGGGCAGCCACTTGTTTCTCGCGTGCTTCGCACCGGCGATCTGTACGCAGGAGAGCATCTAGATGCGCTTCCCGACCTGCTGGTAGAGTGGAACGACGATCGACCACTGGAAAGCTCGGCGCTAGGCGACGCGTCTCGCGGCCGGACGCGTGCACGGGTCCCCGGGCTCGGTACGGTGGAGGGTGTGAATGACTATGCGCGCACCGGAGAGCATCGACCCGGTGGATGGTTCGTGGCGGCCGGTCCGCGAATCGCTCATCGGCGCCTCACGAGCGAGGCATCGATACTGGACCTCGCACCCACCGCCGCGGAGATGCTTGGCGTTACGATGACCGGAGTAGATGGACGAGTCATAAGCGAGCTGTTGGACCATGACTGAAGAAGTGGGAACTGCCTTTCGGCGAGTTCAGCCTTTCGCTCCGCCGTCCTGGCCCGAACGCGCCCGCGCAATCGTTTCGTCTCCTTCGGCCTCGCTTTCGTGATCGTTGGCAGGCGCTTCCTGTTCCGCGGCAGCATCGGGCTCGTAGCTCAACTCCACGAAAACGGGAAAGTGATCGGAACCGACGTGAGGCAGAAGCCGCATCTCCACCAGCCGGAAATCGTCTGAGTGGAAGACATGGTCGAGCGGGTAGCGCAGGAACGGATAGCTCGCGTGGAAGGTGCCGAAAAATCCGCGTCCCTTACGCGGATCCACCAGACGGCTGATCTTCTGAAACAGCCGCGTCGTGCGCGACCAGGCTACATCGTTCAAGTCGCCACACACGAGCACCGGCATCGCGGCGCCCTGCACGCGCTTCGCGACAACGACCAGCTCCGCATCGCGCTGCGCCGAGCTGTCGTTCTCGCCCGGCGCGGGAGGACGCGGATGCAGACAGTTGATCCAGATGCGCACGCCCGACTCCATTCGCGCTATCGCCTGGATCGATGGCACATCGTCCTCGATCAGAAAGTCCACGCTCCCATCTTCGAGCGGCAGGCTTGAATACAGCAGCATCCCATAGGTATTGGGCAGCGGACAGCTGATCGAATAGGGGTGGCTCTCGGCGAGGACGTCGAGTTGCTCTCTCCACCAGTCATCAATCTCAACGCACAGAATTATCGTGGGGTCCGCTTCACGGATGGCCTGAACCACACGAGCCGCATTACGATTATCCTGCAGGACGTTGGTGAGGACCAGGGAGATACGCCTCCCCGGCTCTGAGCCACGACTGCGCTCAACCTCACGAGGTGCCAGCGGTGTGTACCGCCATATTCGCGCTACCTGATAAAGCACCGCGGCACCGGTGGCCGCTGGCAGCGCCACCCACGGCCAATCGAGCGACCCCGCTACGGGCAACGCGATGCCACAGGCGATGGCGCCGATCACGGCCAACTGCACCCGCGGAAAATCGAAGATGCGGATCCACCACGCTTTGGCTCGCGGAAACAGCACCGGAAGCGCGGTCGTGACGACCGTGAAAACACCGAGCGCCGTGGCGGCGGCTCGAATCACTTCCGCCATGACAGCCGATCAGTTTGGAGTCTGGGTGGCCTCATCTCGAGGTCCTCGATCGATTCATGGAATTGCAGCACTCATGCGATCTTCGCGCCGCGCCGCGGGAGGCGAACACCGGCCCAGGTCCCGATCGGTCGTTACCGGACTCGCTCGTTACCGCCGAGCCGGACAGTACGAGACCACGTCCCCCAAATCCATAACAGACAATACGCCTGGGCGTAAGTTGAGGGCGCGCGGATGAGCGAAGCCAGGGTGGCGGCGGCGGTCTTGCACGATTCGTGGCTGTGGAGTGGCTAGGTTTTCTCCACTAGTGGTGCAGCGCTCTTAGATTGGGTGGCCGCCGCCCCTCCTCATTCATCGACCGAGGGGCGGCACACATTGGAGGGGATTAGCCAGGATCATGAACGAATTACAGCCTCTCGAATCCAAGCCGTGGTTGCAACGCACGGCCGAGCGCCTGGCCGCAGCAGCACTCGAGTCTCTGCTCAACGCCATCGATGCCAACGATCCGGATACTGGCAGGCACGCTCGCCGCGGTGCCGCCGCGGCGCGCACGCTCGCCGATTTCGCCGACGGGGATTCAAGGCTGCTGATGCGTGTGGAGCGGGTGGCGATCTTCCATGACATCGGCAAGATCCATCAGGCGCTGTTCGACATCGTGCACGAGGGCGATCGCCTGAGTAGCGCCGAACGGCGAATGATTCGCACTCATCCCGCACGTGGCGAGTGTGTGGTCGCTCCGCTGGCCCGTTTCTATCCGGAGCTACCCGTCGGCGTTAGAGCGCATCACGAGAGGTGGGACGGTGCGGGCTATCCCGATGGTTTGGCGGGCGATCAAATTCCGATCGAGGCCCGTATAGTCTCCGTCGTGGACGTGTTCGATGCGCTGACCCACCGGCGTCGATACCGCGCCGCCGGGCCGCGGCACCAGGCGCTGGAATTCATCGCCGCTGGGCGAGGAACGCATTTCGATCCCGAGCTCGTCGATCTCTTCCTGTTGCCGCCGGTGCTGGCTGCGGCCCGTCAGGCCAGTCGAGAGGCGCTGCGCAGGCCGGCCTACCGCCCCTCGATGGTAGAAAGGCCGAGGCTGCACGATTCGAGGCGCGCCGGCGATTCACCGGTGCCCGAGGTATCCTTCCGCTGGCGGAACACTTCTCCGCTAGCCTAGCAACAGGTTGGTCGCGGCGCCAACCAAGCCAAGCCGACCCACAGAGAACAACGCGGACCCGCCCTGGATGCAGCGACGGGGCGCCCGAATCATCTCGAGCGCCCCATCAGCGCATTCCCCAGTGCTCGCGTTGGACGCGGGCATCAGTCTACGGTGAACTCCTTCGTCTCGACTTCGGTTCCATTGAGCAGGATCGTCACCTTGTAGTCACCACCCGGAAGGCCCGTTGCCTGACCGATGTGGAATTCGGTGAAGGCGCGCCCGGTCGGCGACAGGTTCTCGGTGGTCTCGTCCACTACCTGGCCGTCCTCGTACGTCCAGCGTGCGGTAAGAGTTGCGTTCTGGGCGGAGCCGTCCGTTTCAACCGCCACGTATATCTGATCCGTCGGCGCGAAATCGTCGGTCTCGTCGGTGATGTTCCTGTTGGCGTCGATTCCCTTTCCGAGCTTGACATCGCTCACCGATACCTGCGCGTCCGTGACCGTTCCGCCAGCTACGTTTTCGTCCGCTCGGTCATTCGAGTTGCAGGCGGTCACACTCAGAGCCGCACATAACGCGACCAGCGTAAGACGCGTCCAGCTTCCTGCCTGTTTCATCGTTCGATCTCCTCGAAGAAGTGCCTTACGGCAGTGTGAGCGTCTGGCCCGGATAAATCAGATCGGGATTCTTGATGGTGTCGCGATTGGCTTCATAGATCCTGCGCCACTCGCTGCCCTCTCCGTACTCGCGTTGTGCGATCTCGGAAAGCGTGTCCCCTGATTTCACCGTGTACGTGCGGCGCTCTCCTGTCGGTGAAGGCATATCGACTGGTATCGCTTCCGGAGCGGTCGACGAACTTCCGCTCTGCACCTTCGAGAAGTCGGCCTTCTTCTTCTCCTTGTCGTCGTCTTTGCCCAGAATGTTATCCAGCAGGCCCATCGGTACCTCCGGGACTGGGTGTGTGTGGCGAACATCGCAAGTTGCTGGCAGAATCCGTTCCGCCACGTAACCGCGGGCGCGGTCAATGCCGTCTGCTGCACGATTCGAGCGATTCAGTCCCGGGATGGCGGATTCAGTTACCATTGGCTCCGCTGACTTCTCGCTGCTTCCGCCAACGGTGGCGCCGTTTATCGTTCGACCAGTAGCGCGCCGATCAGTTCTACCAGGGCGGCAAGGTCGCGCAGGTCAAGCACTTCCGCTGGTGAGTGGCTATATCGCCCTGGCCACGACAGGCCGGCACCCAGTGCTCCCCAAGCGACGAACGCCGTTGCATCGGTCGATCCGTGGGTGGTGCCGACCTGCAGCGCAATGCCGGCGGCCCGGGCAATACTGATGATTCGGTCTCGTTCCTCGCGAGAGGCTGCGATGCCGTCATCCAATGCGCGAAGCACCGGTCCCGCGCCGAGAGGCGTGTGTGCGAAGGTTGGCTCTTCGAGCGGCGTATCTGACGAAACGAAAGTGTCGATCGCATACACCCGCCGCACCGTTGGACCGAGTCGCATGGCGAGCGCCGAAGCACCCACCAACCCGCTCTCCTCAGCAGCAGACCAGACGAAGATCACGTGTTGGCGGAGTTGCTCTGGATCCAGACTCTGAACCGCCCGGAGCAGCGCGAGCGATCCCGCGCGATCATCGAGCCCGCGCGCCGTGAACCGGGTGTCGCCTAACCGCATACCGCGCTTGTACCCCGTCACTGCCGAACCAACGGCCGCACCGCTGGCGACCATCGCGGTCGAATCCAGGCCGAACCATGCGGTGAGCGCGCCGGAAGGAGCGCGCAGAGTGGCCGTATCCCGGGGCACGAATACTCCGGGCATTGGCGGCGCCACACTGCCATTTTCCGAAAGGTCAGAATGCAGCAGCGCGGGCTGGCCCTCCCATGCGCTGGGAATGACCCCTCCCCGCCTGACGAGAGAAACGCTTCCGTCGGCAAACAGTCCATCCACCTCGTATCCCACCTCATCGAGGTGTGCAATGAAGACGGAGGTGTCGCGATGAGGTCCGGCCCCGACGATCAGATTTCCTTCCTCGTCGACGCTGGCGCGGGATCGTGCCCAGGCAGGGAGACGCTCACGGATTGCCTCGAGCACGCGCCATTCGTGTCCCGGGACACCCGGCAGGTCGGCCAGCAGAGTAAGGAGAGCCGCAAGTGAATCGTGTATCACCTGCTCCGCACCCGTCGTGCGCCCTGCCACCACCGCCGCCGTACCCGGTCGGGCCGCGGGCTGGTTTAGCGCCAGCCATCCCGCCCCCATCGGTGGCGCACCGGACGCTGTAGTGACCCTCGCGAGCAACGAATCAGCATCGGCGATGCGCACACTCTCTACCAGAGAGCCCGGCCATCGTGATCGCACAGCGAGCGACAGAACCGAGTCGACACTCGCAGCAGTGAGCTCGCGCGGACGAGCGATCCGTCGGTCGACCACACCGCCGACCGGTCCCGTCGCTGCCAGTGAAAATGGCGCCGGCGTCACCAGCACGAGTTCATCGACTGTTCTCAGCCTGGCGAGTACCGAGTTGAGCCCGGACCATCGAAAGCTGCGCTGCGCGGAAAGTACGAAAATCGTCTCGCCCGACCCGGGCGGCTGCCGCGCTGCGCCGGCGACGGCGGCGCAACCAATCCGGCCGCTGGCGTCGGCGCCGCTGATGTGGCCCGCGTAGATCCATGCCGGAAGGTCACGGTACACGGCGTCCATCAGTGCGATTCCCAACCGTTCCGCTTCCGCGGCCGACTGAGCGCCGACATCCACCCACAAATCGTCCACCCCCACTACCGCGGAATCGGCGCGATGCTGCCTCGCGAAGTGCCCGTTAGGATTGGCGACGACTCCGGGCAGCGGCCCTCCCGCCGAATGGATCACCACCTGTTGCGCCTGATGCGACTGATCCCATAACGGATGCACGGGGGCGTTGCCCGAACGGTGAAGGCGCAGGTAGCCCTGCTCGGTGATCGCGCTCACCACATAGCCTGGGTGATCCAGCCCGCAGGCGACCACCCGCCGCGGCCGGCCCTCGCCACGGCGCAGCAGAAGATTTCCCTGCGCGTCGGCAGTCCACCCCGCCTCGGCATCTCGAATCGCCCGCACGGCACGCTGCATATCGCCAGGAGATGCGTCGAGCTGCAGCCAGCCGGCCAGTGCCCGTGTGGTTTCCTTGCCGGCGGTGGGCTGCGCTTCGAGCGCTGCGGCGAGCCCAAAGGCTGCAACCGCTGCTGGTAGCAAGCGACGAAATTGCATGGCTGAATATGATGAGTGCAACGTCAGTGGATCATGTGGCGCCGCTCTTTGATCGCGCGAGCACCTCGTGACCTGCAAGCATGACTATGGCAACAAGCAGTGGAAACAGGTAGTAAACCCCTCGATACACCAGCAAGGCGCCGAGTACCGGCGCATCGGGCACCGATGATGGCAGCAGGAGGATGATCACTGTCTCGAACACACCTAACCCGGCCGGTACGTGGCTGATGATACCGGCGACGAATGCGAGCAGGAAGATTGCCAGAAACGCCGGAAAATGCAGTCCGGCTTCGGCCGGCATCAACACGAACAACACTGCGCTGGCCATCACCCAGTCGGCGCACGCTACCGCCAGCTGCAGTGCAGCCAGCCGCGGCGCGGGTCGCCGCAGTCGCCAACTCCACAATCGAAGGAGCTTGTGTCCGGTCAGCGTCCACCATGCATATGCCGCGACCACAGCCAGCATAACGATCCCTACCGGCCGGATGATCCATCCAGCCACCGGCAGCACCCGCGATATCCCAGGCGGAGCGATTACGAAGACGATCCCGGCGAGTGTGAGAACGCCTAGCCAGAAGGTTGCGCTCGCGAAGACGACGAGCTGTGTGATCTGGGCCGCGCTCAGGCCCCACCTCGAATACAACCGAAAGCGCACCGATCCACCGGTGAGCAGTGGAAATCCCAACCCCTGGCTGAAAGCGTAGTTGATGAACGAAGCCAGCGCGGTACGGCGATACGGCAATGGATGGCGGATGTAGCGGAGGCTGAGATTGTCGTAGCCGGTCAGTACCAGGAAGCTGGCGATGGTCAGCAGCACCGCGATAACCAGCTTCTCCGCGGATATATCCGCCGCGTGTTGGACGACATCATCAATCCGTCCGTCGCTCAACTCACTGCGAAGCACCGAAAGCGCGATTAGAAAGACCGCGAGTCCGAGCAGAGAGCCAAGAACGCGCGTGAGTTTGCGCGTCACCAGCTGAGGAGAGTGAGCGGCATGGGGCGTCAACGAGAAGTTGAAGGTGAACAGGGAGAGACCGCGCTCGTTAGAGTGCCGACGACGAGGTCAGTTCGCAAGGAGGCATGGAAATCATGAATCAGGAGCGCATCACTCGTCCCGCGTCGCGCGTCGCTCGCCCCGCGACCGGCCCTCACCAACACGCCCATTCTCGCCCATATTGTGGGCGGCCGCGATGCGCATGTCGGGTGGCTCGAAAGTCAGGAGGCCGTGATTGTGCCTAGCAAACCCAGAACGTCTCCCTCATTCCGTGAGCTGGTAGAGCTGGAGCTCGAGCCGCGCCGAAAATCCACCGAATCCCAACGAAAGAGCATTCATGATTCGGCGCCGCGGGAGGAGGGCGCGGGACTCAGCTGGCATGAGCACCCCGACGATGATATCGTCGGGCTCTCGCTGTCCGGCGGAGGAATCCGGAGCGCCACGTTCAACCTCGGATTGCTGCAGGGGCTCAGCGAGCTCAAGCTCCTCGACACGCTGGACTACCTCTCGACCGCCTCCGGCGGTGGTTATATCGGCGGCTTCTGGTCAGCGTGGCGTGCGCGGCCGCGAGCGACGAAGACTGCTCCCTCGGACCCGTTCTCCACAGAACCGTTGGCCGACCGCCCCGAGTCGACCGAGGTCCGGCATCTTCGGGAGTTCAGTAATTTTCTCAATCCGCGCCTGGGCCTGCTCTCGTATGACACGGGTCGGCTGGCGGCAACGGTTTTCAGTTCGACTATCCCCGCGCTCGCCGCAGCCATCGCGCTGATCGTACTTGCGTTCGGTGCCTGGCAGCTTGCCGCCTATGGGATCCTGGGCCGTCCAGCGGTCGCGGCAAGCGGCGAGTGGCAGTCGTTGCTGGTGTTGACCACACTGAGCGCGGGGGTGCTCGCGTTCCAGGAACTCGTCTGGATCCGGCGCGGTGAAAGTTGGACATGGTGGTTCGCCGCCGCCTGGGGACTCGGCGTCGCCGTTCTAGTCGTGTTCTGGTGGTTCGGCTTTCTGCATATCCACGCTCACCTCCGTGGCTCGCTGGTAGAAGGGAGTGAGTCGGCCAACAGCTGGCTACTGCTCCTGCTTCCGGCGGGAGCATGGATGTCCAATGCGCTCGTGCTCGTGGTACTCCGCCTGTTCGTCGCCCGGACGGGCATGCGACAGCTGCGGGTGGCCCGCGGCGCGCTTGACCGGATCATCATCCGGTTCATCGCGCTCACCGGGATCTGGACCGTTTTCGCCGGGCTCTGGATCACCGGAGCCGCGCTCCTTTACCTGGGCCTCGGGAACTCCGGGCTCCGCCTAACGGGCTTTGCCGGACTCACCGCGGCACTCGGTGCTGCTTTCGGCGTTCTCCACCGCTTCTTCAGCCAGGCGACCGGCCGGCGGTTCGGCGGCAGACTGGCAACCATGATAAAGCCCAGGCTGCCGCAGCTGTTCGCCTACGCCGCTCTGACAGGGCTGATGCTCACGGTGGTTGCCGGCATGTGGTGGGTGCGATCCACACCCATACTCGACGCGCACTTGCCGCTGGGAATCGAGCGGACGTACCTGCCTTACGTTGCGGCATTGATCGTGACCGTCGTCACGCTCGCGTTCTTCAATCCTAACGAGATAGGGCTACACGGATTCTACCGATCGAGGCTGGCACGAGCATATCTTGGCGCGTCGACTCCCAAGGGCCACCGGCAGACCGAGGAGCGAGCCGAGGACGACCTGCCCCTCGACCAGCTCACCCGGCAGCGGCCGCTCCACCTCATCTGTTGCGCGGCGAACGATTTGGCAGCATCGGCCGATCATCTGGGCAACCTTCATCGGGGTGCAACGAGCGCCGTGCTTTCGCCGGTCGGTTTCTCGGTGGGCGGTGACTGGGTGGCCTGGACTCCGGGCGATCCGCAAATTCCGACGCTTGCCTCCGCGATGACCGCGTCAGGCGCCGCTTTCAATTCACAGATGGGCTCGAAGTCGATGGAGTTCGGCCCGGCGGTCACCTTCCTGATGGCCGCACTGAATCTGCGGCTCGGACTCTGGCTTCCCCACCCGCTGAACTTTCTGGCCAAACGCTATCGAGCATTTGCCGGCTCGCAGTTCTACAGCGATCTATTCGGCCAGTCACGCGCGAGCGGGCCCCATGTTCACCTGTCCGATGGGGGCCACTTCGAGAACATGGCGCTGTACGAACTGATCCGGCGGCACTGCCGTTACGTCATTGCCTCTGACTGCGGCGCCGATGCCGACATTGCGTTCGACGATCTGGGCAACGTCGTCAGGCGGGTTCGCGAGGACTTTGGAGTCGAAATCGAGATCGATCTCTCGCCGCTGCGTCCCGATGCGAGTGGATTCGCCCGTCAGGCGATGGTCTCCGGCGACGTGCGCTATCCGAATGGGGACATGGGAGTGCTTCTCGTCTTCAAGCCGACGCTCACCGGCACGGAGCCGGCCGACGTGCTGCAGTACCACCAGCGCAACGACGCCTTTCCGCATGAGAGCACCGGCGACCAGTTCTACGACGAGGCGCAATGGGAATCCTACCGCCGTCTGGGTCTCCATTGCGCGCGAGCAGCCTTTCGCGACGTCATTGCATTCGTCGGCGATGCGCAAACGGCACGCAGTCGCGTGTCGGCCGCCGCGGGTGACCCGCACCTCGCCGCCCGGCGCTGGGTATCGCGTGTCTTTGCGCGCGCCCGCATGCAATGGCAGCCAGTTCCAGCCGGGCTCGAGTCACGCCTGACGAATATCGTGGATCGGGCCGCCCAGCTCGACACGCTACTGCAGCAGAAGGACTGCGGCCGCGTACTGCGTGAAGTCTACAAGGAAGTGGATGAGCTCGACCGGCTCGCGAAGCAGCGGGGGCGATCTGCTGCCGGCGACTCGACCGTTCCGGACTCCGAAGAGAGCACTCCTGCCGAGCTCACACCCGATGAATTGCGAACGTCGCTGTACGCGATCAGGCGCGCACTTCTTTTCATGGAGCAGGTTCACCTGACGGAGGATCTCGGGAGGCGGGCGACACACGCGCGCTATCTCGGTATCATGAACTACTTCGCCCGCTGGGCCTATGCTCCCCTTTTCCGCATGTGGTGGCCCATGCTGAAGTCGCTGTATGCGCACGACTTCACGCGCTTTCTGGAACTGCAATTCCGGTTGCCGACGATCGCGGGCACCCCGGGTGCCGAAGAACACGTATTGACGGACATAACGCCCGAATCGCAGGGATTTGCCATGCATTGCTGGCGGCTGCACGGGCTGCCTCAGCCCCGCAGCGAATCCGACGAACGTTTCATCTCGTTCTCACTTGCCATGCACTATCGCGGCGAGGCTGCCTATCGCATTCAGGCTGCACAGTTGCTGTTCCGCCGGGCGGGGAATGCAGCGGTGTGGGACGCCGAGCACTTCTTCGTGCCCCCGGGGCTATGGGGAGTAGGCATTGGGGGTCACTTTCTCTCCTGCCTGACGTCCGGGTTGGACAAGGAGTTCGCCGATGGGCGATCGCTGAGCGGAGTAGAGCGGCTGTTCGTGCGGATCTCGGCTCCGACTCACCTCAATCAGGCGAAGCGGAAGGAGATCGCCGATCTGACCCAACTCTACCGCGACGCCGGTTTCACGGAGGAGCGCGCACGCAGAGTGGACGAGCACACGCTGGTGCTTTCCCCGGGAGATCGGGACGAAGTGATGGTGAGCCTCGAGATAGCCCCGGGGCGCGAGAGGGAGTGGTGGTTCCGGCGGCGGATAGGCGCCTAGCGCCTTACGGCGGTAAGATCGAGCAGCTGCTCGCGAACAGCCCTGGCCTTCCCCCCCCGCTCGAGCGCCGCCCACAGCCGCGCTACGGTCTCTTCGTCCACCAGTCCGGCTGGCGCGCCCACGTCAGGCCCGGCCAATCCTTCGGTTGCCCGGAACGCGTTCACCGCCGCCACGGTTTCCGGCGTGTAGGCCGATGCATCGTCGCTACGGGCCAGCTGACTCTCCCCGGAGCGATAGTGACCGAGCGCGTGCAACATCACCTTGAGCTGCCGCACGTCTGCACCGGAATACGCCTGCAGGGTGCGATAACCGAGCGTCTGGGAGATTGCGTCGTATATCCGGCGCAGTTCTCGTACGGGCTCCGGATGCTCGCAAACGTTGATGTTCGCCGTCATCCCATCGGCGCGCCGCGAGCGGCCCTCGCGTGCATCGGCTATCACAACGGCAGCGCTCTGCAAGCGCCCGTGCCTCCGATCGCCGCCCGTCGCCTGTCCAGCGGCGAGAGCATCGATCAGTCGGTCGGCAAGGTGGCGAGGTTCGCCTTCGCTCGACTCGAATGACTTCGCCACTGCTTCCAGTACCTCCGGCCCAACGAGAATATTACCCTGTGCAACGTAGTTGACGCCGGCCCGATGACCGGCCCACGCGCTGGCTCCGGAGCCGGTATGCTGCGCGGAGCGGCCGTCGCGCGCGATGACGCCCACCTGACGACTCGTGGCACTCGAGTCGGCTGCGAGCAATCGGCTGAGCGCCTCCGCCGGACTGGCGCCACCTGCAATCGCGTCGAGCAGTTCGTCTCCATACGCGGTACGCGTATTCGCCTGGGTCGCTACTGCACCTACACCGGCGCGTACCCACGGAACGCCGTTCCCAACGCACGGCACGCGCGTCGTCACCGCGACACCGACCTCACCGGTCCTTGGATCGACGGCAGCTATCGAGAAAGTGTGAAAGACAAGTGGATCTCCCCATGCGACCGGCTCCTGGCTGAGCAGGCCAACTGGAGTCGAGATGAATGCGATGGCAAGTAGATAGGCGAGGCGCATGGAATGAACGGTTGGCGGGGTCCGAGGATTCAAGAGAAGGCACAGGAGTCAGCGAGCGGGTCTTCAGTGCGTCGAGTAGGGCGTCAGAGTGGTCCCCTCGAAACCTCTGTGTCAATTGAGCTTCCAGGCGGGGCCACCATGAGGCCAAAGCGAGTTGCGCGCACCAGCGTGAATGTTTGGGAGAACAATCGTCATTATGAGTGACCCCACACCGGTGGACCACAGTCGCTTCCTGCATTTCCGGCACCTATACCACGCATGATCTTACTCGATAAACAAAGAAAGCTGCTGATCGCGGCCGCTGCCGTAACCGTGCTTGGTCTTCTGCTGGCCGTGCCCGGTCCCGAGGCACCGGTCGCCGCGGCCCCGCCGGGGGCGCAGAGCTTTGCCTGGAATCGCGACGCGTACTGGAATGGGCTGCAGGCTCGCTTCGAAGCCGTCGCCCGCACCGCTTGTTCCTCCACCGATTCCGCACTGGTGCGCGAGTTGACGGCGCTCGTTGCCGGCATAGCGCGACTGCGTATCAGCCCGGTGCGCCCCGATGACACGATACTGGACACACTCGAGAACCGATTCTTCGGTATTGCGCCAATGGTCGCCGCCTGCCCGGCCCGCCTGCCTGACTACGCGCGCATTCAGACCACGTTTCGCGAATCGGTCAAGGATCAGTCGCGGGAGTGGGACATGCGCGGCTCGGCGGCGAGGAGCCGCATTTACCAATCGCTGTACGGGAGCCGGGCGGCGCTGGAGGAAGCAATGTTGCATCACCCGGGCCGCGTTCCTGATATTCTCGCCGGCACCCCTGCGCCATCCGTGACTCCTGCCGCAACGATAGAGGGCATCGCCATCCATTCGGGTGACATTCTCGTCTCCCGTGGGGGATACCCGACGTCGGCGCTCATCTCCCGGGGTAGCGACTATCCGGGCAATTTTTCACACGTGGCACTCGTGCACGTTGATTCCACGTCAGGCAGCATCTCGGTCATCGAGGCGCACATCGATCGCGGCGTGGACGTTTCCTCCGGCGAGGCATACCTGCTCGACAAGAAACGCCGCATTCTCATCCTGCGGCCGCGGGCCGATATACCCGCGCTGGTGGCCGATCCGATGCTGCCTCATCGCGCCGCTTCGCGGATGCTAGCCCGCGCCCGTACCGAGCGCATTCCCTACGACTTTACAATGGATTATGACGATCCGTCGCGGCTATTCTGCTCCGAGGTCGCCTCGTCCGTGTACCGGGAGCGCGGCGTCGAGCTCTGGACCGGCCTGTCGACCATCTCGGCGCCGGGACTGCGGCGCTGGCTGTCGTCATTCGGCGTTAGGCATTTCGAGACGCAGGAACCGTCCGACCTGGAATACGATCCGCAGCTGTTGGTGGTGGCCGAATGGCGGGACACAGCATCGCTCGCCTCCGATCACGTGGATAACGTCGTGATTGATGCCATGCTCGAAGGGGCGGAGCGGGGCGATGCGCTTGACTACGATTGGTATCGCCTGCCGCCTGCCCGCCTCGCCAAGGCG
>CAZPCC010000314.1:0-5937 GCA_964584905.1 uncultured Gemmatimonadaceae bacterium | reverse complement strand
GCCACCGGTGGTCGTTTCGGGGTTGCCGAACATCACGCCGATCTTTTCACGCAGCTGATTGATGAAGATCACCGACGTTCTGGAGCGGGCTATTGCACCGGTGAGCTTGCGCAGCGCCTGACTCATCAACCGCGCCTGCAGCCCCATGTGCGAATCGCCCATCTCGCCCTCGATCTCCGCCTTGGGCACCAGCGCCGCGACCGAGTCGATCACCACCACATCCACCGCCCCCGACCTGACGAGAATCTCTGCGATCTCGAGCGCCTGCTCACCGGTGTCGGGCTGCGAGACGAGGAGATTGTCGACGTCCACACCCAGCTTGCGCGAGTACTCGATATCGAGAGCATGCTCGGCGTCGATGTACGCGGCAACGCCGCCATTCTTCTGGGCGTTTGCCACGACGTGCAGGCATAACGTGGTCTTGCCGCTCGACTCCGGACCGTAGATCTCCGTTATGCGGCCGCGCGGAATACCGCCGACGCCGATCGCCGCGTCGAGATTGATCGCGCCAGTGGAAATGAAATCCACCCGAACGCGCCCGCCATCGGCGCCCATGCGCATGATCGAGCCCTTGCCAAGCGACTTCTCGATCTGCGCGATAGCCAATGTCAGCGCTTTTTTCTTCTCTTCGTGCACGGCAGGAGATGCCATGGGGTCGCGCCCTCTCGGGTGAAAACTGCCGGCACCGCCCGCCGGCGAGGATTAAAATCTATTCGCGGCACCGCGCCGCCGTTCCCGAACAAAATACGAAAGTACCGCCGGAAGTCAAACGGATCCTCGAAGAAAAAAGGCGTTTTCCACGTGGCGAACCCGAATCGACTTCCCATCCACAAGCACGCCAACGACATCGAACCGGTACGACCGGCCCGGAGCGCCAAACCGGTCCATCCAGACCTGCGCCGACCTGATCAGCTCGCGCTGCTTCCGCCAGTCCACGGCGAGGGTAGGATCGGCAATGGTGCCCGAATGCCGCGCCTTTACCTCGACGAAGACAACGGTGTCATGCCCCTCTACAATCAGGTCGATATCGCGATGGCCATTCCGGAACCGCCGCCCCACCAGGCGCCACCCCTTGCGGGTAAGCCACCGCTCGGCGATCCGCTCGCCCAGTTCCCCCAGGAGCTGTGAGTCGTTGGACATGGGGGGAATTTGGGGACAGAGGGGGGGAGGGGCGGCATCCTTTGGTTGCGGGGGAAAGCGAAAAACCTCGGGGCTAGGGATCAGGGGCTAGGGGCCAGGGATTGTGTGCGTCGATTTAATGGGAGCGGCGACGCGGATCACGACGCCACCGCCACTAAATCGACGCACACCACCCCTAGCCCCTAGCCCCTGATCCCTAGCCCCTCAACAAAGCCCCTAGCCCCTCAAATCTCCTCCAACCCCCTCAACACCTCCCTCGGCCTCGACCCGTCAGGCGGGCCCAGAATCCCCGCGTCGTGCAGTTGGTCGATGATCCGGGCTGCGCGGCCGTAGCCGATCTTCAGGCGGCGCTGCAGGAGTGATGTGGAGCCGCCCTGGTGCTGGATGCACAGCTCAGCCGCTTCGCGGAACAGCTTGTCGCGCTCGCCAGGCTCCTCGTCTTCGACGACACCTTCCATGCGGGCGCGCGCGTCGAGCTCGCGCACCTTTACCAGGATGTCGTCGTCTTCCACCTCCTCTACCACCATCTCGCCGCGCGCTTCGGCTTCTGCCTTGCGAGCTGCGCGACGATCCTGATACCACTGCATCAGAGTCTCCGTCTCATCGCTCGAGATGAAGGCGCCCTGCAGGCGCATCGGCTCGGACCTGGACGGCGGGATGAACAGCATGTCGCCGTTGCCGAGCAGCGATTCGGCGCCGGCGCCGTCGATGATCGTGCGGCTGTCCACTTGAGAGGCGACGCGGAAGGCGACGCGGCTCGGGAAGTTCGCCTTGATCAGCCCCGTGATCACGTTCACGCTCGGCCGCTGGGTGGCGAGGATCAGGTGGATGCCGATGGCGCGCGCCTTCTGGGCGAGCAGGGCGATCGGCGTCTCCACTTCGCCCTGCACCGTCATCATGAGGTCGGCCAGCTCGTCGATGACAATGACGATGTACGGCTGCTCGCCCCCCTCGTAGACCTCATTGGCAAACGCCACGTCGTCGTCGGGGGGACGCTTCATCACCGCGCCTGTCGCTACGCGGCGGTTGAAATCCTGCACGTTGCGGCAGCCGTTGGCGGCGAGGAGCCTGTATCGGTCCTCCATTTCGTGCACCGCCCACCGGAGCACCGCCGCGGCGTCGCGGTTGTCGGTGATCACCTTGTGCCGCAGGTGCGGCAGCGCGTTGTAGACCGACAGCTCGACCATCTTGGGATCGACCATCAGAAAGCGCAGCTTCCGCGGCGAGTGGCGGTAGACGAGGCTCGTTATGATCGTGTTGATGCACACCGACTTGCCCGATCCGGTGGCTCCGGCGATGAGCAGGTGCGGCATCTTGGCGAGGTCGGCGATCACCGGCTTGCCTTCGAGGTCCTTGCCTAACGCTATGGGGAGCGCGGCGCGCGCCGACTGGTACTCCCGCGATTCGAGCAGCGCGCGGAAGGGAACGATCTCCGCCGTCGGGTTGGGCACTTCCACACCCACCGCGCCCCGGCCGGGGATCGGCGCGACGATGCGAATGCTCTGCGCACGCATGGCCAGCGCCAGATCGTTCGAGAGATTGGCGATCTGCCGCACCTTCACCCCGGGCGCGGGCTCCACCTCGAACTGTGTCACCACCGGGCCCGTCGTGCGGCCCACGATCTCTGCATCCACCCGGAAGGTGCGCAGCGCTTCCTTGAGCTTGTCACCCATCGCGTCCAGCTCGCGGTCGTGCAGCTCGGGATCGGGAGCGGGTGGAAGGGTGAGCAGGTCGATCGGAGGCTTGCCCCAGTCCCCCTCCCCGCCGTGGTCGTGCGCATCGAACTCGGCGGCGATCTTGTCCTCCCGCCGCGTCGCCCCACCCTCTCGCTTCTTGCGCTTGCCCGTCAGCGCCAGCTCGCGCTGCAGGGTCTCGTCCCCGAACATGCCCGAGGTATCGATCGCCGGCAGCTCCTCCGGCGCGGGCTCCAGGTCGTCTTCGTCGGGCGCGCCACGACGGCCGTCGCTCGCGCGATTGTCAGGCGCGGGCGCGCCGCGCCCTCGTGAAGGGCCGATCACCATGCGGACCGGATTCCATGCCAGCGTGACGATGGTCAGCGCGGAGAAGGCGGCGATCATTACGACCCACGCGCCGGCCACCCCCACCGCCGCTCGCAAGCCGGAGTAGACTGCCCCGCCCAGCAGGCCGGTGGCCGGATGGTCGCCGGTGCCCGATCCGAGCGCGGTGGCGAGCACGATCGGCAGGAGCAGTACCATGCCACCGACGAAGGCGCCCCACCGCCGCTCGTCTCCCGGCAGATTGCGTCCGAGCAGCCTGGCGGCAACGACGCCTAACGCCATGGCGAGCAGTACCGCCGCCGGCAGACCGAGCAGCGAAACGGTGGCGTTGCGAAGGCAGGAGCCGATCGGCCCGAACAGACCGCTCGATTCCATGCAGTAGCTGTGCGCCAGTACCGGCTTCTCCAGCGCGATCGAAGCAAGGAGAAACAGGGCGAGCAGCGCGAGCGCCGCACCCGCCAACTCGCGGCGCAGCGTGTCACGCCCCATTCATCATCGCTCCCGGCCTGGGCCGATCTTGGTGATCTGCCGTTCCTGGTAAATCGGAATGACCGGGTACGCCTCGAGCTGCGCACATGCCTCGAGGTCCGGACCGAACCCGGCCTCCTTGAGGGCGCGCCCGTGCTCGGCTTCGGCGAATACCTCATCGATGCGATCGCCATATCGCTTCTCGATGAGCACCGCGGCCCGCGCTGCATCGTTCAGCTCCACCGTGGGACGGCCGCGCACCAGATGCCTCACGAAGCGGCCGGCGCATGCCGTGTCTTCGAGAGCGAATCCCTTCTCATGGCCGGAGCACAGCAGCACGACGTCCGTTCCGGCGCGCGTCGCCGTCCGAAGCAGCGTCACGACCGGGGTGAAGTTCACGTAGCTCGCGATCACGACATCACGAGCGCCCTGTACAGCCGTTATGGCCGCCGTACCGTTGGTAGTGGCCAGGAGGACCGAGCGCCCCTCTACCACCTCACGTGTGAACTCCAGCGGCGAATTTCCCAGATCGAACCCGGCGATCGCCTTCATTTTTCGCTCACCCGCAAGCACGACCTCCTTCCTGTCAAACGACTTGACGCGCGTGACCGCCTCCTCGGAGCTCTCGAACGGCAGCACGTTGCGCGCACCGTTGTGCAGCGCCGCGGCAATGGTGGTCGACGCCCGCAAAACGTCGATGACGGCGACGACCTTGCCGACGAACGCAGACGCCGGAACGCCAAGCGGCGAAAAGTAGACTTCCACGCGCACGCGTCAGTCCTTCATGAGCGCCGGGTGCCGCTCGAGGAACTTGGTGTCTACATCGCCGCGCTGGAACTCCTTGTGGCCCATGACGCGTGAGAGGAATGGAATGGTCGTCGTTATGCCTTCGACGATGAAGCTGTCGAGCGACATCTGCATGCGTCCGATCGCCTCCTGGCGGTCCCGCCCCTGGCAGATGAGCTTGGCGATGAGCGAGTCGTAGAACGGCGGCACCGTATACCCCGCGTAGGCGTGCGTGTCGATTCTCACACCTGGCCCACCGGGCGGATGGAAAACCTCGATACGGCCGGGCGAGGGCTGAAAGTTTCGAGCGGGATCCTCGGCGTTGACGCGGCACTCAATGACGTGGCCGCGCAGCATGGGCAGCTCGAGAACCGAGAGCGGTGCTCCAGCCGCGACGCGAATCTGCTCCTTTACCAGATCGATTCCGGTGATCATCTCCGTCACCGGGTGCTCCACCTGGATGCGCGTGTTCATCTCCATGAAATAGAACTCGCCATCGGTGTCCAGCAGCATCTCGATCGTACCGGCCCCTACGTAGTCGATGGCCTTGGCGCCGAGAACTGCCGCGTCTCCCATCCGCTTCCGCAGATCGGGATTGACGGCGGGACTCGGTGCCTCCTCGATGAGCTTCTGGTGGCGGCGCTGCACGGAGCAATCGCGTTCACCCAGGTGGATCACGTGGCCATGCCGGTCGCCGAGAATCTGGAACTCGATGTGCCGCGGCCTGGCCAGGTACTTCTCCACGTACACGTCGCCGTTGCCGAACGCCGACAGCGCTTCGGAGCGCGCCAGTTGAAAGGCACGCGCGAAATCGTCCGCATCGTTGGCGACTCGCATGCCCTTGCCGCCGCCACCGGCCGCCGCCTTGATGATTACGGGAAACCCGATGTCGTTGGCGAATCCGAGCGCCTCATCGGAATCCTCGATAGGCCCCGGCGTTCCGGGAACCACCGGCACGCCGACGTCGGCCATCGCCCGCCGGGCCGCCGCCTTGTCTCCCATCACCCTGATCTGCTCGGCGGTCGGGCCGATGAAGGCGATGTTCGAGGCGGCGCACATCTCGGCGAATTCGGCGTTCTCGGCGAGGAATCCGTAGCCGGGGTGAATCGCGTCGGCTCCGGTGATCTCGGCGGCAGCGATGATGCGGGGGATGCGCAGGTACGATTCGCGGGCCGGGGCCGGGCCGATGCACACATCGTCATCAGCGAAGCGGACGTGCAGCGACTCGCGGTCCGCCTCGGAGTACACCGCCACCGTCTGAATACCGAGTTCGCGGCAGGCGCGGATCACGCGCAAGGCGATCTCGCCACGATTGGCGATCAGGACTTTCTTGAACATGACGGCGCCTTACGCCAAGGCGCGAAAACCGTCAGACATTGACGTCCTGCTGAAAGGCATCCCACGACTGGTCGCTGGAACCCTCCACTCCTTGCGTGCGCAGGGCGAACTCGCTGGGGTTGGTCGCGTAGAACATGGCGCTCTCGTAGGAGATGACGCCTTGAGAGTACCAGTGCATCAGCGACTG
>CAZPCC010000313.1:0-2371 GCA_964584905.1 uncultured Gemmatimonadaceae bacterium | reverse complement strand
AACAGCGCGATGCCGGCGTTGTTGCAGACGATGTGCACGCCGCCGAAGCGCGCGCGCGCCGCGACCGCCAGCGCCTGCACGCTGTCGAGCGCGGTGACGTCGGTCGGCACGCCGAGCGCCGTGGCGCCCTCCTTCTCCAGCTCCGCCACCGCCGCGGTCAACGCCGTCTGGTTCAGATCGGCGAGCACGATGCGCGCCCCGCGCGCCGCAAACGCCCGCGCCATCGCCATCCCGATGCCGCCGGCGCCGCCGGTGATCACCGCGACGCGGTCCTTGAACGGATCCATGCGTCGGCCGTTATCATCCGACCGGAATGGCGGCAATTGGTGCCGGCGGGAATGAATAGGCGGGGCGAGGGCATGGGGTCGCGGTAGGGACGTCGGTCGCCCGGCGCCCCCCGCACAGATCCGGACGTGCAGCACTACCGCATCCGGCTCCTGCCTCAGGTTCTGACGGCATGACGCAAGGTGGGATAGGGGTGACAGATGCGAACTGGGGGCAGGTACCGTTGGACGTAGTGCTTCATGCGCTCCCAGGGCAGATGGTGCCGCTGGCTGCGGCGGCGCAGTGTCTGCCACCAGAGCCGGCTGACGGCGCGGCTGAAGCTCCACAGCGCCGGGCCGTTTCGCGGCACCCCGTAGTAGCGCAGATGTCCGAGCACGACGGCTCGCAGGTACTTGCCGTGTTCGGGAATGGCCGTGTGCATGCGTCGCCGCAGCTCGAGTTTCACTGCCTGCAGCTTCGCTTGCATCCGTTTGCGCATCGTCTGGCGCAACACCGTGAATCGCCCCTTCCTCGTCATCGAGCAGCTATGCGTGAAGCCGAGGAAGTTGAAGGTCTCAGGCTTCCCCTCGCCCCGCCGTTTGCGGTCGCGCCCGGCCCAGCGGCCGAACTCGACCAGACGGGTCTTCTCGGGGTGCAGCTCCAAGCCGAAGCGGGTGAAGCGCTGCGTGAGGTCCGCGAGGAATTGCTCGGCCTCGCGCCGATGCTCGAATCCCACGACGAAGTCGTCGGCAAAGCGCACCACGATCACCTCGCCGCGCGCCTGCTTCTTCCTCCAGCGGTGGACCCACAGATCGAACACGTAGTGCAGGTAGAGGTTGGCCAGCAGCGGGCTCACACTCCCGCCCTGTACCGTTCCGACCTCGCTCCGTGTCCGCCGGCCTTCCTCCAGCACGCCCGCGTTCAGCCACTTCTGGATGAGCCGGACGACGCGCTGGTCTGCCACGCGGTGCTCGACGAACTTCACCAGCCATCCGTGGTTCAACGTGTCGAAGAAGCTGCGGATGTCGGCATCGAGCACCCAGTTCACCCGTCTGGTCTGGATCGCCACCGCCAGCGCATTCAGGGCGTCGTGCGGGCTGCGTTGGGGGCGGAATCCATACGAGAAGCCGAGAAAGTCCTGCTCGTAGATGGCGTTGAGCACCTCGACGACGGCGCGCTGGACGATCTTGTCTTCCAGCGCGGGGACGCCGAGCGGCCGCTGCCGCCCGTCCGCCTTCGCAATGTACGCCCGCCGTGCAGGCTTGGCTCGGTACGCTCCCCGTTTGAGACGCTCGCTCAGGTCCTCCAGGTGGGTCGCGAGCTGCTCGCCGTAGTGCCGCCACGTCTGGCCGTCGACTCCCGGTGCCGCCTCTCGCTTGAGCGCGTAGTAGGCCGAGCGCAGTCGGTCGATGGCATAGGCGTGGTGCAGGAGCGTGGTGAACCGCATCTCTTTCTCCCGCCGCGCGGCGGTCCGTACTCGGTTGAGCGCGCTGTGCGCACCGGCCCGGCCCTGCGTCCGGAGTGCGTTGCGCTCACCCGTGTTCCCCTTGGCCACCTCCCTTCCCTCCACCCCCTCCGCGGCTGGTCCCCCAGCGTTGTTCGGCGGCTTCCCCGGTACTACGAAGGTGTCCGACTTCCTGCCCCCGTGCCTCATCGGCGTGCGTCCTTGGACTTCCCGATGCGGTCTGGGCCCCAACGGCTCCCAGAGGGTGGCAGGATCTCCCGGTTCCCGTGCAAAGTGCTTCCGTGCATGCGCAGGGTCTTCGACCGCGCCGGGTCCGTCGGTCGCTTGCGATGGCGCGACCGCCGGCTTCGCCTTCCGCACCCCTTGACGGCGTCGGCACCCGGAAGTGATTCCCCATTTTCGCGGCTCAATGGCTGGCCTGCACGTTCCCCTGTCAACGCTTCGCTGGCGTCCTCGCGGACGCCCGCGCATGACTCGGGGCCGGTGTGGGTCGCTACTCCTTCACCGTGTGACTCTTTCATTCACTACACCTTGCCGGTCTTCCCGGCGCTCCAAGGGAAAGGGTGGAGTCGGAAACATCGGAAACGCAACTGGCACGAGTATCAGATGGATCCGGCTCGCCCCTTGCCGTTGCCCTTACCC
>CAZPCC010000312.1:0-13362 GCA_964584905.1 uncultured Gemmatimonadaceae bacterium | reverse complement strand
AGAAGACCGCGAGCGAACGCGAAGTCCGCCTCGCGCGCGTCGTCCACCTCCCGTACCCCCGAGGCCAACAGCTCGAGCCCGGATCGTGTGGAGCGCTCCAGCTCTTCCACGCGGCCCCGCGCGGCCTGAAGCTCGGTCAGCGTGCGCCGCACGTCGGCGATCGCCTGACGCGTTCCGCCAATTCCGAGCTGCAGCGGATTCCGCCCCTGCAGCCGTTCGGCTACCGAGCGCGCGGAATCGAGTGTCTGGCGCAGGGCGAGCCCGGCGTATGCCGTGGTCACGGAGGCGCGCACTGAATCGGTTTCCGTCCGGAGCCGGAGCGCCCGTTGTACGGTCTGAAGCTGTGACGGGTCGAGTACGATCGAGCGGATGGTATCGATCGGCGTCAGGCTGAGAAGCGGTACATCGAACTGTGCGCGCCACTCCTTGACGGTGCCCAGTGCCTGGGCGGCAAAGCCGTCCCTGGGCGCCGGTGGGGCTGCGCGGAGTCGCGTGGTGCCCAGGCGCACACTCTCGATGGCCAGCCGTCGTATGACGAGCTTGCGCTCGAGCAACGGATCCCGTTCGAGCTCGATCCGAATCCGGCTCGCCTCGACGAGATTCTTCATCGAGTCGAATGGGTCGGCGATGCGCACGCCCAGCAGCTCGACCGACGGCTCCGTCTCGTGCATAGTCAGGCGATCGATCTCGACGTGCGTGCCGAGCATCTTGGTCGCCGCTTCGGCGGTGGTGTCGCGGACGATACGCTCGGCGAACAACACGTATGCCACAACCGCCAATGCGATCGCCAAACCAAGGGGGATGATTCCGCGCCAGCGAACGGCGCGATGGCGCCTTGGCATGTCGTCAGGCATGGAACCACTGCCAGACGTTGTACGCCCTGGATGCCGTCACCGCCTGCACGATGCGCCACTGGCGCACGCGAGCGCCGTAAGTCGTGCGATACCTGACGACGGCAAGGCGTGCGGCGAGGTAGATCGGTATGCTCAGGATCAGCCACCCAATCGCGCTGCCCAGCACCACGGTGTTGCCAAAGTTCGTGAACGGCACGAACGGCGTGTGGTCGAGGGTGGTCCATAGAGGCCTGAGCGACGGGCTGTCCAACAGCAGCGCCCGGCCGATCCGTTCGAACACCGGATCGAGCAGAAATCCGATCGGGGTGAACAGCGCCCATGACAGCAGTCCCGCACCGAACGACACATTCAACATGATCAGTAGAACGACCACGATCGCGTTGTGTACGTTGGCGATCGGCGTCAGTCCGAGCGCGGCGCCGAGCGCCGTGCCGAGAGCGATCTGGTGTGGTGTGCCGTCGGAATGAAGGGTCTTGACGAGCGACTGCAGCAGCTTGAGAAGTGCGATCATGATTGCGGGCGGATGGCTAAGCGCGACTGGCCAAGGTTGACCGTCGGCACGCCCCTGGCGTCACGGCCGGCGTTCGCTCCCGGGGATAGAGGCGCGGCCTTCGGACAGCAGACGCGCGTTGAAACGCTGCGACTCCTCGATCCGCTCTACTTCGATCGCAATGGTATCGACCGCCTGCTGCAGCTGATTCAGCTGCTCCGAAATGGTGCGCAGCTCCTTGGGAGCCACGCCGCCACGATGCCGAATCCAGGTCGCGACAACCTTCCCTGCCGATCCAATGGCGACGATGGCGATCAGTGACGGAAGCGCGATCTGGAGCAAAGCCGTCAATTCCGCGGGGCTCATGAGTCTCCGACTTTGAGGTAGGCCAACGGGCCGATTCGATGCAACTTGAGGAATCGCGCATGCGGTCGCCAGCCGATAGAGAAGATAGGGGCACAGCGCTTACAACCTCCAAGTAACGTCTTTCCATTCGTATTTAATTCCGATAGTTTGCATCCCCAATGCGCCTGAGAACCGTTCTCATCCGTGCCGCTCTCCTGATTTGCGGCGGATTTCTGCCCCTGCTCGTCCCGATCGCTTCAGCGCAGCAGACCCCTGCGCAGCGGTTGTCGTCAATCGTCGGCGTCGCCGTCGCGGAATATGCGCTCGGTGTGGACGAAAATGGCCGGATCATCTCCGACCTGGAGTACGGCGAAGCGGTCGACTTCCTCGGCGATGCCAGAGGCGTGGCCGAGCGCCTCTCGGGCGATCGCGCCGCCGCGGCCCGGACCATCCTCGATTCGCTTTCTCAGGCTGTCACCGCCCGCCGTCCCCCTTCGGTGGTGGCGGCGCTGCACCTGCGGTTCATGGAAGCGTTAGGCTCCGCCGGGGCGCTGGAACTGCCGAGTCGAGCGTTGAACGTGAGCAATGGCCGCGACATCTACCAGCGTGAGTGCGCGTCCTGCCACGGAATCGCCGGCCTTGGGGACGGGCCGGCCGCTTTGGGAATGGAACCGCCTCCGATTCCAGTCGGCAGCCCGCACGACATGCTCGACGCAACGCCTGCACTGCTTTACCGCGTTGTCGCCGTGGGAATAAAGGGTACCGCGATGGCGGGGTACGCCGACCGCCTGTCCCCCGAGGACCGATGGGATGTGGTGGCCGCCTTGCATGAACTCCGCTCGGGCGATGCCACCAGGCTGGAGGGCGAAGGCCTCTTCCTGCAGCAATGTGCGAGCTGTCACGGTGTGAAGGGCGCGGGCGATGGCCAGGTGTCGCCAGCGCTCACCAGACTGCCCGCCGACATTGGATCGCTCGTCTGGCAGTCGGAGAAGAGTGATGCCCAGATTGCCGCGGCCATTCGCGATGGCGTTCCCGGTACCGCCATGCCGCCCTCGGATGCAGACGCCGAGCAGATCGCGAGTGTGGTTGCCTACATCCGCATGCTTCCAGTGACGCGCGGGGATGTACCGTCACTTGCTTCCGCCGATTCGCTCGATCCGCCTCGGATCGCGCAGCGCGTGCGCTCACTCCTGTCCCAGGCGATCGTTGCCGCCGGCGCCGGCCGCACCGACGATGCCAACGACCTCGCGTTCGACGCCTACATCGCCTTCGAGCCGCTGGAAACATCGACGCGGGCAAAGGCGCCGGGCCTCATCGCTACGCTCGAGAGCCGGTTCGCTGAATTCAAGGCCGCCGCTCGCGCCGGAGATACGCAGCACGCCGAGCGAACCCGCGACGCCATTGAGGCTGGAATGCCCCGAGTGCTGGAACTCGCGCAGACACCCTCCGGAAGGTGGGCGGCATTCTTCCAGTCGTTCCTGATCATCCTGCGAGAGGGGGTCGAGGCGATCCTGGTCGTTGGTGCAGTGGTCGCGTTTCTCATCAGGACGGGCAATCGCAACCGCTTGCGCGGCATCTGGATCGGGTGTGCGTTGGCGATCGCCGCCTCGGCAGCTACCGCGGTGATTCTGCACACGGTACTGCGCGCGCTGCCGGCTACGCGGGAGATCATCGAGGGCGTGACCATGCTGGTCGCGGTCGCCGTGCTGTTTTCGGTCAGCTACTGGCTCATCTCCAGGGTTGAAGCGGCGAAGTGGCAGCAGTTCATCAAGGAAAAGGTCGAATCCGCACTCTCGCACGGCGGAGGCCGTGCGCTGGCCCTCGTTGCGTTTCTCGCGGTATACCGTGAAGGAGCGGAGACGGCGTTGTTCTATCAGGCGTTGTTCAACGAGGGGACGCACGTAACGGTGCCGATCGCGTTAGGCATCATCGTCGGCTCGTCGGTGCTGGCGGTGATCTTCACGCTGTTCTACCGCTTCGGTGTGCGGATTCCGTTGCGCCCGTTCTTCGCCGTGACGAGCGTGCTGCTGTATTACATGGCGTTCGTTTTCATGGGGAAGGGAATCAGGGAACTGCAGGAAGGAAACGCGGCGCCGATAACACTGATTCCCGGGTTCCCCGAGATCCCCGCGCTCGGCATCTTCGCCACGGTGGAGACCGTTCTCGCGCAGTTGGTGCTGCTCCTTCTGTTCGGCATCGCGCTGGTGAAAACGTTCTGGCCGCGTCGGGCCGTTACCCTGCCGAACGCACCGACGCCTGTGCCCGCGCTAACCGAGCGCGTGGAAGCGCTCTCACTGCGAGTGGCGGAGCTGGAGCGTGAGGCGCGCAAAGTTCACCGCGCGGAACGCGAAGCGGGAGTGACGGAGTAGCGAAAGCGGGAAATGGGAAAGGGGAAAGGGGAAATGTGCTCGGCGACAGCTGATGCCACCGTTTCCCATTTACCCTTTCCCATTTCCCGCTTTCGCTCCGCCTGGCTATGTTCCAGTCAACCCGTGACAACCGCCGAGCTGTTCGCCCTCCCGTGGGGGCCGCTTCTCATTTTCGGTCTGCGCATCGTCGACGTATCGCTCGATACGATGCGTGTGATCCTCGCCGTCCGCGGCAGGCGCGGTATTACGGCGATACTCGGGTTCTTTCAGGCGCTGATCTGGATCTTTGCCGTTGGCAACGCCATCCGGCATCTGGACAGCGTCTGGCACGTTCTGGGTTATGCGGCGGGATTCGGAGCCGGGACCTTCATCGGCATCTCGATCGAGCAGGCACTCGCCTACGGATATTCCGCGGTACGCATAGTTTCGCAGTACGGCGGAGTCGAAATCGCCGAAGCCTTACGCGAGCGCGGCTACGGAGCCACCGAGATCCCGGCATTCGGGCGCGAAGGCCGCGTCGAGGTGATCACTTCGGTGGTGCAACGCCAACACCTCGACGACGTCGTGAAAATAGTGCACACCTGGGATCCGAGCGCATTCATCACCGTCGAAGAGCCGAAGGTCATGAGTGGAGGCTCGCTGGCCGGCAGGAGCCCGATGGGCATTCCGCGGCGGTGGGAGAAGTCGAAGCGGCAGCGAGTCTGAAAGAGCGGGAATCGGGAATGTGGATGGGAAGTAGGAAATGGGAATTAGGAATCAGGGAAGGTGTGCGACTGCGCGCCATGCGGCGCTAGTCGCTGGTTGAAAAAGCGTCGACACACCTGAAAGGTGGGGCGACAATTCCTTCCCTATTTCCCAATTCCTAATTCCTATTCCTCCGATCACAGTTGGGAATCGGAAGTGGGAATTGGGACCTAGAGCAGCAATGCGAGATCGCGCGAAACCCGCCGCCTTACGCGATTCCCGATTCCCGATTCCCCATTCCCGAGCCTCTCCGCCACAACATCCACCCGCCCCCGAGCAGGACGAACCCCAGTGCGAATATCTGGGCAAGCGTGAGGATCCCGAAGAATCGGTCGTCCTTCGCGCGGAAGAATTCCACTATGAAGCGCTCCAGGCCGGCGAGCACCATGTACACGCCGAACAACCATCCCTCGGCGTGCTTGTGCCCGCGGAGCCGCCACAGGATGAAGAACATCGCCATCGCCATCGCCGTTTCGTAGAGCTGAGTGGGATGGACGGCAAGGACGTCGGTGGGTAGCGCACCCGGTGGCGGAGTCGTGCCGAACTCCCGCTGCATGATCGCAACCGTGGAGGGCGGCGCGCCTTGCGGAAACTGAACGGCGAGGGGGCTGTTCCACGGTCGCCCATAGTCATCGCCGACGGCCCAGCATCCCGTTCGTCCAACCGCGTAAGCAGCGGCAATCGCCGGCCCGGCCACTTCGGCAATGCGAAAGTAGCCGAGCTTTTTTCGAATGATGACCACGCTCACCGTTGCGATCCCGCCGATCAGGCCGCCCCAGAAAACGAACCCGCCGCGGCTGAACAGCGCCGAGGCATCGCCCACCAGAATGGCATAATAGACTTTGGCGGAGATGAGGCTGCCCGCCGCCGCCCAGAAGATCAGATCACCTATCGGCGTTGGATCGTAGCCCTTCCTGGTGAGCTCGCGTTGGGCGATGATCTGCGCGATGACGAAGCCTAGCAGTACCGCCAAACCGAACCCGGTGATCTGGATGGGGCCGATCGAGAATTCGAAGGGTTGGTGAACGATCATGCGGGGATGAGCCCGGGGATGGGGAGCGACGCGTGCGCGTCCAGATCGAGCGGCGCTCTCTCGCCCCGCTCGAGATGAAATAAGCCGGCGCGCGCGATCATGGCGGCGTTGTCCGTGGCGAGCCGCGGCGATGGAGCGTAGACCGTGGCTCCGAGCGCATGACAACGCGCCCGCATCGCCGCTGCCAGGGTATGGTTGCATGCAACCCCGCCACCGAGTACAACGCGTTCACGCTGGTAGCGCTCCACCGCGCGAACCGTCTTGCCGACCAGTGTATCGACGAGCGCATCCTGAAAGCCACGGGCCAGATGCGCGCGCTCCTCTTCGAGATTCACGGTTCGGGCAGCGTTGCGAAGGGCCGTCTTGATCCCACTGAACGACATGTCGAAATAATCGTCGTCACCGGGCCGCTGGTCGCGCCGGAGCATCGGCCGTGCGAACCGGTAGCGCTCGGGATCACCCTCCTTCGCCAGTCGCTCGATGTGCGGACCGCCGGGGTACGGCAGTCCCAGCATCTTTGCGACCTTGTCGAACGCCTCGCCGGCCGCATCATCGCGTGTCGCGCCTAACAGTCGATACGCTCCCCATCGCTCCACATCCAGCAGCAGCGTGTGTCCACCCGAGACGAGCAGGCCGGTGAATGGCGGCACCGCGTCGCGGTGCTCGAGCGCGGTGGCAAACAGGTGCGCCTCCATGTGGTGCACTCCGATCATCGGCAGATTCCGCGATACGGCGACAGCCTTGCCGAAGCTCATTCCCACGAGCAGCGCCCCTACCAGGCCGGGTGCATGCGTAACAGCCACTCCTTCCAGATCCTCCAGCGCGCAATCGGCCTCGGCCAGCGCCTGTTGAACGGTCGGCACCAGCGCAGTCAGGTGCGCGCGGGAAGCCAACTCCGGCACCACGCCGCCGAATACCCGATGAACGTCCTGCGAGAGAATGACCAGCGAACGCACGCTCGCGTCATCTCCGCTTCCATCCACAATGGCGGCGGACGTCTCATCGCACGAAGTCTCGATCCCGAGCACCATCATTGCGGCAAGGTATCGCGCGGCGCCGGGGTGAGCTGAACGCGCACACTGACGCGAGCCGGCCTCACGACGACTCCGAGGCGTGCCGTATCGAGAGGAACGAGCTGCGGCATGGTGTCGCTCATCCGGACGACCATCCGGCGCGTGTACACCGAATCGAGTCCTTCGATCACGGTGCGCGGCCCCGAGATCGAAACGCTCTCCGGCTCGAAGCGCAGCGGCCCGTTGAGCCGCCACATGGTATCGACTTCCACCGCGAGCACGCTCGCTACCGGTACGATACGTTCAGCCAGCACATCGAGCCGCAGCGTAACGGACCGCGGCAGCACTTCGCGCACGCGGGCGGTTATATCGACCGGCAGCTCGACGAGCTCCGGCACCAGCCGGACGGTCAGCGTTTCCGGTGCCTCGGCGGTGATCGGAATGCGAATCACCGGGGGCTGCGCGGCCAGGCGGAACAGGTCGCGTCCGCGGCCTACGACCAGTGCCTGGACCCTCGGCAGAGGCCGCCTGACGACGATCCCGCTGTCGGTAGGCACCGGTTGCAGCTGAACCTCTACCACATCCTCGGTCGGCTCCTCGATACTGACGATCGCCCACAGCACCAGCGCGAACCCGATGGCGGCGAACTTGAGTGGCAGGCGCGTCGTCACGGCCGTGATGGCACGGCGCTGGATGGTAGTGCGCGGGCGGGGTGCCTTCATCAGGCGGGCCCTGGCTCGGCCAGCAACTGCCTGACGAGCGCCTTATTGGGCTCGGAATTCCAGCGTATTGCTCCAACCACCTTCTTCCGAATCACTCCGTCCCGGCCGATGATGAAAGTCTCCGGCACTCCGGTGGACTGATAGATCCGCTGAATGTCGCCGGACCGGTCATACAGTATGTCGAACGTCAGTCCGTGGTCCCTGACGAAGCCGCGGATCGCGTGTTCCATGCCGGGATTGTCAATCGATACAGCGACGACGCGGAATCCGTGCGGACCAAAGTTGCTGTACAGCGCCTGGATCTCCGGCATTTCGACACGGCACGGACCGCACCAGGTCGCCCAGATGTTCAACAGCACCACGTCGCCACGGTAGTCCGCCATTCCCCTCATTTCCGGCGCGGCGTCCAGAGTGCCGGCGGTGAAGTCCGGCGCTCGCGAGCCTATGCCAATGGGGAAAAACTCGTCGCGCATCGCATAGGTCGCCGCCGCGGCGCCTCCGCCGAGCACGAGAATCACGGCGGCGACGATGAGCCACTGCGCCCGGCGCGTCATGCCTGCTCCGCGCAGCGCGCTCGCAAGGCGCGAATCTCCTCCGCCACATCTCCGGATCCGAACACCGCCTGGCCGGCGACGAACGTGTCGGCCCCCGCGCGCCACACCGCGGCGATGGTATCGCGCGTAATGCCACCATCCACTTCCAGGGCCGCGCGGCTTCCGGTTTCGTCGAGCAGCCGGCGGGCGCGACGTACCTTGTCCTCGGAAGCCGGAATGAACTTCTGTCCGCCGAAACCGGGATTCACCGTCATGATGAGCAGCAGGTCCAGGTCAGGAGCGATCTCGCGGACGACCTCGACAGGCGTTGCGGGATTGATCGCAACTCCGGCGAGGCAACCCAGTTCCTTGATACGCGCGACCTGCCGGTGGAGGTGCGGTGAGACCTCGCTGTGTATCGTTATGACCGATGCGCCAGCGCCAGTGAAGACGTCGAAGTAGCGCTCAGGCTCGACGACCATCAGGTGGCAGTCGAGCGGGAGGTTGGTGCTGTTGCGAAGGGTGTCGATGACCTTGGCTCCGAACGTCAGATTGGGCACGAAGCGACCGTCCATCACGTCGACGTGCACCCAGTCGGCGCCTCCCGACTCCAGGCGGCCGATTTCGTCGGCCAGATGCCCGAAGTCCGCGCTCAGCACCGACGGCGCGATTCGTACGCTCACGGCTCACTCACGGTGCCGGCCGAAAAGATGATCGTCACCAGCGCTCCGGATGGAGATCTCGAGCCAGGACCTGGGCGCTGGCCAACGATGATCCCCTCCGGCATTGTGCTGAGTGAGTCCGGGTTCGTGCGCACCCGAAAGCCCAATTGCCGCAGGAGTGCTCGTGCCTCGCTAAGGCTCTGCCCAACCACGTCAGGCACCTCGACCGCGCCGGGGCCCGCCGAGACCGAGAGAGCCACGGCTGCCGGAATCGCGACGCGGTTACCGGCCTCCGGCGTGCTCGAGAGCACCTGTCCCCGCGGCTCGTCGCTGGCCTGCTCGGTAACAATGCCCCGGTCGAGCCCCGCTTCGCTGAGCAGGCGCTCGGCTTCGGGCTGCGCAAGCCCAACGAGTGATGGCACTTCACCGAACCGCGGTCCGCGACTCAGGTCGAGAGAGACGGTGGTACCGCGCGGCTCGCGTGATCCCGCAGGTGGCATCTGCTCGAGCACCGTTCCCTGAGGCGCACTGGCGTGATAGCGCTGCTCCCCGGTAGCTATTCGAAATCCCTCGCGATCCAACCGCGCGCTTGCCTCGTCGTACGTCATGCCGATCACGCTCGGAATGTCCGTGTCGTCGGAGACGAGCTCCTTGGGAAAGATGAACAGCGCGACGATTAGATAGGCAATAGCGAACGCGCCCGCTCCGGTGACCAGGTAGGGCAGCAGGCTTCGCGCGCGGCCGCGCCACCTCAAGTGGAGCGTCTCCGGAGTCGCGCTGCGAACGCACCATCGGCACCGTGCCGTTGCGGCAGCACCCGGAGCCGCCCGGCGTCGAGCACCGATGCCGGTACCGCTCCTTCGGGAGGCGGCTCGAGACGCCAGTCCTCATGCTCGTTCAGAAACGCCTCGATTTGCGCGTCGTTCTCTTCCGGCTCGAGCGAGCAGGTGGCATAGACGAGCAGGCCGCCCGGCTGAACCGCACCAGCGGCGGCGTGGAGAATCGATCGCTGCAGCGCGGCCATCACCGCCAGATCGGAGATCCTGGCCCTCCAGCGCGCGTCGGGATTCCGCCGATACGTTCCCGTTCCGGTGCACGGCGCATCGATCAGCACCGCGCCCATCGGACGCACGGCCGGATGACGCGCATCGGCGACGATCGCAAGGCAACCGGTGGCCTCGACGCGCCGGGCATTGCCGCGCAGTCGGAGCATGCGCGGGAATGAGCGGTCCGCCGCCACGACGGTGCCGTTGCGGGCCAGTTCCAGCGATTTGCCGCCCGGAGCGGCGCACAGATCCGCCGCCATTACGCCGGACTCGAATGCCGCATAACGTGTCACGAGCGTGGCTGCCGGATCCTGCACGAAGAACATGCCCTGCCGATAGGCGCCCATTTCGGTGAGCGACGCGCCGCCGGCCAGCTGGATGCTGTCCGAAACCAGTGGAGCGTCCATCGTGGCGACCCCCGCCGATTCGAGCATTGCCTCGAGCTGCTCGCGCACAACTCCATACGGCCGCAGTATTACCGGGGCCTCCTGATTGTTTGCAATGAGCAGCTGCTCCGTCTCCTCGGCGCCCCAACGTGCCAGCCAGCGTGCCACCAGCCACCTGGGATGCGAGTGGCGTAGCGCCAGTGCTGCCAGCGGATCGCCGGGCTCGGCGAGTGTGAGCTCCTCGCGCTCACGGTCCAGCCGGCGGAGCACCGCGTTGGCCAGCTTGCTGGCACCCATCCCATGCCGCTCCTTGGCCAGCTCCACCGTTTGCGCAATGGCCGCGTACGCCGGGACGCTGCCCATGTGCAGCAGTTGATAGGCACCGAGCCGGAGCAGATCGATCAAGTCGGCGTCCAGTCGGGCAAGCCCGCCGCGTACACGGGTGTCGAGGTGAGCGTCGAGTATCGAGCGGCGCCGCAGCATGCCGTATAGCAGCTCCTGCAGCCAGCGACGGTCGCGGGCGTCGAGATGATCGGCGCGCGAATCGAACGCCGGATCGAGCAGCGATCCGCGTCGCAAGTCCGCGCACACCTCGGCCGCCATCCGCCGTGGCTCGGTGACGCCGCCGATCGGAGAAGGATGCGCCACACCGCCCCGCGGCTCGGTCATGCGTCGAGCATTCCGGTGGTCGGCGATGACGGCACCGCTACCTCGCGACGTGGCATGCGACCGGCGAGAAAGGCGAGCCGACCCGCCTCCACGCCCGCCCGCATCGCCGCAGCCATGCGTACAGGATCGGCCGCGGCAGCGAGCGCGGTGTTCATCAGAATGCCGTCGACGCCCTGTTCCATCGTAAGGCAGGCATCCGAGGCCGTACCCACTCCGGCATCGACGATCACCGGCGCCGAGAGCCGGTGCTTGATGGTGCGGATACCGTACGGATTCATGAGCCCGAGACCCGACCCGATCGGCGAGGCGAGCGGCATGATCGCCGCCGCTCCGGCATCCTCGAGCCGGAGCGCGGTGACCAGGTCGTCATTGGTGTAGGCCAATACGGTGAATCCCTCGGACACCAGAGTACGCGTCGCCTCGAGCAGACCGGCCGTGTCGGGCAGCAGCGTTTCGCGATCGCCGATCACCTCGAGCTTTATCCAGTCGTTGAACCCGGCGGCGCGGCCGAGGCGCGAATAACGAACCGCTTGATCGGCGTCGAAGCAGCCCGCGGTATTCGCCAGCAGGAAAAACCTGGACGGATCGAGGTGGTGCAGTATCCCTTCCTCCTTGCTCCGGTCGAGGTCCACCCGACGAACCGCGACTGTCACGACTTCAGCGCCGCTCGCCTCGATCGCGTGCATCATCTGTGCGGCGGACGCGTACTTGCCTGTGCCCACCATGAGCCGCGAGCGAAACTCGCGGCCGGCGATCTCGAACGGGGTGTCGAGCGCGGGAGAGATCGTCGTCGCCATCAGCCGCCGCCCACGAAGTGCACGATCTCGAGCACATCGCCCGCCTCGAGCGTCACCTGGTCGAATTCATGCCGGTCGCGCAGGATGCCGCGATTGCGTTCGACAACCACCACTCGCGGGTCCAGCTCATGCTCGCGAAGGAGGTCGCCGATTGAGCTCCCCGCCTCGATATTCCGAGCTTCACCGTTCACCGTCACGGCGATCGCCGGCCTCTGTGTTGCCTTCTGCGTCATAGGCTGAAAGATAGTCCCTCGCGGCACGTTCGGCATTGCGCGCGCTCCAGATCCCACGGATCACCGCCACCCCGTGGGCGCCCGTCCGGCGGACCTCCGTCGTGAGCGCTGGCGTCACCCCACCGATCGCCAGAACCGGAAGCGCACTGGCCGCGCAAACGGCGCGCAGAAACGGAACTCCGCGACCGGGCACCCCGGCGTGTGAGGCGCTGTCGAACACGTGACCCGCCACCAGCCAGTCGGCGCCGTCGCGTTGAGCGTCGTGCGCCTGCTCCACCGAGTGTACACTTGCGCCCAGCATCAGTTTCGGCGCAATGCGGCGTCCGTCGGCGACGCGAATCGAGCGGCTGGTGAGCTGCACTCCGCGGGCACCCACCCCCAGTGCGACATCGATACGGTCGTTCACGATCAGCCAGCAGCCGGTCTCCTGCTGCGCCAGGCGGAGCGCTTCGGCAAACGCGAGCAGGCGTCGCGAGGGAATAATCCGGGCGCGGAGGTGCACCGCGCCGCGCGCTCCCAGCGCCAGCATAACGTCGTGCGCCCGCTCGGCGAACGACGGCCGCGTGAGGATCAGGTCATCGGTCACGGCGTGGACGACCGGTATGTGCGCGGTGGCCGGGCCGCTCCCGGACGAGGCCGGGTGCGGCGCTTCACTCACCGAAGCGGTCTCCGATCTGCACTCCGCGCCCGCGCGCCCATTCGGCGGCTGGCATGCGACGCTTGCCCGCAGGTTGCACGTCGACAATGCGCACTGCACCGTCTCCGCACGCCACCAGCACCCCCTCGCCGTCGAGCGCCACTACCTGCCCGAATGCCACCGCGCCCTCATCGCCGGCTATGTCGGTCGGACGCGCTCCGAACACCTTCACCTCGCCATCGCGGAGGGTGGTCAGCGCCCCGGGCGAGGGATCGAATGCGCGAATGTGGCGCGCCACCACGCTGTTTCCCTCGCTCCACCGAATGCGGGTCGCCTCCCGGTCGATCTTCGGCGCGTAGGTGGCCGAGTCGTCATGCTGCTCCCGCTCGCTCGCCTGGCCGAGCTCGAGCAGCGTGAGCGCCTCGACCAGCGCGAGCGCGCCGAGCTCGGACAGACGCAGGTGCAGCTCGCCATACGTCTCGTCAGGCAGCACCGGCGTGCGGGCCTGAAGTATGATCGGTCCGGCGTCGAGCGCCTTGACCATGCGCATGATCGTGATGCCGGTTTCGTTCAGGCCTTCACGAATGGCGGCGCGGATCGGCGCGGCACCGCGCAGCTTGGGGAGGAGCGAGGCATGCACGTTGATTGTGCCCGCTTCCGGAAGTGCGATCACCTCGTCCGTGAGCAGGTGTCCGTATGCCGCGACCACGGAGATGTCCGGCGCCAACTCGCGGAGCTCATCGAGAAACGCTTCGCCGCGCGGCTTTTCCGGCTGGAGCACCAGCTCGATCCCCTCGCTCAACGCCGCCTCCTTGACGGGAGGCATTGT
>CAZPCC010000311.1:0-3454 GCA_964584905.1 uncultured Gemmatimonadaceae bacterium | reverse complement strand
TTCACGCTCTATCTCCTGCTTTCGATTCTTTTGCGCCTCCCGCGGATGCATCACGCAGATGGCTTCACATCAACAACTCCCAATAGCCCACATCCACCCACCTGCCGAATTTCCAGCCGATTTCCCTGAACTGGCCGATTTTCTGAAATCCCAGACGTTCATGCAGCCGAATGCTCGCGGGATTAGGTAGCGCGATTCCGCCGATCGCACAATGAATGTCGCGGGTGCGAAGTTCGGCAATAAGCGTCGCGTAAAGCGTACCCCCGATACCCTGGCCTGAAAATTCCGCTGCCATATAAATCGTGCTTTCCATCGCAAAACGATAGGCAGAACGCGTTTTCCAGGGTGTCGCGTACGCATAGCCGGCTATAATTCCGTTTTCCTCCGCGACGAGCCACGGTGCCAGTGCCAGGACATCGCGAATCCGTCGAGCCATTTCATCCGCGTCGACAGGCACCTCCTCGAATGTAATGACCGTTTCGCGAACAAAGTGATTGTAGATCTCGCAGATCCGCGCGGCATCAGCGGGACGGGCGGGACGAATCACGTTTCGAAGGGGAAACGCATTTATCGTTCGTCAGCGAGGCTAACTGGGTGCATTCGCCCTGGCAGGGACCGAAAACCGAAACGTCGAACCAGCGCCTTCGTTGCTTTCCACGCTCACAGTCCCGCCGTGGGCTGCGGTGAACGTCTTCACGATCGCAAGGCCCAGGCCCGATCCGCCTGCGGTCTCCCGATCGACCTGTCCCTTGTCGAAAATTGTCTCCAGCAGCTCCCGGGGAATGCCGGCACCGTTGTCGCTGACCCAGCACTCGACGGCCCCTTCCGCGCCAGGTTGCCGTGCCCCGATGACGATCTCGCCGCGCGGCGTGTGCTCGATGGCGTTGGCGATCAGATTCTGAAACACTCGCCTCAACAGATTGGCGTCTGCATAGATGACCAGGTCCGTCGGCACCTCGTTGACGAGCCGGGTACTGGCGGTTCCCGCCACCGGATGCAGATCGTGAATCAGGTGCTCCACGAGGGGCCACAAATCAAACTCCCGCCGCTCCAGCTTCGTCCCGAGTTCCGTTTCGAGATTGGTGTTTTCCTCGAGCACCTCGGCGACAAGCCTTTCGAGCTGCTCCACGCTGCGACGCAAGGCCTTCAACATCTGCCCTGTCGCACGGCTGGCGTCTTTCGCCGGTAGCGCCCGCTCCAGCACCGTCCCGGCCAGGGAAATGGCGTTCAAAGGAGTCCGAAGATCGTGTGCCACGAAGGCCAGATACTCTTCCCGGCGCTGCTGCACTTCCAGCGCGCGCTGTGTGGCATAAGTCTGCACGGCCGCACCAATGGCCTGATCGAGAAGCCGGTTGATGATGTGGAACGGTTTCCCTTGCAGGTTCAAACCGTTGTCGACGGCGAGATCGTGGATACAGCCTCGAAGGATGTTGTACTCCGCAACGACCTCCTCGATATCAAATGCGTCTTTTAGCCGCTGCAAACCGTGAGCCGGAGGGCTGCTGCCTTCCGCGACTGCTTCCGGGATCGTCTGGTCCGAACCCGACTGCAGGGCCGTAGCCAGTTCGTCGAGCAGGTCGGGGATATGATCGTTGAGCGTCGGCGTATCGAGCTCCCGCGCGGACGGTAGCTGGCGCACCTGTTCCCGCCACTGCGTGAGCAAGGCGTCGCGTTCGCGCTTGATGAGCGCGGCCAGTTTCTGCAGTTCGCTTATCGGCATCTCGTTCCGACCTGATCCTTAATATCCCGGAGCCCCGGCGTTCCATCGCATCAGAGCGCATCGATGTCCGTAGAACGCGGCGTGCAACGTGCGACACCGAACTGCGACTGCCATTGTATCAGCGGCGAACTTTCCTGTGGACACATAGGTCTGTGCCTCGTGCAAAGCGGGCTGCCGCGAGCCACCGTCGGCCACTTCGAGAAGCTCCCGATAGAATGTGCGCGCCAGGGATTCATTGCCGAGCGCGCGCGCCGCGCGGGCAGCGCCCAGCAAGCCGTTGAAGCGCCTCGGATACAGTTCCAGTGAGCGCCGATACGCGGCGAGTGCTTCCGTCGTCCGCTCCTGCTCCATGAGAAGGTCTCCCAACAGCTCATGGGCGGGAAGTGTGGGTCCGGGCGTCACGGCGTGCTTGGGTGTCGAGGTCTCGAGCTCGGCGGCCTCCCGCATCATGGCAACACTGGATTCCCTTTGGCCTTCCACGTGGGCGAGCCAGGCGTTCAGCTCGAGGCGCAGCACTCGGATGTTGCGCGCAAACAGGTCCTCGCCCGCCTCGCGGGTCGCGACTTCGAGCACCACCAGACGCTGGCCGGCCGTTCGCGCCTCGTTGACCTTACCCATGTGCGCCGCGCCCAGGCCGCGCGCGAACCGCGCGATCGCCTCCGGCCAGGTGAAACGATCCCAGTCGAGGGTCGCCGGCTCGCGGGGAGCGACGCGCCGCGCCTCGTTCCAGTCACGCCGCTCGAGCGCATAGCGAGCCTGTGTAGAGGCCAGGTGAAAAGCCGTCTTGAAGGTCGGCTCCAATCCGGGAGTGCTGCGCAGTCGCTCGATTTGCGCGGCGGCTCCATCGTCCGCACCTTTCTGAAGATAGGCATAGACGAGATACTCGATCGCGTGGGGAAACTCGTCCCAGACAAGCTCTCCGCGGTCCCCCACGGGATACTCTAGGGCCGCCTCCGCCGCCCGCAGGTTTCCTCGAATTACGCCGTCCCAGTCGCCAAGGCGCGTATAGATATGCGTCGGCATGTGGAGCGCATGTGGATTGCGCGGAGCCACCGCTTCGTACTTGCGCGTGATCTCCAGCGATTCCTGTTCGCGACCCGGCACGTCGTTGGCATGGACGAGATAGTGCATGGCGCCCGGGTGGTCCGAATTCCGGTCATAGACAGCGAGGAGAATTTCGGCGGCCCTGTCGGAATGTACGCGTGACAGGGTGTCGGAAGGCGCCGTGGCCAAATGCGCCAGAGCGTAGAACGCGGCCGCCTCGGGATCGTCGGGAAAAGCGGCATAGAGTTTCTCCGCGGCCCGTTCCCAGCGGCGAATGCGGAGCCAATAGTCGGACGACGCCGGTTCGAGGAAAAACGCTTCCGCCGCGGCCACGAAAAGCCGTTCCCGTTCCGTCGGCGGCCGGAGGGAGCTGGCCGTCTGCACCGCTGCCCATCCCCCTTCGAGCGCTTCGGGCTGCGGCCGCGTCGGCCAGAGCGGCTGGAACAGGGTCATCGCGATGCCCCAATGCGCCATCGAACACCGGGGATCGGTCGCCGTGACACGCGTGAATGCCTCCCGCGCCTGTGGATAGGTCATGTGATGCAGGAGAGCAACGGCGTGATTGAACTCGACCTGGGCCTGACCGGAGCAGGAGATGGGAAAATCAACGCTACCCAGGGCGTGCCCGGCGTGTGGCTGAACCGCGTCTCTTGTTACGCTCGCGCAGCCGCCGAGCCAGACGACGGCCAG
>CAZPCC010000310.1:0-2600 GCA_964584905.1 uncultured Gemmatimonadaceae bacterium | reverse complement strand
CCCGAACCGCCGCGTTGTACCGAAAGAGCACATGGACGTTCTCGGCCCGTTGTTGCCGGACCGCTACGCGCCCTTGCAGGCAAGCGGTGACGGGATACGTATCCGTTCGGGCAACGGCGTATCGAGCTGAGCGCGGAGGGTTGGCATGATCCACGTCCAGGAGGTGGATCATGGAGACGAGACGAGGCGAGTGGGCGGAGCGGGTTGCTGCTTGGCGTCGGAGCGGTTTGACGGCGAAGCAGTACGCGAGCTCAATCGGCGTGAATGCGGGGACGTTGACGCATTGGGCGTGGCGCCTGGGACAGAAACGACGCCGGCGACGTACCCGACGTAGGGAAAGAGGCGGCGGGTCGCCGGCCCCGGCGACGTTGATCGAGGTGATCAGCAGCGCGAGCGCCAACGGCGATGATCGCTTCGAGGTGAGACTCGAGAACGGACGACGCCTTCACGTGCCGGCATCCTTCGATGCAGCGGTTCTCGAGCGCTTACTCGGTGTCTTGGAAGGGAAGTGATGATCGGCCCCGGAGTGCGCATCTTGGTGTGCACCGAGCCGGTGGACATGCGCTACGGGTTCGATCGGTTGGCCGCGACGGCGAAGGACCGCATGGGAGAGGACCCGCAGAGCGGCGGGGTTCTGGTGGTGTTCGCCAACCGAGGAGCGACGCGGCTCAAACTCTTGTGGTTCGATCGCAACGGGTACTGCCTGCTCTACAAGCGCCTGCATCGCGCCGTTTTCGAGCTGCCGCTGCCGAGCGATGCGTCGAAGTCGGTGCGGATCGATGCGGTGGCGCTCGGCAAACTGTTGCGAGGAGTAGATCGCCCGAGCCGCACACGCGCATAGGAAACCACACGTCACGCGGATCGGTGCGCTCGGCACAAATTCCTTGTGCGCCATGAACGTTGTCTGCCAATCTCACCATCGTGATGGGTGGTGGTGCAGCGGTGGAGCTGAGCACGGAGTTGGGAGCGATCATCGCCCGGCTACCGGAGTTCGACCGAGAGGTAGTAAGCCGCGTTGGCCGTGAGCGCGACGAGTACCGCAAACTCTACATGCTGGCGCGCGAGGAGATCGCGCAGCTCAAGCGGGGGCTAATCGGACAGAAGGCGCAGCGCGTACCGGAAAACGACGGGCAGCTCTCGTTGGCGATCTTGGGACTGCTGCTCGGCGAGGAGCAGACGGCCGAGGGGAATGCTGAGACGAAGACACAACCGATCGCGGCGCATGAGCGCCGCAAGCCGGTGCGCAAACCCTGGCCGGAGGATCTGCCGCGGGTGACGATCGAGGTGGTGCCGCCGGAAGTGGAGCGCGAGGGGCTCGACGCGTTTACCGTGATCGGGATAGACAAGCGCGAAGTCGCCGAGCGGCGGCCGGCATCGGTGGTCGTGGTGGAGATGATCAAGAAGAAATTCCTCCGCAAGAGCGAAACGGGAGCGCTCGAGACCAAGGTGCTGGTCGCCGAGACACCGGAGCTGCCGATCCCGCGCAGCAACGTCGGGCCGGGTTTTCTGGCCGACACGATCGTCAAGCGCTGGCAGGATCATCTACCGCTCAATCGGCTCGAAGGGATCTATCGGCGAGAGGGAATCGATCTGAGCCGCTCGACGATCTGCGGCTGGCACATGCAGCTCGCCGATCTGGTGCGTCCGCTGACCCAGGCGATGCACGCCGATTGTCTCACCCAGCCGTATCTCTGCACGGACGCGACGGGAGTGCTGGTGCAGTTTCCGGAACGCTGCAAGAACGGGCACTTCTGGGTGTTGGTAGCGCCCGGGCGGCACGTGCTGTTCCAATTCTCGCTCAAGCACGACGCCGAAGCAGTCGACCGGTTGCTGCCGGGCTACACGGGGTACGTGGTGGCGGATGCCCACAACGTCTACGACCATCTCTACGGCGACGGCAAAGCGACGGAGTCGGGGTGTTGGAGTCACCAGCGCAAGTACGTGCTGGAGGCGCTGGTGATCGAGCCGGAGCGGCTACGCGAGCCGATGGCGTGCATTCAAGCGCTGTTCATGATCGAGCGACAGATCGATCGCGCCCCGCCGCCGACCCGGGCGCGGATGCGCGCCGAGAGATCGAAGCCGATCGTGGATAAATTCTTCGCGTGGTGCGAGCAGGAGCGGGAGCGGGCGTTGGAAGGCTCACCGCTGCATGCGGCGATCCGTTACGCGACCAATCAGCGTTCGGCGTTGGAGCGATTCCTCGACGATCCACGGCTGCCGATCCACAACAACATCTCCGAGCTCCATCTGCGCCGGCAAGCGGTGGGAAGGAAGAACTGGCTGTTCGTCGGCAGCGAGGACGGTGGCCACGTCAACACGGTGTTCGTCTCCCTGCTGGCGAGTTGCGCGATGCATCGGATCGAGCCGTGGGCGTATCTGCGGGACGTACTGTGCTTGATCCCACGCTGGCCCGTGCATCAAGTGCTCGATCTCGCCCCCGCGAATTGGGCGAGTACCTTTGCTCGCGACGACGTCCAGGCGAAGTTAGCAGCGAACGTCTACCGCGCGGCAACACTCACGGAGGGCTGACGCCCTCCGTGGCGGGCAATCCGCGACAAGAACCGTTCCATCACCCGCCACGCGGTTTACCGAACGGATAC
>CAZPCC010000309.1:0-42836 GCA_964584905.1 uncultured Gemmatimonadaceae bacterium | reverse complement strand
TGGCGTCACGGGTTTCGCGAGACGTCGGTAGACACGACCGTCACGCCGGAGGACGACGGCGTAGTCGTGCGATTCGGTGTCACCGAGGGGCCCCCCACACTCGTCAGCTCCATAACCCTCGTGCAGGAAGGGGAGCGCGTGCTGACGAACGAAGAGATCGAAGAGATCATGCGTCTGCGAGCGGGCATGCCGCTGAACCTGGTCGCCCTCGACAGCAGCCTGGTGCTTATCCGCGAGGAGTTGTTCGAGCGGGGATACGCTGACGCGGAGGTCGAAGCCGACACGATCCTGATCTCGGCGGAGCAGCGCACCGCAGCCGTCAGGATCGGCGTGTCGCCGAAATGGCAAACGCGTGTCGGGACCATCGCCGTGCGCGGCGCGCAGAAGGTGTCGCCGACGACGGTGCTGAACTCGATGGTGCTCGAGCCGGGGGATCTGTACCGGCGCGAGGCGCTGCTGGAGAGCCAACGGGCGCTGTACGAGTCCGGGCTGTATCGTCAGGCGATGATCGCCGTGGTCGAAGACAGCACGATACCCGACAGCATAACGAACCTCGAGGTGCAGGTTCGGGAAGCGCCGTTCCGCGAAATGCGGTTGAGCGGTGGCTTCAACACGGTCGACTTCATTCAGGTCGAGCAACGGCTCACCAAGTACAACTTTCTCGGCGGAGGCCGGCGTCTGGACGCGCGCGGGGTGGTCGGCAACATCCTCGCTCCGCAGTTGAACGGAGTGTTTCCGTTCCACGACGTGACGCCAGGGTCGCTAACGGAGGAAGACGAGGACCGCTTCCTCAAGCCCAACTGGCAAGTGAGCCTCGAGTTCACCCAGCCGTGGTGGCTGAGCCCGCTCAACACGATAGCCACGGCAACGTTCGCTCACCGCCGGAGCTCGCCGGGCATTTACATCGATCGCGGCTTTGGCGCCAGCGCTACGTTCACGCGGCGGATGGCCCATCGGTCGCCGGTCAGCCTGTCGTACCGGTACGAGCTGACGGAGGTCGAAGCCGGCGACGTTTATTTCTGTCAGAGCTTCGGCGTGTGCGAGGTATCGACCATAGAAGCGTTGCGTGGGCGGCAGCGCCTGTCGCCCCTATCGCTCAGCTATTTCACCGACCGGTCGAACAACCTGTTTTTTCCCTCGGATGGCTATCTGATCCGAGCCGACGCGGAGCACGCTTCCGCGTATACGATGTCGGATTTCCGCTACAACCGCATCGGCGCACAGGTCAGCCGGTACTTTGCCGTCGGCAACGGCGTCATCGCCGCGCGTGTGCGTGGGGGTTTGGTAAGGAATCTGGCGAGCACGGCGGAGGGAGTCGGCACCGGGACGAGTGAAGGTGAGGTGATTCTGCACCCGCGCAAGCGCTTCTATGCCGGCGGTTCACAGTCCGTGCGCGGGTATGCGGAGAATCAACTCGGCCCGCGCGTGCTGACCGTGTCGCACGAGGCGTTGCTGGCACCGCGAATCGGTGCCGCGGGCGACACGGTGCCCGGCTGCAGCGAGGCCGACATCGCCAGTCAATCCTGTGATCCGACGGGCGTGCCGGCCACCGAATTCCAGCCTCGCCCAACAGGCGGCACATCGGTGCTCGAAGCGAGTGTCGAGTACCGGTTTCGAATCTGGCAGGAGCTGCGGGGCGCCGTGTTTCTGGATGGAGCGTTCGTCGGCGAAGGAGCGATCGAGGACGTCACGCGGGGCGCCGGTGCCCTAACGCCGGGTATTGGTATTCGTTACGCGTCGCCGGCGGGAGTGATCCGTATAGACCTCGGTATCCGGCCGACACTGGTCGAGCGCCTCCCGGTCATAACAGAGTCGGTTCCCGACAGCGCCGGGCGAGCGCAGATCATCCGCCTGCAGCAGTCGTTCCGGTACGATCCGCTGGAAGGATCGAAGAGCGGACTTCGACAGGTGGTCAACCGGCTCCAGCTGCACCTGTCGATCGGTCAGGCGTTCTGATGCGCAAGGCACTGGTGATCGCCGGCGCGATCGTCCTGTCGCTGCTCGCGATCGCCGCCCTGGCGCTGTTCGTTTTCACCGGAACGGACTTCGGCCGGGAGCGCGTTAGGCGGTTTGCGGTCGACCAGCTGAACGGCATGGTGAACGGCACCGTAAGCATCGGAGCGATCGAGGGGAATCTTCTCGGCGGCGCCACTCTTCTCGACTTCGTCATACTCGACAGCGCCGGGGCACCGTTCGTGAGTGCGGAGCGCGCATCGGTGCGCTACTCGGTGCGCGACCTGCTCGGGCAGCGCATTGCACTCCATGACGTTGCGCTGGTTCGGCCGATCATAGTTTTGGACATGCCTCCGGGCGGTGACTGGAACTACGAGCGGATATTCGCCGGCGATGACCCGTCGTCACCCGATACCACGCCTGGTTTCGGCGATTGGATCTCGCTGACCGATGTGACGGTGACGAACGGACATCTCGTCGTCCGGATTCCCTGGGAGCCTGACGATGAACTCGGTCCGGCGGCGCGGGATTCGACAGCCGCGGCGGTGCTGGAAGGTGATAGCCGGCTGATGGTCGTCCGCGTTCCCGGTGGTTTCCAGCAGGTCATGGAGTTCCATGAAGTGTTCGCCGAGCTTCCGCGCCTGCGCATCGCCGATCCCGACACGTCGACGATGCTGGTGAGGGTGGCGGCGGCGAGGTTGCGGGCTCTCGCGTTCCGGCCGCCGGCGGCGGACATCCGCGATGTGAAGGGCGATTTCCTGATCGCGAGCGATTCGGTGTACTGGCGCGACAATTCCGCGGAACTGACAAACTCCCGCATCACGGACTTCAGCGGCACGTACGAGATCGAATCTGGTGACATGTGGCTCGACATGAACGGCGAGCAGGTTGCCCTTGCCGATCTGCGCTGGCTCTACCCGCCGCTACCGTCGGAGGGAAGCGGACAGATGCTGTTCGCGATGGTAATGCGCGGCGATTCATCCGACTACGTGGCGCGGGAGGCGACGATAAAATCGGGTGAAACGCGCATTGCCGGACGGCTGGGCGTGGCGCTGACCGACTCGATACGATTTCACGACACCGCGCTGCGGTTCTCCGGCCTCGGCACGCGCCTGATCGAGCAGCTTGCACCGTGGATGGAAAGCCCGCGCCATGGAACGTTAGGTGGTACGACCAGCCTGAGCGGTACCCTCGGGAACCTGGCTCTCCAGGCCGACGTGACGTTCGATGACGAAGCGCTCGGCCGCAGCCACGTCGTAGCCAGCGGCGTGGTTGGCATGGGAGAAGCCTTCCGCACCGAGGCGTTGCAAATACGCGCCGACCCGGTTCAGGTAGGTCTCGTGCGCTCCGTGCTTCCCGACTTTCCGCTCGGCGGCACGCTGGAGGGCACGACGACGATAACCGGCTCCAGCGCGCGATGGCTGATGGCCGAGACCGACCTTACACATGCCGAGGGCGGTGCCGTCTCGCGGCTGATCGGGCGCGGCGAGATGGCGTTAGGCGGGCGACGGTACCTGAATGCCGAGTTGCGAGCCGCGCCACTTTCGCTGGCCACCGTTGGACGCTTCGCACCCGCGCTGCAGTTGCGCGGCTCGGCGGTGGGAACGATCACCGCGCGCGGCCCATTCTCCGACGTCGCACTGGCCGCCGACCTTCGTCTGTCGGATGGAGGCGCGCTGGAGATCGCCGGCAGGGCAGACATCGCGGCGGAGGAGCCTTCGTACGATGTGGAGGCGTCGCTCCGACTGTTCAACGCGAACTACGTGGTGGCCACCGCACCCCGCACCAGCATTTCCGCGGTGGCGAGCGCGCGCGGCCGCGGCGTGAGCCCGGCAACGATGCAAGCGGCAATCGCCCTCGACGCCTCCTCATCGGATATCGATAGCGTAGGCATAGACACCGTTCACGTTCGCGCGCAGATAGCGGACGGACTCGCCGCGGTGGATCCGCTGGTGCTGAGGGCCGGCTCATCGCTGGCCGAGATTACAGGCACGTTCGGACTCGTCGCGGAACGGCGAGGCACGTTGCGGTACCGGGTGCAGATCGATTCGCTCAACGAACTGTCGCGTTGGCTGGTCACCGCCGAAGACACCGTTCACGTTACGCCTCGTCCGGCTCGACAGGCACGGGCGCTGGCTCAGGCACGTGCCGATTCGATGCGGATCGCGAAGGCCACCGAAGTCGAGCGCGCAGCGGTCGGTGGACCGATGCCGGTGCTTGTCGTCGACAGCATACCACCGCTCACGGCGGATTCCCTGTCCGGCTCGGTGGTCGCATCCGGAATTCTCGAAGGCAACGTGCAGCGGTTCGAGGCGCGAGGCCGCGCCGCGGCGGCGAACATCGTGGCGCTAGGCAATGCGGTCGAGAGCATCCGCGCCGAGTACGCAGTCGCACGGCTCGACACCGGCGTGCCGCGCCTGGCGCTAGGTGCGAGCCTGCTGGAGGTGGAAGCCGGCGGTTTTGCCTTCGACAGCGCAGACCTGCGGTTATCGTACGCCGGGGGAAGCGGAACGGTGGCCATGGCGATCCACCAGGAGCGACACAACGACTATCTCGCCCACGCCGAGTTCGAGCTCAACCTCGACGGCAACACGCTGCGCTATAGCGACCTCACGCTCCGTTTCGACACCACCAGCTGGCTGTCCGCGCAACCCGGTCGAGTGCTCTGGGGACCGCGCGGAATCACCGTCGAGCATCTGGACCTGAGAAGCGGAGATAACGGTCGTATCTACGTGAACGGTCTGCTGCCGACCGAGGGCGAGATGGATGTCGAGCTCGACATGCGAGGCGTGCAGATCGCGCATCTGGTCAAACTGATGCAGTCGGATGTGGAGGCGCAGGCCGTTCTCGCCGTCACCGGACGGCTGCAGGGAACGCGCAATGCGCCGCTGCTGCAGGGAGCACTGGCCGCAACGAACGTGAAATACGGCGGTGTTGCGGCTCCCGACCTGCGCACCACCGTCGCCTACGCAAATGGACGGCTGCTCGCCGACCTCATCGCATCGCGTGGCATGGCTCCGCTTGCCACCGCGCATGCGGAGATCCCTCTGAACCTGGCCTTTTCGGCAACCGGCCCGCGCATGCCTGACGAGCCGATCAGGATCGAGATCGTCGCCGACAGCCTGCCGCTCGACGCTCTGCCGCAGTTCACCGATGCGGTGTCGGATCTTCACGGACGTTTGATAGGCAGGATGGTGGTGAGCGGCACCCTGAAAGCGCCACTGCCCATAGGCGCCTTTGCGCTGGATCTCGGCTCGATGCACATCGTGGCGAGCGGCACCACCATCGCGGATGTTCACGGTACCATTCGTGTGACGGGCGACTCGGTCATCATCGAGGATCTGAACGGCCGCACGCGCGGGGACGGCACGATACGGCTCCGCGGCAGCATCGACATCGCGAGTATTAGTGAACCCGGATTCGACCTGCTTATCGACGCCGAAGATGCGCTGCTGCTCAACAACGACCAGGGACGGATCTACGCCGACGCCGGTCTCGACGTGGTCGGGCCATTCGACGGTGTGGAGATCATCGGCGGTGTGAACATCCTTCGGGGCGTCCTGTACATCCCCGAGCCCGAATCCCGAATCGCGATCAGCCCTTCGGACCCGGCAATATTCGCCGTCACCGATACCGCATCGGCGTTCGGGCGGGAGCTGCTCTCCGAAGCCTCGCCTCTGCTCGACAACCTGATAGTCGATGTGGCGCTGTTCATCACGCGCGGCACATTCGCCCGATCGATCGAAGCGAACATCGAGATTCATACTCCCGAGGATCCGATGCGTATCCGTCTGGATCAGCGCCGGGACCACGTAGACGTGCTCGGGTCCGTGGCGACCGAACGAGGCGAATATCAGGTCGCGGGCCGCCGGTTCGACATAACGCGTGGATCGGCACTCTTCATCGGCGGCGGGGACCTGAACCCGATCATTCAGCTGGTGGGAGAAAGACAGATCGATCTCGTTGGCCGCGAGGCGTTGCAGATTCGCGTGATCATCGGCGGTACCGCGCTCAACCCGCGCCTGACGCTGGAAAGCAACGCCCAGCCTCCGATCTCTCAGACCGACCTGCTGAGCTACCTGGCCTTCGGCCAATCCGGCTCATCGTTGCTTCAGGCCCAGGGCTCGGCGCTCTCGGGGCAGGGGTCGGCGAGCGGTCAACTCGTGGGCAACGTGGCGGCGCTGGCCACCAGGCAGCTCGCATCCGTTGCGCTCGGTGCGGCAGTGCAGGAGCTGCAGCAGGACTTCGCACGTACCCTGAACGCCGATGTTCTGAACATCAATCCCGCCGATTTGCCCGCCGAGCTCGATGTTTCGGGAATAGAAGCTCTGGTCAAGGGCACCGAGATCACCGCCGGGCGCTATTTCTCGGCACGTACCTTCGTTTCCACGCAGGTCCGCCCAGCTACGGGAACGGTCCTCGGACTGCACGTGGAGCAGCGCTTGCCAAAGGGATACAGCATCGAGGCGACCTTCGAGCCCAGGTACCTGCTTAGGGAGCCGTCGCTTGCTGTGCACGATCCGGCGCGACCTGTTCGCGTGCTGGGCGCGTTCCTCATTTGGGAGCGCCGTTTCTAGCGGAACCTCCCGATACGAGCGAGGTACTGAGATCCGGCGTGAGCCCCCTTTTGTTCTGCAGAGTGCAGAGCGAGCTTCAGTGCGGTCCTTGAATTGGCGGATGGAGTGGCGCACGACGGGCCCCTCTCCCGCGAGCCTTCTCCGTTCTTCCCCCTGGCATGCCCTCGACGATCACTGGCCAGCGGCCGAGCTATCTCGCCGCCGGAATAGTAACTGCGGCAATCTTTGCGTTGTACGTGGTCACGCTGGCCCCAACGGTGGCGATGTGGGATGCCGGTGAATACATCGCGGCCGCGTTCACCTTCGGTACGCCGCACCCGCCGGGCAATCCGGTGTTCGTGATGCTGGGCCGCACGTTCGCGATTCTTCCGATCGCACCGACGCCGGCGCAGCGAATGAATCTTCTGGCGGCGCTGGCCAGCGCGGCTGCGGCCGGCGTGTGGTTCCTGATCGCCGAACGGGTGGCCCGACGGTTTCTCGCCGAGCGCTGGCAACAGATCCTGGTCGGCACTCTCGCCGCCATCGTGAGCGCAACGACGTTCACCGTATGGAACCAGTCGGTGGTGAGTGAAAAGGTGTACACGATCACGCTGGCGGGCTTTGCGGCGATCGCCTGGCTCATGGTGCGCTGGGGAGATGATCCCGATGCGCCTGGCGCCGACCGGAAGCTGATACTCGTGGCATACCTGATTGGACTTGGCTACGCCAACCACATGGGCGGAATACTCGCTGCCCCTGCCGTTGCCGTCGCGGTCCTGATGATCCGGCCTAGAACGGTGTTGCGTCCGAGACTACTGGCCGTCGGTGCCGGTGCCCTGCTGCTCGGCCTGTCGCCATTTCTAATGCAGCCGATCCGGGCGGCGCACTTTCCCGAGATCAACATGGGGGAGACGACCGGCTGCCTGACGGAGATGAACGCCGAATGCGTGATGAGCGCCAAGACGCTCACGCTGTGGACGCAGCATTTCAACCGCGCGCAGTACCCAAAGCCGAAGATGCTCGAGCGTCAGGCACCGTTCGTCAAGCAGCTTGGCATGTGGTGGCTGTACTGGAAGTGGCAGTGGGTTCGCGATCTGCACATGCAGCACCAGGCTGTGCAGCAGGCGCTGGCGCTGCTCTTTCTGGGGTTGGGCCTCTTCGGCGGATACGTGCACTACAAGCGGGACCCGAAGTCGTTCTGGTTTTTCGGGCCGTTCGTCTTCACGGTCACGCTGCTGTTCGTGTTTTTGCTGAACTTCAAGCTCGGATGGACGCAGGCGCGATTGCCGGGCATGGATCCTTCTCTGCTGGCCGAGGTGCGCGACCGCGACTACTTCTTCCTGTGGGGATTTTCGGCGTTAGGTGTCTGGATCGCACTGGCGCTGGCGACCTTCTGGACGTGGTTGGCCGAGGCGGCGGCGCGCGGTCGGGAGCTGACGCAGTCGAGGTGGGCGTGGGCGGTGGCCTCACCGGTACTGCTGATCGGGCTCGTGCCTCTGATTCTCAACGCCAACCATGCGCCGCGCAACGACGACACGGTTGCCCGTGATTGGGCAATCGATGTGCTGAATTCGGTTGAGCCTTACGGCGTGCTCATCACCGGCGGAGACAACGATACGTATCCGCTCTGGTACGCGCAGCAGGTCGAGGGGGTCCGGCGCGATGTGACCGTTGCCGTGACGTCGCTGCTCAACACGGATTGGTACGTGCGTCAGATGGTCCGGCGTCCGATCTACCCGTACGATGTGGACACCGGTCCGGCCGTCTATCGTGACCGGGAGTGGCCCATTCCCGACGGGCCGCCTATCAACGTTCCACTGGCCGCGGTGGAATCACTGCCACCCTACATGATACTTCGCGAGCCGGCGCAGATGCGCAAGGATTCGCTGGTGGCGACGATTCAGCCCGGAGTGGTCTCGCGGGACCAGTTGGTCGTGCTCAGCATCATCAAGGACAGCTTTCCGGAGCGGCCACTGTTCATCGCCCGTTCGACCGGCGGTTACGCGGAAACACTCGGGCTCGAGCCGTACATGCTGACCCAGGGGATGGTACGCAAGGTCATGCCGGCGCCAATCAAGGAGGGGCCGGGGCTCGCGCTAGTGGCCGGAGAAGGCTGGGTGGACGTGAATCGGTCAGCGGCGTTATGGGAGGACTCGTATCGCGGCAACACTGCGCTGATGCGGCTCGACGACTGGATGGATCGCGCGTCGGCCAACATTCCGTTCATCTACGTGAATACGGCTGTTTTGATCGCCGAGGGATTGACCCGCCAGGGAGAGACGGCGCGCGCCGAATCGGTATACGCCGAGGCGGAGCAGATCGTTAAGGCAACCCGGCTCGAAGGGTTGTTCGGCCGCGGCGGCGGCGGCTAGAAGCCGGCCGAGGCGTTAGGCGCCACGGCCGGCGGTAGCCATCTCGTCCCAGAGGACGGCGATGGCCCGCATGCCCTTGTTGAAGTTGTCCAGGCTCATCCATTCGTCAGGTGCATGGGCATTCTCGCCGGGAAGGCCGAACCCGAGCAGAAGCACCGGTGCGCCCAGGATGCGCTCGAAGTCGCCGACGACGGGAATGGAACCGCCCTCGCCGGTGAGCACGGGCTCGCGGCCGAACGCGGCTGTCAGCGCGCGCCGCGCCGCCTCGAACAGGGGCCCGCTCGGCTCCGCCTTCCACGGCCGTCCGCCGTGCAGCTCCTGCACCTCGACAGCCACGCCTTTGGGCGCAATGCTGGCGATGTGCGCCCGCACCAGCTTGGCGATTTGCGCGGGATCCTGATCCGGAACGAGGCGGAAGCTGACCTTGGCCATGGCGTGGGCCGGCAGCACCGTCTTGGCGCCCTGGCCGGTATAGCCGCTCAGCAGGCCGTTCACCTCGCAGGTTGGCCTCGTCCACAGGCGCTCGAGCACGCTGAAGCCGCGCTCGCCCCCTAACGACTCGGCCCCGGTTTCTTCAAGAAACGCGCTTTCGACGAACGGAAGCGAGCGGATCTGCTCGCGCACGTCATCGCCCCATTCGCGCACTCCATCGTAGAATCCCTTTACCGCCACGCGGCCCTCGGAGTCGTGCAGCGTAGCGAGAATGCGGGCCAGCGCCATGGCCGGATTCACCACTGCTCCGCCGTAGCTGCCGGAATGGAGGTCGCGATCCGGGCCTTGCACATCGATTTGCAGATAGGCGAGACCACGCAGCGAGAACAGCAGCGACGGCAGCCCCGGAGCAAACATCGAAGAATCGGAGATCACCACCACGTCGGCGCGCAGCCTGTCGGCGTGTGCCTCGACGAACTCCGCGAGATGCTCGCTGCCCACCTCCTCTTCGCCTTCCGCCAGCACGATCACGTTCACAGGCAGCGAGCCGCGAGCGGCGAGATGAGCCTCGAGCGCCTTGATGTGCAGGTAGAGCTGCCCTTTGTCATCCACGGAGCCTCGGGCGTACACGCGCCCGTCACGTACCGCCGGTTCGAACGGCGGCGTAGTCCACAGCTCGAGCGGCTCCGCGGGCTGCACGTCGTAATGCCCGTAGATGAGCACCGTCGGAGCGTCAGCGCCGGCGTTGCGCCATTCGCCGAGTACCACCGGGTGGCCCGCCGTTGGCATCACCTCGGTGTCGAGACCGATGGTCCGCATCGCATTTGCCAGCCACGATGCGGCACGTGCTGTATCCGCATCGTGCTCACTGCGTGCACTGACACTCGGGATACGGAGAAAATCGAACAATTCCTCCTCGAAACGCGCGCTATTCTGCGCGAAGTAGGTCTCGAGTTCAGGCGCTAGAGTGGAGGTCATTGTCGGGATCGGGAATCGGGAATCGGGAATCGGGAATCGGGAATCGGGAATCGGGAATCGGGAATCGGGAACGCGCGAGATGGAATTTACCCAAAACTTCGCCCTTCGCACTTCGCACTTGGCCCCTTTGCCCTTCGCACTCCTCGCAACCCGCATCTCTCATCTTTTGGATGTTCGGACCACAACTTGCGCCCTTCACTCACCATGCCTCCACCACACGATCCCGCGACCGACGCTTCGCGCCGAGCCAACCGGCTGGCCGGTGAGACGAGCCCATATCTTCTGCAGCACGCGTACAACCCGGTGGACTGGTTCCCGTGGGGCGATGAGGCATTCGCGCACGCGCGGCGGGAAGAGAAGCCGATCCTGCTCAGTGTAGGCTACTCGGCATGTCACTGGTGCCACGTGATGGAGCGCGAGTCCTTCGAGCATGCGGGAATCGCCGAGACGATGAACCAGCTGTTCGTGAACGTGAAGGTGGATCGCGAGGAACGGCCCGATGTCGACGCCATTTACATGGCGGCGGTTCAGGCGTTGACCGGACAGGGGGGGTGGCCAATGACCGTGTTCCTGACGCCGGACGGCTCTCCGTTCTATGGGGGAACCTACTTTCCGCCGGAGGACCGGCACGGCCTTCCCTCCTTTCCGCGGGTGCTCAACGCCGTCGCCGATGCCTATCGACACAGACGCAACGAGGTGGAGCAGGGCGCAACGCAGCTCCGCCGGATCTACGAGGTGGCGCAGCAGGCGATGGGCGCATCGGGAACGCTGGATGCCCCGCTGTTCGAGGCGGCGTTTCGCGAGATGGCTCAGCGGTTCGACTCCCGGTTCGGTGGCTTCGAAGGGGCGCCGAAATTCCCCCAGACCATGGCGCTGGACTTTCTTCTCCGCTACTGGCGGCGCACCGGCAACATGCGGGCATTGGAGATCGCCGCCGATTCGTTCCGTGCGATGGCCCGCGGTGGCATCTACGACCAGGTGGGCGGTGGCTTTGCACGGTATTCCGTGGATGCGCAGTGGCTGGTGCCACACTTCGAGAAGATGCTGTACGACAACGCGCTGCTGCTCCGATTGGGGGCGCATCTGTGTCAGGCAACCGGTAGCCCGGAAATCCGGCGGGTGGTAGACGAGACCGTTGCATGGGTCGGCCGCGAGATGACATCACCGTCGGGCGGCTTCTTTGCTTCGCTCGACGCCGATAGCGAGGGTGAGGAAGGGCGTTTCTACATCTGGACGGAAGATGAGTTGCACGAGCTGCTGGGACGTGAGCTCGCGCAGCGGGCCATCTCGTACTATGGCGTTACCAAGGCCGGCAACTTCGAGGGGCGGAACATTCTGCATGTTACGGCCGATGCCGCGGTCGTTGCGGCGCGCGAAGGAATTCCGGTCGAGAGTTTGAACGAACAGCTGGTGCAGATTCGCGAAACGCTGTACGCCGCCCGCGCCAAACGTATTTGGCCGGCGCGCGACGAGAAGATCCTCGCCGGTTGGAACGCGCTGATGCTGCGAGCGCTGGCCGAGGTGGCGCGTACGCTCGACCAGCCGCAGGCGCGCGACCTTGCCCTCGCCAACGCCGACTTCATGTTCCAGGAGCTGGTGCGCGGCGACCGGGTGTTTCGCGTTCACAAGGATGGCGTCACTCGAATCAATGGCATGCTCGAGGACCACGCGGCCGCAGGCCTTGCCGCGTTAGGTATGTACGAGCTGACGTTCGACGCCGCGTGGATGCGGCGCGCGGTGGACCTCGCACACTCTGCGGTAGCGTGGTTCTGGGACGACACGGCGAACGCCTTCTTCGATACCGCCAGCGATCACGAGACGTTGATCACCCGTCCGCGCGAGATCACCGACAACGCGGTCCCGGCCGGCACCTCCCTCGCCGTCGAGCTGCTGCTGCGGGTGGCGGAGCTCACAGCCGACGTCGAGCTGAGAAGGCGCGCGGTGTTTGTTTGCGAGGCACTCGCCGATCCCATGAAGCGGCACCCGACCGCGTTCGGCCACCTGCTTGGCGCCGCGGAACTGGCAACGTTCGGCGCAGTCGAGCTGGCGATCGCCGGCGACCCTGAGTCGCCGGACTTTCAGGCCCTGGCTCGCGAAGCGGCCCGCCGCTATCTGCCGGCGCTGGTAATGGCCGGCGGCTCGGCGGAGGACGATTCACCGGCACTGCTTGCCGGTCGTACTGCCCGCGACGGCCGCGCAACGGCGTACGTCTGCCGCAGCCATTCCTGCGATGCACCGGTAAGCGATCCCGAAAAACTGGGCGAGCAGTTGGAGAATGCGGCTGGAGTGCACTGACAGCGGACAGTTGCCGTCACGGTTGCTCGTTAGGGGCAGTCGGCGAGGTGTGAACTCAATTTCCCAATTCCGGGTCTTCCGGGAAGAGATTTGGTAGTAGTTTGGCCGGGGATTCACGATAGGCATCGTTTCGGCACGAGGTCCCGCATTTTTCACGCGGAGAACGCGGAGCTCGCAGAGAATATGGCGCATGGACTGGCTCCTTCACGTGATCGCCGTTCGGCCTTCTCGAGACAAGCTCGCTGGTTGGAGGAACCGCAAGAAACCAGCAACCACAGATTACGCCGATTACGCAGAACGCCATCTACAGTCGTTCGCGGCACTTCCGACAGCTGCGTAGAGAATCGCGAAAGTCGTGAACGGCAACAATTCTTGACGGGCTAATTTGAAGCCCGAAGACCCGGAATTCCCGATTCCCGATTCCCGATTCCCTATTCCCGCCGAGGCACTCTGATCGCGCGAGCCAATGGCGTCAGGGATTGTCAGGCACCAGCGGCAGCCCACCACCAGATGCCCACGAGAATGCTGCCGGTGCCGGCGGCAAACCCGAGCCCTCGCTCCATCGCGGACGACCGCCGCGCCGCGCGGCCGAAAACCGCACCGGCGGCGGCGGCGAAGACGGACATCGCCACGATCGTCCCTATTCCGAACGAGGCGAGAAACACCATCGAGCGGGCGGGCGATCCGGCCGCGGCCAGCGGGATGGCAATGACCAGCGCGCCGGTACCGGCGACGCCGTGCAGCATGCCGATGCCGATCAACGCCCGATGATCGCGGTCGTGCCGCACGCCGCGAACCGATGGTGGATGGGCGTGCCTCACGCCGTCGTGCTCATGCCACCGGCGCGGCGATCGCGCGGCACGCCAGACGCTCGCGCAGCCGACGAGCACCAGCGCGACGCCGACCAGTCGCTCGATCGAGGAATTCCAGCCAGCAGGCACGTGCGCGCCGGACCAGACCAGCACGCTCCCCAACAGCACGATCGTCAGGGAGTGGCCAATACCCCATCGCGCACCCAGTCCTAACGCGCGCTGCCACGACGGACGCTGGCTGGCGAACACCGAAACGGCCGCGACGTGATCCGGCGCCAGCGTATGCTGGGCGCCGAGCATTAGAGCGGTCACGATGAGCGCGGCCAGGCTGTTCATCTCACGGTCTCGAAGTCCAGCGCAATGTCCAGCGAGATGGCCGAGTGGGTCAGCGCACCGATGGAGATCCAGTCCACACCGGTCTCGGCGACACGTCGTACCGTTGGCAGGCTGATGCCGCCTGACGCCTCGGTGAGCGCGCGTCCCTGGGCGAGCTCCACGCACTCCCTCAATTCTTCCGGAGTCATGTTGTCAAGCAGCACCACATCGGCGCCCGCGTCCAGTGCGGTGCGCACCTGCTCGACCCGCTCACACTCGATCTCGATGCGCGCACCCTCCGGAGCCAGCCGGCGCACTCTCTTGAGCGCGAGGGGGATGTTGCCGTCGAGCGCGGCCAGATGGTTGTCCTTGATCAGGATGGCGTCGGACAGGTCGAGGCGGTGGTTCATTCCGCCGCCGCATCGGACCGCGTACTTCTCGAGCAGCCGCCACCCCGGCGTCGTCTTGCGCGTGTCGAAGATGCGCGCGCGGGTGCCGGCCACTTTGTCTACATAACGCGACGTGAGCGTGGCGATGCCAGACAGCCGCTGCATGAAGTTGAGCGCCACGCGCTCGCTCGACAGGAGCGACCGGGCATGCCCCGAGATGAACATGATCGGCGTGCCGGGCTCGACGGCCCCGCCATCCGTGACATCGACGCGCACCACGACCTTTGGATCGAGCATTCGGAACGCAGCGAGCGCGAGCGGCGTACCAGCGATGATTCCCGCAGCGCGGGCCACTATCATGCCACGAGCCCGGCGGTTGGAGGCTACCGTGGCGATCGTAGTGATGTCGTCGAACGCCTGGTCTTCCTTGAGCGCCGCGCGTACTACCGACTCGAGTTGGGCGCGTCGAAGCGGAAAGCGCTGAGGATCGCCATCGGCAACGAGCTGCGGATCGTCAGGCGAGTTGCGAACGGTCTTCGAGGAGCGTGTCATTCTCCGGGATCCACCCCGCCGGGCAGCAGCGGGGCCGGGTTGGGGCCGCCGATCGAAACCATCCGCTCGATTGCGAGTCTGGCACGGTGGGCGATCTGCGGCGGGACGGTGATGTGATGCTCGAGGCGCTCCAGAGAGCGAAGCACCTTGGGGAGCGTAGTAACCTTCATGTACGCGCAGCTGGCGCGCTCGTTGGCTGCGTGGAAGGTACGGCCGGGATTCTCGCGGCGCAGACGGTGAAGAATCCCCACTTCGGTGGCAACGATGAACTCATCCGCGTCGCTGATCGCCGGCCGCTTGATCATCCCTTCGGTCGAAAGTATCTGAACGCCCTCGGCTTCCACATCGCCGGCCGACATGGCCTCGAGCACGCTCGTCGAGCAGCCGCACTCCGGGTGCACGAGAAATTCCGCGTCCGGGTGCAGCGCGCGCTGCTGGCCGATGTGTTCCGGCGTTATGCCGGCATGCACATGGCACTCGCCCATCCACACGAACATGTTCTGCCGGCCGGTCACCCGTCGCACGTGCGCGCCGAGAAACATGTCGGGCAGGAAGAGAATCTCGCGATCGACGGGGATGGAATTCACGATCTCCACCGCGTTTCCCGACGTACAGCAATAGTCGCTTTCCGCTTTCACGTCAGCGCTCGTGTTCACGTACGAAACGACGACTGCCCCGGGATGCTCGGCTTTCCACTCGCGAAGCTGCTCCGCGGTGATCGTAGCGGCGAGTGAACACCCGGCGGCCATGTCGGGTAGGAGCACCATCTTCTCCGGAGACAGGATCGCCGCGGTCTCAGCCATGAAGTGCACGCCGCAGAACACGATGATACCGGCCTCGGTACTGGCCGCCTCGCGCGACAGTCCGAGCGAGTCGCCGACAAAGTCGGCGACGTCCTGGACCTCCGGACGCTCGTAGTTGTGCGCCAGAATCACGGCGTTGCGCTCGCGAGCCAGCGCCCGAACCTGGTCGTGGAGTGGAAGGGACACGGCTGCAAATTAAACTAAAGTTCATGAGACGGGGTCGGGGGTCGAGGGGCGCGGGACGCGGGACACGGGATCGTTCAAGCCTCGCTCATTTGAGATTCAGATGCGTCCCATTTCCCGTTCCCCATTTCCCGATTCCCATTTCCCGATTCCCGATTCCCGATTCCCGATTCCCGACCCGCGACCCCCGACCCACAAAACTCACCACACAATCCTCCGCCCCCCCCAGGTCCGCTTCGACTGAGGATAGTCGCTCCTGAAGTGACCCCCCCGGGATTCTTCGCGCAGGAGCGCGGCGTCGGCTATGAGGCGGGCGGCCTGCACCATGTTTACCTCCTCGGTGGCGCCGGGGGTAAGTCGAGACTCGATATCCTCGAGTATCTGCCGGCAGGCGCGAAGTCCCTCGGCGGTTCGGCTTATACCAGCGTATTGCCACATGGAATCGCGCACCGCATTGGCCGCGACCTGTGCGGCTCCCCGGTCGGGGAGGGGGGGTACGTTCCACGCGGCCGCAGGCGGCCTGGCACCGAGGACCGGAGTCGCCTCCAGATCACGCGCCACTCGTTCGGCGAACACCAGGCCTTCGAGCAGCGAGTTCGATGCGAGGCGATTCGCGCCGTGCACCCCTGTATTCGACACCTCGCCACAGGCGTAAAGCCGTGGAATGCTCGAGCGTCCGACGAGATCCGTCACTACGCCACCCATCATGTAGTGCGCTGCAGGGGTAACGGGAATCATGTCGTGACGCGGGTCTATCCCCCGCGCCAGGCAGATCGCGAAGATGCCGGGGAACCGGCCGGCGAACCGGTCACCTAACGCCGTAGCATCGAGAAAGACCTGGCGGCCCCCGGCCCGCTGGGCAAAGATCTCGCGTGCCACGATATCCCGAGGCGCCAGCTCGGCCGATTCGTGGACGCCGGGCATGAAGCGTTCGCCGGCGTCGTTGCGCAACACTGCGCCCTCACCACGCACCGCCTCGGAGATCAGCGAGAGAGGATTCTCCGGAGTGTCGAGCGCCGTGGGGTGGAACTGCACGAACTCCATGTCGGCGAGCCGGGCGCCCGCCCGGTGGGCGATTGCGAAGCCATCGCCGGTCGCCACCTGGGGATTGGTCGTATAGCGGAACAGCTGCCCGCACCCGCCCGCGGCGAGCACCGTTGCGTCGGCGATGATTTCGGTCGCGCGTCCCGCCACGCTGACTCTCGCGCCAGCGCAGATACCGTCATCGATGATCAGGTCGAGCGCGCGCGCCCGCTCGAGCACGCGAACCCGGTCGCTCTCGCGCACGCGTTCTATGAGCGTCCGCGCGACCTCCGCCCCGGTTTGGTCGCCGTGCGCGTGCACGATGCGATTCTGCGAGTGCGCCGCCTCACGACCGAGGAGAAATTCGCCGCTCGGGTCGAGGTCGAACTCGGCGCCCGCCGCGTGAAGCTCGCGCACTCGCGCCGGACCTTCGGTTACGAGCACCGCGACGGCATCCGCATCGCAGAGCGCGGCGCCCGCGGCGAGCGTGTCGCGCCAGTGCAGTTCCGGCGAGTCGCCGGCACCTAACGCGGCAGCGATGCCGCCTTGCGCGTAGGCGGTGGCGCTGTCGAACAGCGACCGCTTGGTGAGCACTACCACGTCACCGGACCCCGAGGCGCGCCAGGCTGTATGCAGCCCGGCGACTCCGCTGCCGATGACGAGGAATCGGGTCCGAATTCGAGTGGCCATGGGAACGTCGAAGAGTACGATGGCGTCGACCGAAGAGCCAGTTGACAAACAGGCTCCCGATTCCAATTCCCAATTCCCAATTCCCAATTCCCAATTCCCAATTCCCAAACCCCAACTTCCGATTCCCCGATTCCCAATTCCCGATTCCCGATTCCTGTGCCCAGCGCGGGCTACTTCCCATTTCCCGCCGCACGCGAGAGCTTTGCCGTCGATGCGAAAGCTTCTGATTGCCGCCGCGCTTCTGCTCGCCGCGCACATAGCGCTCCTTTTCGTCCGTCCGGAGGGCGCTGTCAGCCAGGAAGCAGACGGCCGGCTCGCCGTGGGCATCGTCTTCGACGTCGGCGGGCGCGGCGACAAGTCGTTCAACGATGCCGCGTACCTCGGTGCGGAGCGGGCGGAGCGTGAATTGGGGGTAGCGGTGCGATTCATCGAGCCGGGAGATGGATCAGACCGCGAGGCGGGCCTCCGGCTGCTCGCCGCGCAGGGCATGGATCTGGTCGCCGGAATAGGGTTCATCTTCACCGACGACCTGACGCAGCTGGCGAAGGAGTACCCTGCAATACCCTTTGCCGGCATCGACTACGCGCTCACCGTGGACGACGAGGGGAATGTGGTTCAGCCGCCGTCGAACCTGGCGGCGCTGCGATTCCGGGAAGAAGAGGGTTCATTTCTCGTCGGAGCCATTGCCGCGCTCGCCGGCGGTTCCGAACGCGTGGGTTTCGTTGGCGGCATGGACATCCCGCTCATCCACAAGTTCGAGGCTGGCTACCGGGCTGGCGTAAGGCACGTGTGCCCTGAATGCGAGGTGGTGGCGCAGTACGCGGGCGTCACGCCCGACGCTTTCCGAAATCCGGGAAAGGGCAAGGAGCTCGCGCTCAGCCAGTACGGTTCCGGAGTGAACGTCATCTTCCACGCGTCAGGCTCCACCGGGCTCGGAGTCTTCGAGGCCGCTCGACAGTCGCGCAGGCTGGCGATCGGCGTGGACTCCGACCAGTACGATTCCGCGCCGGGATACATCCTGACATCGATGGTGAAGGAAGTGGATGCGGTGGTGTTCGATGCGGTGAGACGCGTGAACGAGGGCACCTTCGCCGGCGGCATCTACAGCTATGGACTGGCCGAGGATGGCGTCGGCTACGTCTACGACGAAAACAACCGCGAGCTGATTCCAGATTCCGTACGTGTGCGCGTCGAGCGGCTGCGAGATTCCGTCATCGCCGGCCACATCCGCGTGCCCTCGACGCGATGACGGTTCCCCAGTCCAATCCGGAGCAGATCACGCCTCCTGCCGTTCGCATGTCCGGGATCGTCAAGCGGTTCGGGGCGATTGCGGCGAATCGCGGGGCAGACCTGGAGGTGTCCCGGGGCGGGATCCACGCGATCGTCGGTGAGAACGGCGCCGGCAAGTCCACGCTGATGCACGTTCTTACCGGCTTGTATGAGCCCGATGCGGGGACGGTCGTCGTGGAAGGGCGTGATGTCACCGGCTGGAGTACTCGTCAGGCAATCGCCGCCGGAGTCGGCATGGTGCACCAGCACTTCATGCTCGTACCCACGCTCACCGTCGCGGAAAACGTCGTCCTCGGCCGCGAGCCTCGGCGTTATGCGGCGATCGACATGGCTCTCGCCCAGGAGGAAGTGATCGCGCTCGGCGAACAGTTCGGGCTGGTGGTCGATCCGAGGCGGCGCATCTCGGAGCTGTCGGTAGGCGAGGCGCAACGGGTGGAGATTCTCAAGACACTGATCCGCGGCGCCCGCATACTGGTGCTCGACGAGCCGACAGCGGTTCTGTCTCCCCCGGAGGTCGGCGAGTTGTGGCGGGTGCTTCGCCGGCTGCGCGATGGCGGCGCCACCACGATTCTCATCACGCACAAGCTCGACGAGGTCATGGACATTTCGGAGCGCATCACGGTAATGCGCGGCGGTGAGACAACGGCACGGCTGACGACGGCCGAAACGACCCCGGCTGAGATCGCCCGCGCAATGGTTGGGCGTGATGTGGTTCTGGCGCACCGGCGGGAAGCGGGGAGCGGCAAGCGGGAAGCGGGGGAAACCGGCGCAGCGAAGGGAGCTGGGCATGCGCTGGAGGTGCAGAATCTGGTCGTCGGCTCCTCTCGGAACCGGAGAGCGGTCGATGGGGTCACGTTTGCAATCGCGCCAGGCGAGATACTCGGCGTAGCCGGAGTAGAAGGTAACGGTCAGACGGAGTTGATCGAAGCTCTGGCAGGGTTGCGCGAAGTGTCGTCAGGCACCGTGCTGCTCGGAAATCGCGACATTACCCGCGCGCCGGTTCGCGAACGAACAGATGCCGGATTGGCCCACATTCCCGAGGACCGCCAGCGGCGCGGGCTGGTGCTCGATTTTCCCGTCGCCGACAACCTCGTTCTCGGGTTGCAGCACCGCTACACACGCGCCGCCCAGATCGACCGGGCGGCGGTGGCCGATCAGGCCCTGCGGCAGGTGAAGACGTTCGATATCCGCCCGCCTGACGCCAATCGGCCGGCCCGTGCTCTATCCGGCGGCAATCAGCAGAAGATCGTCATAGCGCGCGAGATGGGGCGCGACTACAGCGTGCTACTCGCGGCGCAACCTACCCGCGGTGTCGATGTGGGAGCGATCGAGTTCATTCACGGACAGCTGCAGGCAGCCAGCGGGGAGGGTAAGGCGATACTGCTGGTGTCGGCCGAGCTTGCAGAGGTGCTTGCGCTCGCCGATCGCATAGCGGTGATGTATCGCGGTGCATTCGTGGCGATTCTTCCCCGTGCGGAGGCAACTCTCGAGCGCCTCGGCGCGCTGATGACCGGCGCCAGTAGCGTGCACGCCGCCCCCGCCCAATGACCGCGCCTCCGGCCGCCTCACTAATCGCGCCGGCGCGTACGTCGCGCGCCGCAACTGCCCTCGCCGAGTCCGTGTTGCCGCCGCTGGTCGCGCTTCTCATCGCGCTCGTGGCTGGGGATCTGCTAATCCTCGCATTCGGACAATCGCCCGCCGCGGTGTTCGGCTTGCTGCTGGAGGGCACGTGGGGAAACGCGTATGGATTCGGCCAGGTGCTGTACAAGACGACGACACTGATCTGCACCGGCCTCGCGGTCACGATCGGGCTGCGCGCGGGGCTGTTCAACATCGGGGCTGAGGGCCAGCTCGCGGCGGGCGCGTTCGCCGCCGCGCTTGCCGGGTTGTGGCTCCCGTCAGGCACGCCGGCGCTGCTGGCGGTGCCGGTCGCCATTGGAGCGGCAATGCTGGCCGGGGGCGCTACCGGATGGGTTCCCGGCGTGCTCAAGGCGCGATTCGGCGCCCACGAAGTGATCGTCACGATCATGCTCAATTTCATCGTGCTCGCGCTCCTGAACTGGGTGATCGCTTCGCACCTCCACGTGCCCGAAACACTGCACACGCCCGAGATCGTGGCCGGAAAGGTGCCACGTCTCTCTACGCTTGTTCCCGCGTTCCACGGCTCGGCGGCGAACTTCACGCTCATCGTGGCCCTCGCTGCATCGCTAGGCGTGTGGTGGCTGCTCTTCCGCTCCCGCATGGGGTTCGATCTGCGGGCGACAGGTTTGCAGCCGGATGCGGCCGAGTACGGCGGCATCCGCGTCCGGCGTGTCTGGATCTGGGCGCTGACGCTCTCAGGCGCGCTGGCCGGGCTCGGTGGAATCAACTTCGTGCTCGGGTACAAGCACTACTACGAAGAGGGGCTGGCCGGCGGGTTCGGATTCCTCGGCATTGCCGTGGCCCTCGTCGGCCGCAACCATCCGCTCGGGATCGTGCTGGCGGCATTTTTCTTCGCCACTCTCTCGCAAGGCGGTTTGGCGATCAACGCGCTGGTACCGAAGCAGTTCGTCGAGGTGTTGCAAGGCGTCGTCATTCTCGCGGTGGCCGCGGCCGTCCCCGAAGTCCGGCGCCTGTTGCGGGCCAGTGCGGCAAGAACGGGAGGGCCGGCATGAACGCGTCCGATCTCGCCGCCCAGATGATCCGCATCGCCATTCCCTTCCTGTTCGCGGCGTCAGGCGGCGTGCTGGCGGAGCGCGCCGGCGTGGTGAGCCTGGCGCTCGAGGGATTCATGCTCACCGGTGCGTTCGCCGCGGCGATAGGAAGCTGGATGACCGGCGATCCGTGGCTCGGAATCCTGTGCGGCGTCATCGCCGGCGCGCTGTTCGGCTTGTTGCACGCCGTGGCGTGCATCCGGTTTCGCGCCGATCAGATCGTGGCCGGAATCGCCATCAATCTGCTGGTGATAGGCCTCACGCGTCTCGGATTGCAGCTCGCCTTCGACAGCTCCTCCAATTCGCCGCGGGTGGAAGGATTTGCCGCGACGACCGGATCGGGAGGCCTGCTGCTGGCCACGCTGCAGAATCCGCTGGTGATCGCCGGACTGCTACTTGTCCCGGCACTGACCTGGGTCATGTATCGCACGCCATTCGGATTGCGCGTGCGTGCGGTAGGTGAGCACCCCGCCGCCGCCGAGTCGGTTGGCGTCAGTGTGCGGCCGGTGCGCTATGCCGCGGTGGTGATGTCGGGCGTGCTGGCGTCACTGGGCGGTGTGTATCTCGCGCTCGACCAGCATCAGTTCACCGACAACATGACGGCGGGCCGTGGGTTCATTGCACTGGCTGCGGTGATCTTCGGCCGCTGGGATCCAGCCCGCGCCGGGCTCGCATGCTTCCTGTTTGCCGCGGCGGAAACGCTGCAAATCGCGCTGCAGGGCACGCAAGCGGTACCGTCGCAGTTCGTCCAGATGATTCCATACGTCCTGACGATAGTCGCCCTAACCGGTCTCGTCGGCCGCTCAATCCCGCCTGCCGCCCTCGGACGCGCCGAGTAGCGCCGTGTGACCTCGACGCTTTCCGATACGGAAAGGCCTCCCCCGCCGAAGTACGACGGCATGGCCCGGCTCTACGTGCTGATGGCCACCGCGTTCCTCGACATGGTCGGGGCGTTGATGGTCGTTCCGCTGCTTCCGTTCTATGCGGATACGATGGGGGCGAGCAAGTTCGAGGTCGGCGTGCTCGTTTCATCGTTCTCGGCAGCGCAGCTGTTGAGCGCCCCGCTATGGGGCCGGGTGTCCGACCGCTTCGGACGCAAGCCCACACTGTTGATAGGTCTCGGAGCATCCGTTGTCGCATATGTCGTGTTCGCCTTCGCGGACACGTTCTGGCTGCTGCTTGTGTCGCGGATCGTCCAGGGCGGCGGCGGCGGAACGGTTGGGGTGATCCAGGCCTACGTCGCCGACGCGGTGGAGCCCGGGAAGCGCTCCAAGGCGTTAGGCTGGCTGTCGGCGGCGACGAATGCCGGTGTGGTGCTCGGACCGGTGATCGGTTCCGCCGCGGCGCGATGGGGGATGGCCGCGCCGGGACTGCTCGCCGCTGCGCTGTCACTGTTGAACATGTTCTTCGCGTCCCGATATCTCGTGGAGTCGCACGGAGTGGATGCGCGAAGGAAGGCGAAGACCGCGCGCTCGCCCTGGCAGATGGTCGTTCGCGTAGCAGTCCACTGGTCCGAACCACCCTCTCGATTGATCTGGATCTATGCCGTCGCGATCGGCGCCTTTTACGGGGTGACAGCCTATCTGGTGTTCTTCCTCCAGCAGCAGTTCGGTGTGGATGAAGGCACGATCGGATTCTTCTTCGCCTACATGGGAGTGTTGAGCGTTGTCATTCGCATCTGGCTGCTCGGCTGGGTGGTGGACAGATTCGGCGAGCCGCGCACGGTGCGTCTGGGGGCGGTGCTGCTGGCACTGGGGCTGGCGCTGACTCCGTTCACGACGACCCTACCGGTACTGGCGATGACCGTCGCGCTCATCCCGTTAGGTACCGCGTTCACGTTCCCGGCGGTTACCGCACTCCTGTCGCAGGTCATTGGCGAGCACGAGCGCGGGGTGTACATGGGAGTTCAGCAGACCTACGGTGGCATTTTGCGGGTGATCTATCCGTTGTACGCGGGTTGGGCGTGGGAGCAGTTCGGCGGCGCGAAGGTTCCGTTCATCACTTCCGCCATCTTCGTGCTGAGTACGCTGCTGCTGGGACGTGGAATGGAGAAGTACAAGAAAACGGGGCACTAGTTGAAGAAGCCGTATGAAGCCGGTAAGGCTTCGCTCAACGTGCGTTGCGCGTTGCATCCGTGGCACGTTCGCTGCGCGCTTAAATTCTGTAATCGGGTCGAATCGGAGGTACTCATGCGACAAGTGGCATTGCTGGCCGCGGTGCTGGCGATTGGGGCGTGTGCCAAGGCTAGCACGAGCACGGCTGGCGGAACGGTTTCGGCCGATGCCGCCAGATCCGTTCCTGCCGAAACGTACGCAACGCTACGCGTGGACAACCAGGCGTTCCCCGACATGGCGATCTACGTCATCGAGTCGTCCGGGATGCGGTCGAGGATCGGTACCGCCACCGGTAACACTGTGACCACGCTCCGCATTCCGAACCGGCTGCTCGGGGGAGTGCGGTCGCTGCGCTTCCAGGCGGATCCGATCGGAGGGAACCGGGCGCCGATTTCCGAGGAGATCACCATGGTTCCGGGGGAGGTCATCACTTTGACGATTCCGCCCTCGGAATAGTGGTAAATCGCGCGTGGAATTGCGGTGGATCACGGAGCCTCACGAGCGAACGTACCACGAAGCCCGGTTTCGCTCGACCCGATGATTCGTGCGCCGCGTCGATAGGTAACGTACGCATACGCCCACTCCATCAGGACGATCACGCGGTTGCGGAATCCGGCCAGGTACATGATGTGGATGAATAGCCAGAGCGTCCAGGCGAGCCGGCCTCCGAACTTCAACCGGCCACCGCCGAACTCCGCCACCGCGCGTTCCCGGCCTATCGTCGCAAGATCGCCCTTGTCGATATAGCGAAAGGGACGCATTACGCCGCCGCGCACGGCGCGCGCAATGTTGCGTGCGGCCCACCGTCCTTGCTGCATGGCGGCCGGGGCGACGCCTGGCACCAGCTCACCATTTTCCTGCTCGACGGCGGCCATGTCACCGACCACCAGGAGATCGGCGTGACCGGGAACGGTCAGATCAGCGTTCACCCGCACACGTCCGGCCTTGTCGAGCGGGCCACCCAGCGAGCGGGCGAGCGGCGACGCGGAGTTGCCGGCACCCCAGAACACCGTTCGCGCCACCAGAAGCTCTTCCCCCACGCGCACGCCGCTCGCGTCGATCCCGGTGACCATCGCACCCACCCGGACATCGACACCTAACGCCTCGAGATCTGCGTGCGCGCGCGCGGAAGAGCGCTGGCTGAACGCGGGCAGCACTCGCGGGCCGCCCTCGAGCAGCACCACGCGAACGTCCGCGAGATCGGCGTTGCGGAACTCGTCGCGCATCCCCCGCCGGGCGATGTCGGGCATGATCCCCGCCAGCTCCACTCCGGTCGGCCCGCCGCCAACGACGATGAAAGTGAGCCACGCCTGACGCTCAGCGGCATCCTTGCACTGCTCCGCCTTCTCGAAGGCGATCAGAAACCGCCGGCGAATCTCCAGCGCGTCGTCGAGCGTCTTGAGTCCCGGTGCGGCTGCTTCCCACTCGTCGTTACCGAAATAGCTGTGCCGCGCCCCGGCCGCCACGATCAAGTAGTCGTACGAGAGTGCGCCTCCCTCCGTCAGATGCACGACTCGCCGGTCTGGATCCACGCGTTCGACTTCGTCCAGGATCACAGCCGTATTTGGCTGTTTGCGGAGCAGGAACCGGATCGGCTGCGCGATGTCGGCCGGCGACAGGGTCGCCATGGCCACCTGATACAGCAGGGGCTGAAAGAGGTGATGGTTCGTGCGATCGACCACCGTTACCGTCACCGGTGCGCTCCGCAACTCCCGCGCGGCATACAAACCCCCGAATCCGCCGCCGATGATGACGACGTGCGGACGGCCCCGCTGCGCGACGGAAAGAGGTGAGGTCATCCTTCGTTATGTGGCATGCTCGCCCGCGGTGGCCCGGCCTTCCAGCCATCGTGCCGACAGTGTAATGACGAGCGTCAGGCCAATCAGCAGCACGCTGTAGGCCGCGGCGGTGCCGAACGACAGATCGCGCAACTGCGCGAGGATCTCGATCGAAATCGGCCGGTTGGCGCGCGTGTAGAGCACGATGCTGGCAACGAACTCTCCGACCGCCATTACGGCGGCAAGCATCGCGCCGGCAACTAGTCCCGGACGCGCCGCCGGCAGAACCACACGCCACATCGTGAGCCACCACGAGGCGCCGAGCCCGCGGGCGGCATCCTCGAGGGACGGATCCATCTGCTTGAGCGAACCTTCCGTCGCTGTAACGACGAGCGGAATGCCGCGAACGAAATAGGCGAGCGGGAGAATGGCGAAGGTACCTACCAGGAGAACCCTCCCGCTGGCCAGATCGTTCCTGTCGAAGGTAGCCACCAGTCCGATGCCGATCGCGGTAGCCGGAATGGCCCATGGCAGGGCGACCAGCAGCTCGAGAATGCGCCGCCCGCGAAAATTGCGGAGCACAATTAGATAGGCAGCGACGAAGCAGAAGATTATGTTGGCCAGTGTTGCGATCGCCGCCATCGAGACGCTGTTGCGGATCGGGACCCATAGCTGCGGATCCGTCGCCAGGCGGCGAAAATTGTCGAGGGTGTAGGAGGTCGGGAGAATCTGCGTCGTCCACGAGCCTTCCCGCGCGAACGAGATGAGCACGACCATCGCGTGCGGCAGAACCAGCATCGTGACCAGCGCGACGCCGAGTACTGGTCCCGCCATCCGCGCGATGCGTGAACGCACGACCACTCGTGAGGCTCGCCCCTTGCCGGGCATCACGTACCGGCGGCGCCGCTCGAACCAACGGAACACCATCAACGCCAGCACCGCGCTCCCGGCCAGCACCGTCGTCTCCACGTACGCCAGCCCCATCGCCCCGATCGTCTTGGAGGACACGATCTGGGTCGACAGTACTCGCAAGCCGCCTCCAAAGATGTACGGGGCGCTGAACGAGCCAAGCGAGTTCATGAACACGAGGAGCATCGCACCGGCTATCGACGGCGTGAGCAGCGGGAGCGTGATGCGCGACAGGCGCCGAAATCGCGATGCGCCCAGCCCCGATGCTGCTTCGTCGAGCGACGTGTCCATCCGTTCCAGCCCGGCGGCGACGAACAGGAAGACGAACACGTACATGGTGTAGGCGTGCACGAATATGATCGCGCCCAGCCCGGTGAGGGTCCATGGGCGCTCCTCCAGGCGGAACACCACCTGGACGACGCGCGTTATGAGCCCGGTTTCACCATACAGGAACAGAAAGGCTATCACCCCGACCAGCGGCGGCAGCACCGCCGGCAGCGTCGCCACCGCACTGAGCGTGCGCCGCCCGCGGAACTCGAATCGGGTGAGCAGAAACGCGAGTGGAATGCCGATCGCCGCCGCCGCGAGCACGGACCATACCGAGATGACCAGTGTCGTCCATAACGCCTCACGATCCGCCGGGCTGTTGACGAATTCGCGCCAGTGCTCGAGTCCGCTGGCAAAGCTTCCGGCGATCACCGTCATGTTCGGAAGCACCACCGCCCATGCGAGCAGCAGAAATACCGGGAGAGCGAGTGCCCAGGTACCGAGGCCGCGCCAGGCACGCGGCTCACTGACTACCGAGGGTACGCCGGTGGCGCTATGCGGCGTAGGCTCGGGCCGGCGCGGGGTCACGGCGTAACGACGGCGACCGGTTCCCGCGCTACGCGCACGCTCACCCGGTCGCCAACGCGCACGTCGCGCTCCGTGCCGTATAGCTCCAGATGGACGCCGTCCGACAGCTTTACGTGATAGGCGATGAGCGCCCCCGCGAAGCGCCGCTCCGTTACCTCGGCATTCCACCCGGACGGCACATCGGGCGGAGCAAACGCCAGGGCGTCGGGACGCAGCACTACCATCACGTTTCCATCCCGCACTGCCGGCGGCCGCTCCGCCATCAGCCGCCACTCGCGCCCGCCGATCGCCACGGTCACATCACCCCCAGCCAGGACTCCCGGTACCAGCGTCGAGTGCCCTATGAACTCGGCCACGGCCCGCGTGGTGGGGCGATCATACAACTCGTCGGCCCTGCCCACTTGCAGCAGCCTGCCCTGCCGAATTACGGCAACCCGGTCGGCGACGGCGAATGCATCCTCCTGGTCGTGCGTGACGAACAGAGAGGTAACGCCTAACCGGTGAAGGGTTGCACGGAGCTCTTCGCGGGTCGACCGGCGGAGTGTGGGATCGAGATTCGACAGCGGTTCGTCGAGCAACAGTACGCGCGGCTCGATCACCAGCGCACGAGCCAGCGCCACCCTCTGCTGCTCACCGCCGGACAGCGATTGCACCTGCCGCTTCACCGCCCCCTCGAGTCCGACGTTGGCGAGGGCGCGTTCCGCCCGGGCTCGCCGCTCGGCGCGACGGACGCCGCGAGCCTCGAGACCGAACGCGACGTTTTCTCCCACCGACATGTGTGGAAAGAGCGCGTAGTGCTGAAAGACCATCCCGAAGTCCCGTCGCTGCGGCGGAAGTGCGGTGATGTCGCGGCCATCGAGAAAGATACGGCCGCCGTTCGGCGATTCGTAGCCGGCAACCATCCGGAGAGTCGTGGTCTTGCCTGAACCTGACGCCCCGATCAGAGCCATCAACTCGCCCGGCTCGATGTCGAGCGAGAGGTCGTCGACCGCCGCATATGTCCCGAACCGCCGCGTTATTCCGCGCAGCGACAGCGTACCAGCCCGCTCACGGATCGCTCTTTCGTCAGGCGGTGCCCTCTCACCCTCCAACGCCGAACCGGCGCTCACTGACCCCGGTGCTGATTGCGAATGTTCGCATCCCAGAATCGCATCCACACATCGAGACTATCGCCAAGTACGGCGCGATCGAGCGGCATTGGCGTGATCCGAGCCTGTGCCGTGCGAACCCACTCCGGCAGGCTGTCCGCCGGAATGTCCGTACGTGCCGGAATACGGGTAAACTGCTCCGCCGCCGTGATCAATGCCTCACGCGAAGTAACGAACTCGTAATACGCGCGCGCCTCATCGGGCACCTGGGTACCCTGAACGAGCGCGATGCCGTCTACCAGAAGCGGAGTACCGCTCGATGGAAACACGTAGTCCACCGGATATCCTCGACGCTGGAGGATGTGCATGTCAGGCATGTTGTACAGCGTCACGACCCCTTCCTGCCGTCCCAGCTTCTGGAACAGCAACGACGGATCCGCCGTGTACTCCTTGACGTTGGCGTCGAGACGGCGCAGCCATTCGAACCCCGCCTCCGAAGAACCTGTTTCTCGAATCGAGCGCAGGATCATCGCACCGAAAATCGCCCGCATTGTGCCGCTCTCGATCGGATTGCGGATCAATACCTTGTCGCGCCACTTGGGATCGATCACATCGTCCCAGTCGCGCGGCGCCTCGCCGGCCGGCACCGCCTCCGTGTTATACGCTATTACCTCCGGCGTAAGGTATGTGCCGTACCACCGCTGCCGAGTATCACGCGACTCCGCTCCCACCGCGCTCGCCCACGACGGCTCGTAGGCGGCGAGCAGCCCTTCGCGTGCGGCGCGCTCATAGATCTCGGCGGGCGCACCGAACCACACATCCGCCTGCGGATTCTGCCGCTCCGCGCGCAACCGTTCCAGGATCGTCTGTGACCCCATGTCGACCCACTGCACATCCACCGCCGGGTTGGCGGCCTCGAACGCTGTCTCGTAATGGTCCAGCAATTCCTTGCCGTGCGGTGAATAGACGGTGAGCACCGTCCTGCCATCTCCCCCGCATGCCGCCAGCGCAACTGCGAGCGCAGCCAGGGATGCGCGCGCCCGGTGCAGCGCCCTCACGGGGCACCGCGGTGCGCCGCGGCATCGGCGCCAAGCAGATTCACGAACAGGCGCGCCGCGCCAGCCACACCGGCCGGAAGCTGGCGGAAGAATGCGAGCGTCGTGTACACGTAGGTTCCCTCCCCGTATGGTGCGATCAGCAGCGCGCCGGCTCGTTCCTCACCACCAGGCTCCTGCACCGCGACAAGCGGAACAAAAGCCTCGCCATAGGTACGCGGCATGTACAGCGACCTTTCCTGCACCCAGCCTTCGAAGTCGGTCATCGTAATGCGGTTGGGCACGTTCAGGAGTGGATGATCCGGCAGCAATAACCTGACCGGCGATTCCTCGACCGTCACGCGATCGTGAGGCCGGGCAATAGTAATCGGATACGGCATGATCCCCGGCTGCATCATCTCGTACTGGCCGTACTGCACGATGAGCGTGCCGCCGCGACGCGCAAATTCGAGCAACCGGTCGTTCACCGAGACCAACCGGTCGGACGCTTCGTATGCTCGTGGTCCTACAACCACGGTTGTGTACGCAGTGAGATCGGAACCGGCAATGTCGTCAGGCGAGAGCACTGTCACCGGAACGCCGAGGTCGATCAGTGCGGGAGCGACGTTGTCACTGACTCCCGGGACGTAGGCGACTCGAAGTCCCGCCGGAATACGAACATCGACTGCCTCGAGCGCGAGCACTGCATTGCGATAGATGCGTCGCCGTTCAATGTGGGGGTAGTCGATGAGCGTGTAACCCGTGGTATGTCGCTCGCCGTCGCTCTCGCCTACCGCCACCACCTCGTGCCGGCCGGGAGGCAGCGTGCCGGTCAGGCGAAATTCGAGGGTAGCCGCTGATCCGTGGCGCGGCAGCGTAACGGTGCGCACCGCGGAGTCGGCGCGCAATCCGCGGGGAAGTTGCAGGCCAACGCGAACGGTGCGTGGCGATACCGAGGCCGACCGCAGTTCGATCCGCACCTTGCGATCGAGCGGCGTGCGCGCTGGAGCGAATTCGAGCGACCGGTCGAGCGTCAGAGTCACCGCCGGCGCCACCGCGAGTGGACGGTTTACCTCGCCATTAATGGGATCGGCAAAGCGATACCTGATTGGCGCCGCCAGCGGGACGAATGCTCCACCGACGTCCACCTCGACACCCGCAAGCGCCGCGCGAGGCCTCGCGCCAGCCGGCATCGTGTCGATCGGCACGGCGAACATGCCGCCATTGCGCGGGAGCGAGAGCCATGCCGGCTCCATCATCCGCCGCCAGGTATCACGAGTGTCCGGCGAGTAGTTCACCTGCATCGTGTCCACCGTAGCGCTGTCGGCAGCGAGCACCAACTCGCGTTCCGCAGCCAGCCGTACCCGCACTGGGGCCCGGCCGCGGTTGTAAATGGTGAGGACGACCGGGATCGTGTCGCCGATCGCGACGAGTTCCCGATCGACGATCGCTTCGACGACCACGCCACTTGCAAGGCGCCATGCCTCGAGCAGCCTCGACTGCAGATGCGCGAGCGACGCCGCGGCATCGGAGTCCGGCGGAATGCATGCGATACCACGGACGGCGCGCAACGCCCTGCCTAGCGGTTCGCGGAGCGGCGTCGGATCAAAGGCGTCGAAGATGCGACGCGCCTCGGCCGCCGCCGCACGTGCGGTATCGAGCGCTGCCTTGCCCGGCGCGCAGGAGAGTGAATCGCGAACTCGCGCCAGCGATGTGTCCATGCCGGCAAACAAACCCGCTTCCATCTCCGCGGGCGTTTCAGGGCTGAGTCGCGTCGCCTCGCGGCTCACGCCGCTCAGGGCTACGCCTTTCGGCTCGATTTGTCCGAACGCCTGCGACTTGTGCTGGCTGCGGCTCTCCGCTGCGATTTCGGCGTATGACCGGCCGAGCAGCGGGGAGTATTCGCCGGCGTTGAAGCGCAGCGTCGCATCCTCCACGCGCGAGCGCGTAGCACGATAGAACTTGCCGACCGTCCATGGGGCGCCGAACGCGGAGCGCGGAAAGCGCTGTGTATCGGCTGCCGCTTCGTATGCCTCACGAGCAAGGATGCCCGACACCTGATGCTGCCCGTGTCCGTCGCGCGGCGTGCCGCTGAACAGGCCTACCAGCACATGCGGCTTGAACGCACGCACCACTCGCACCACGTCGCCGAGCAGCGTATCGCGTGGCCAGTGTACGAACGTTTCGGCGGCGCTCCTGGAGAAGCCGAAGTCGTAGGCGCGCGTGAAGTACTGCACGCCGCCATCGAGGCGCCGGGCGGTGAGAAGCTCCTCCGCGCGAATTACCCCGAGCGCTTCGCCGAGATCGTTGCCGATCAGATTCTGCCCACCGTCGCCGCGCGTTAGCGAGAGATAGCCGGTGCGGACGTGCCTCCCGCGCGTGAGAAAGGCGATGAGACGCGTATCCTCATCATCCGGATGCGCGCCGATGACGAGCACGCGTGCGGAGACGCCGAGCCCCTGGACGAGGGAACCTAACGCGGCGGCACCGCTTTCCTGGGCCGGCAGCGCCGCGGCGGCGAACAGCACCCCGGCGGCGAGCGCGCGGGCCAGGTGAACGAATCGTCTAGGCATGAGTGAGACGGGATGGTGCCGACCGCCGCACCCAGGCGGAAGACCCAGCGCACCGAACGCGACCGGCTGCGCCCGGGTTCCCGAGGAACTCGCTCTTTCTTCTCACCCGCCCGGCCGGCTCACGCCTCCGCGCGGGCTGCCCTCTGCCGCGCACCCGCGCCCTCATCCACCCGCAGTGCCTCTGACACGATCGCTGCCTGCCGGCTCTGATGCGAAGACATGTGTCCCTCGGCTGGACTCGCCCGCTCAGGCCGGCCGATGTAGCGAATAGGCATGGTCGTCCCGACGGCGGCACGAAGCCGCGGAGCGGCGAACGCCCACGCGCCCATGTTCTTCGGTTCTTCCTGTGCCCAGATGACGTTCGTCGTGTTGGTGTATCGGTCCACGATCGCGGCGATCGCCTCGTGCGGCCATGGATAGAGCTCCTCGATCCGGATCAGGGCTACCTGCGCCGGTGGCCCCTGCATCGCCAGGTCGTAGTAGATCTTGCCCGAGCAGAATACCAGCCGCCGTACCTCGTCAGGCGAGGCGCTGGCACCGTCGATCACCGGCTGAAACCTGCCGTCCGAAAGGTCGGCGAGCGCCGAAGCGGCCTCGGGAAGCCGCAGCAGGCTCTTTGGCTGCATGAGCACCAGCGGGCGGCGCACCGGGCAGAGTGCCTGCCGACGAATCACGTGGAAATACTGCGCGGGCGTGCTGCAGTAGGCGACACGCAGGTTTCCTTCGGCGCACAATTGAAGGAATCGTTCGAGCCGGGCGCTCGAATGCTCCGGTCCCTGCCCTTCGTACCCGTGTGGCAACAGCAGGACGATGCCCGAGTCCTGCCCCCATTTGGCGCGATCGGCGGCGAGAAACTGATCGATCACCGTCTGAGCGACGTTCACGAAATCGCCGAACTGGGCCTCCCACAATACGAGGGTGTCGGGAGCGGCTACGCTGAAGCCGTACTCGAATCCCATCACCGCCGTCTCGCTGAGCTGCTAATTGTAGATCTCGAACGCTCCGGTGGCACCGGGCAGGTTCGCCAGCGGCGTATGTCTCTGATTGGTGGAGGCGTCGTGCAGCACAGCCTGACGATGGGAGAAGGTCCCCCGCTCGGTGTCCTGCCCGCTCATCCGCACCGATGGGCCTTCCATCAGTAGCGACGCGAACGCCAGCGATTCCGCGTGCCCCCAGTCGATCTGGCCGCGAGGTCCGAGCGCCGTGTCCTTCATCTCGGTGAGCGCTCCGCGCCGCCGCTCGATCTGACGCGCGAGCTTCGCCAGCGGACGGAAATCCGACGGCCAGGCGAGCAGTCGCTCGTTAAGTGCTATGAGCGTCTCGGCCTTCACCGCCGTTGATACGTCAGGGGTACTGCACTCGCCAATCTCGTCCGGAAGGTCGTCGGCCGGATGCACGCGTCCCGACTGCAACTCTTCGTGAATCTTCTCGAACCTGCCCTGTATCTCGGCATCCAGCTCGGCGACCGTCTCGTCAGTGGTCTCGCCGGTTTCGACGAGATGATGGCCCCAGACCAGGCGCGGCGACGGGTGCTTCCTGATCGCGTCGTAGAGCGTCGGCTGAGTATACGCCGGCTCGTCCATCTCGTTATGCCCGTGGCGCCGGTATCCGACGAGATCGATCACGAAATCGTGATGGAATTCCCTGCGATAGGCAAGCGCCAGCCAGATTGCCGCCAGGCACGCTTCAGGATTGTCCGCGTTCACGTGCACAATCGGAACGTCGAACCCCTTGGCCACGTCGCTGGCGTAGTACGTGGACCGGGCGTCATGGGGGTCGGTCGTGAACCCCAATTGGTTGTTCACGATGATGTGCAGCGTACCTCCCACACGGTATCCGCGCAGCGCCGCCAGGTTGAACGTTTCGGCCACGATCCCCTCGCCGGGGAACGCGGCATCACCGTGAACTGCTATGGGGAGCACGGCATCCTCATCGCGCCGGTCCGGAGCATCCGGGACACGCTGGGTAGCCCGCGCCAGACCCGACAGCACCGGATTCACGAACTCGAGGTGACTCGGATTGGGCACTAGCCGGATATCCACCTGCTCACCGGTCTCCAGCGTTCGAGTCGTGGCCTTGCCGAGATGGTACTTCACGTCGCCCGTCCCGCTCTCGGCGTTGCTCGCCGCATGCATGCCGGCGAACTCGTGGAACACGGTGGCGTAAGGCTTGTCGAGAATGTGCGCGAGCACGTTGATGCGGCCCCGGTGCGCCATCGCGATCGCCACATCGCGGGCGCCCTGGCGACCTGCGCTTTCGATTGCCGCATCGATCATCGGCACCAGCACATCGGTACCCTCGATCGAGAACCGCTTGGCACCCTGATACGCCCTGCCAAGGAATCGCTCGAGTCCATCGACCTCGGTGAGCCGGCGCAGCACCGACATCTTTTCGTCGGACGAAAGCACCCGCCGCATCGCCCCGGTCTCGATCTGCTCACGGAACCACTGCCGCTGCCGTTCGTCATCGATGTATTCGAATTCGAACCCCATCGTGGACGAGTACAGCCTCCGCAGCCGCTCGACGGCATCGGCCGCGGTATCGTCCTCGAGACCTAACGCCGATCCTGGAACAGTCCCCAGCGCTGATTCGGTAACGCCGTGGAACTCGGGCGACAGCTCGGCCGCGCCGAGCGGAGGGGCACCGAGCGGATCGAGCTGCACCGCGTAGTGGCCATACAATCTGATTGCATCGACGAGTGCCGCCGCGCCGGCAACAGAGCGCAGCAACGCAGCATCGTGCGGCGGGGCAACCGTCTCGGAACCGGTCAGGCTTCGCGCCAGCGAAAAGAATTGCCGCCAGGAGGCGTCGACCGACTCGGGGTCCTGGAGCCACTGCTCGTACAGGCCGGCGATGAAGGCGTCGTTGAACGCGCCGGTGATTGGTACGCTGGTCATGCTTTCAAATGTAATGAGCGGGACTCCGGGAGCGACGCCGTAACTGGCGCGATGAGCGCCCTCGCACCGTTAGCCCGGAAGAGTGCAGCCCCGTCGGAAACCTGATCCGCAGCTAGCCCGGTGGTGTCTAAGGCAACAGCAGCGAGAAGGTGCTTCCGAGTGCCGGCATCGACTCCACGGTGATCGTGCCACCCACCAGATGCGCCAGCCGATTTGCCGTGTGCAGTCCTAGACCCGTCCCCCCGTAGGGCCGCGCGGTGCCGGTGTGAACCTGCGTGAAGGCGTCGAAAATCCTGCGCAGATCCGCCTCGGCGATGCCGATCCCACTGTCTCGTACCGAAAGGCAGACACGATCGCCGACGCGTGCGCCGTTCAACTCCACTGCTCCACGTTGTGTGAACTTGACCGCGTTGGACCCGAGGTTCACCAGCACGCGGCGCACCACATCGGCATCAGTGGTAACCTGAATCGTCTCGTTAGGAGCATTGATTCTGAATCCCAGGCCCCGCGACCGGGCAAGCGGCTCGATCACCGCCCCGGCCGAGGAAAGCAGCGCTTGTACGCTCGTCTGTTCCGTAGTGAGGTGCACGTCGCCGATCTCGAGGCGGGAAAAAGTCAGGATCTCCTCGATGATGCTCGTCAGGAGCTTCGTGCTCCACCGCATTCGGTCGATCGCGTTATGCTGCTCTTCGTTAAGCGGGCCGAGAATCTCGTCTGCGAGAAGCTCTTCGTAACCGGTTACGGCGGACAGCGGAGTGCGCAATTCGTGGGACATCACGGCGATGAACTCGTTCTTCGCCTGGTTGGCCGCTTCGGCCTCATCCAGCAGCCTGGACTTCCACAGCGCGAGCGCCGCCTGGTCGGCCAGCGCGCGAATCCGGCGAATCTCCGGCTCGGCGAATGATTCCCGCCCTTTTCGCCGCGCCACCGTGACTATGCCCATCAACGAATCGTGGGCAAACAGCGGCGCGAGCATTATCGGGCCTGCATCCACTTCGCGCGCTGCGTCCGACCAGGAATGATCCGGGTACTCGCTCAGGTAGTCATCGACCGCGACAGGAGTGCGATTCCGAATCGCCGACTCGGCGAGCGAGCCTCCCATCGGAAATTCACGGCCTCGCAGCGGAGTGAGAAGGCCAACGCACGCGACGGCCCGCCCCCGCTCTCCCTCTATTTCAATTACTGTAGCCCCGTCGCCGTCGCACTGCGCTGCGGCCTGGGCCGAGAGTAGCTCGAGCACCTGCCGAACATCCCGCTCTTCGGCCATGAGGCACGCGACAACGCGGAATGACTCGTTTTCGGCGAGTCGCGACCGTGCCACGCGATCTGACTCGATACGGCTGGAAATGTCCCGTGCGCGAACGAGCAGAGCGCCCTCCGGGAGCTGCTGCACCGAAAGTTCATAGGTGCGAGTGCCGGTCGATGTCCTCCGCTCCACCCGCAGGGGCGAGACTGCGCCTGGATCGTCTCCAGGAACAGGGACGCGCGCGCCGGGGAACAGCTTACCCAGCGACTCGACTGCCGGCGCTCCTGCGAGTTTACCGGACTCCCACTCGAGGGCGTGTTCCATCGCCTCGTTCGCGAACACGATGCGCCGGTCCTCACCGACGACGGCGATGCCATCGTCGAGCAAATTCAGTGCGGCCTCGAGTAGCGAAGGCGGGGGAAATTGCCGGATCGCCAAAGGGTCGAAAGGAAGGAGTCGAATGGACTTTACGCTGGCGCGGGGGCGGGCGGCAAGATATGCACCACGCAGGACGTTTTGTATCACCCGTCAAAGGAGGAGGCGACTGTCCCACGCAGCACCCCCGCAACATTGCAGAGTGCCTTGTGACTTGCAAAGCGCAAGCTTCCTCGGCCGCAATATTTCGATACAGCCCCATCCAAGTGCTTTGCCGATACGGACTTACAAGTGGTGCTAGCTGTGGCACCGACCGTGCCTTTGCAGTGGCCGAGCGAAGGCACTCTTGCCCTCGCAGTTGGACCACTACCCGTGAGGTACGACAATGCTTCGCAACACTCGGAAAGGCTTCACGCTTATCGAACTTTTGATCGTGGTTGTGATTATCGGCATTCTTGCCGCGATCGCGATCCCCAAGTTCGCAACGACGAAGGAGAAGGCTTACATCGCGACCGTCAAGTCCGATCTCCGCAACCTCGTCACCGCGCAGGAAGGCTACTTCTCAGACAATCAGGCGTTCACGACCGACCTTACCGCGCTGAACTACGATCCGTCGACGAACGTGGCGGTAGTTCCGACCCTAGGTGCGACGGCCGGTGATTGGAGCGCGACCGGGATTCACGCGCTGGTCCCCAGCAGGACGTGTACGGTCGCCGTCGGTGCCAGCGTGACCGGTACCATGAAGGAAGGCGTTCCGGACTGCCCGTAAGCAATTGGGTACGGTACTCCACGGAAAAGGGTCAGGCAGCAATGCCTGGCCCTTTTCGCATCTTGGGCGCTACGAGGGAAGCGCGACGCGCGACGAGGGGCGAGGGACGAGTGAAGCGCGACGAGGGGCGCGGGGGGCGAAGGACTATTCACCTCACCGGATTCGCCCGCGTCGCGCGCCCCGCGTCCCTCGTCGCGCATCTCATCCCCCGCCCACGTGTCGCGCTGTCAGCACGTTGCGCACGCGCTCAGCCAGCTGTTCGCGGTCGCTGAGGAGCACCGCCGCCAGATTGCCGGAGGTGATGAGTCGCGGCCGACCGGACCACTGTGCGGAGGCGCCATGGGGAGCCGCGGAGGCTGAATCGAGAGCTTCCGTATCGGCCGATCGCAACGCAGCGCTCTCGTAGAGAAATACCACCAGCTCGCCGCCGCTCACGGACAGAGTTATGCCCTCCACGCTGAATCCGGCCGGGCGCACCACACGCTCCAAGTTGCGGACCACGAGCCCCGCCGCCTCCAGCCGGCTCGTCACCTCACTCCGGTTCCACGCATCCTGCGCTACGGCGAGGCTTTCGGCGCGCTGCACCGCGGCGACGGAATCCATGTCCACCGCGCGACTGACGGGGGCTGTCGCCGAGCTATCCTGAACGGGCGAGGTGTCCCCTGAACATGCACCGATGGCTAACAACAGCGCGGAGGCCAGCGAGCGCTGCGCGATCATCGTCAGGCGACCGGCGCGGGCTCCACGGTCGTGCTCCACCTATAGGAATCCGGCGGTGCGGCTGGCACGACGCGAGCGGCGGCGACAAGCGCGCGGCCCAGATCGCAATCGGCGAGCGTGGGAAGATACAGGTAGCCGGACACCGGAGCGCCGGCCAGCATCGGCACTTCGTTCTGCCGCCTGGTCAAGCTCACGGCCAGCAACGGTATGCCGCCCAGCTGAGGATCGGATTCCCACGCACGCATGGTCTCCGGCATGAGCAAATCGACTTCGCAAAGCACGGCATGAGCCGATATGGTCCGCGCAAGGCGCATTCCTTCGTCGACGCCCACGGCGGGCTTGCCGATGCCCCCTGCAGCAACGCAGAGCGCAGCGATGTGTTCGCTGAGAATCGGGTGCCGTGCAATACAGACTATGTGCATTCCCCTCCCGGAGACACCAACCGGTGTGCCTGGCACACCGGTGGGTTGGAATGATGCGATGCCAACTCATGGCGGACTGTGCCGCCGGTCACAGGAGGGGTTTCTAGTTTGGTTGCGCCCCCTGATCGATCCAGTTAGCGATGGTACTGATCTGATTTTCGGTAAGCGGAAGTGTGGCAAGCGGCATCCGCGGCAGTCCATTCCGGAGCGCGGGATCGGCTCTAACACGCCGAATGAGCCAGGAGTCCGCCGAATTGCCAGGCGCTACACGTAAGTACGCGTTGCCGCTCGAAGTCGCTGGCGCGCTGACCAATTCATCGTACGCAACTGTGGCATCCAGCGCCAGCCCCCCTTGCGCAACTCCGAGCGTATGGCAACCGCCTATCACGCAGCGCTTGGTGAGAATGGGTTGCACGTCCGCGGCGAACGAAGGCTGAGCCACCTCCACATCGGGAAGTCCGGAGGCAGGATCTTCCGTGCCCGAAAAGTCGGCGCACGACGCGACGGCGGCGCAGAGTGCGGCCGCCCCGAGCCAGCGCCTAACGCGCGATCGCATCGACCGTCCCCTGGAGACGAAGAGTGAATACGCTTCCCGGTGCATAGAGCATCTCCGCGGTGCCACGCACGCGAGCGCCAGCGCTGACGGTGGCTCCGAGCACGCCGTACGGACGCAGCGCGCGCAGCTCGAGAATCGGGTGATCGGGCTCGCGCGACCCATCGGGACGTATCACGCCGATATCGAATCGTGTGAAATCCCGGCGTGCGCCGATTCCCGCGTACGGCGCCGCGTAAGCGTTCACCCGATTCCACCCCACGAGCAGCTCGGCAAGCATGTGACGCGGAAAGAATTCATCCCGGCTCTCGCGGCCGTGGCACACCAGCAGATAGTACAGGTCGAGATCCTGCGAGCCGCCGCGAAGATCCTCCGAGCAGGTGATAGACCCCTGGACCGAGCCGATGGTGCCGGCCAGCCGCGGTGTGAATCGCAGCGCCCCGCCGGACGGGACGGTCCATGCCAGAGCCAGGCTGGCCAGATTCGCCTTCACGTCGAAGAACTCGACGGGGGGGATCCAGCTCGCCTCCACCGTGACGCGGTCGGTTGCCGCGTAGGAGATGCGAGGACGCGGAAAGACCGGCGCGAGGTTGGTCGCCTCGGGCTTGTCACCGACTCGCCGCTGCTCCGTTGAAAGCCGCGGCAGATAGCCGAGCTCCAGGCCGAATGCCAGATCTCCGCGCCTTCGCGGTCGCGGAGCGGCAACAGGCGAAAAGGTGAGCCCGGCGGAGTAGAACGCCATGAGCTTTCCCTCTCCATCGGAAAAGCTGTGGCGCTGAACCACGCGGTCCTGCGATTCACCGCGCGTCACGAACGACCCGAGTGCGAGCAGAATACTGAACCACGTACGAGCGATCATGAGCGGTGGCACAGTTGGGGAGACCGCGAACAGTTGCTCAAGGGTGGCACACAGAAGATCAGTGGCGGCGTGTCGCGGCGATAGTGCCGCACGGCCCGATGCGCCTGCAACCGACGCATGGTGATGTGGATGACGGCGAGTGGCAATCGCGGCACGGCCAACCTTGTGAGCGGCGCGGCGACGGTGTACCGTAGCCACGACTTTGCAGCGTAACGACGACTAATCCGATTCGAAGGTGCGATGGTTCGAACCAGCATGCGCGTGGAACGCGCCAGGAGACGGAGCTGATGCGCATTGGCGTTCTGCGCGAACGGACGGCGGGTGAGCGCCGCGTTTCGCTGATTCCCGACGGTGTCGCGCGCCTGGCAAAAGCAGGGCACGAGATCCGGGTCGAGAGCGCGGCCGGCACCGCGGCCGGATTTCCCGACGCGAAGTACGTCGACGCCGGCGCCACCATCGTTCCAGATGCGGCCAGTGCAGCCGACGCCGATCTGGTGCTCGGAGTGCGGCGACCGTCAATGGAGCAGGTTGCGATGCTCCGGGAAGGGAGCCTGCTGGTGGCCCTCCTGCAGCCGTCGAGCGCGGACGAGCTCGCCGCCGCGCTGCAGAAGCGGTCCATCAAGGCGCTTTCGCTCGAGAAGGTTCCGCGTATAACGAAGGCACAGTCCATGGACGTGCTCTCGTCGCAGAGCACCGTCGCAGGCTACAAGGCCGCGCTCGTCGGCGCGGCGGAGCTGGTGAAGTTTCTGCCAATGCTCACCACCGCGGCAGGCACGATCGCTCCCGCCCGTGCGTTCGTGCTCGGCGCGGGCGTCGCCGGGCTGCAGGCGATCGCGACTACCCGGCGCCTCGGTGCGATCGTGTCGGCGTTCGACATCCGGCCGGCGGCGGCCGAGCAGGTTCAGAGCCTCGGCGCGTCCTTCGTCAGCTCCGAGACTGTGGAGCAGAGCGCTGAAACGGCCGGCGGCTACGCGCGCCAGCAGACGGAGGACGAGCAGACAAGGACGCTGGCGACCATCGGCGGGCACATCGTCGACCAGGACCTCGTCATAACGACGGCGCTCATCCCGGGACGCCCCGCACCGAGGTTGATCACCGGCGAAATGGTTCACTCGATGCGGCCCGGTTCGGTGATCGTCGATCTTGCCGCCGAGGCGGGAGGCAACTGCGAGTTGACCAAACCTGACGAGCCGGTCGTGGTGAGCGGGGTGACGATTCTCGGGCCGACCAATCTGCCTTCGACGGTACCGTTTCACGCGAGCCAGATGTTCTCCCGAAACATCGAGACGCTCATCAAGCACCTCGCGCCGGAGGGAGCGCTGGTGCTCAACGAGCAGGATGAGATCGTAAGCGCGATGCTGCTGTCGGCCCCGACTTCCTGATTCCCATATTCTGCCTCCTGGCTCAGCCTGCCCCATGATCAACATTGTCATCTTCACCCTCGCCACCTTTCTCGGATTCGAGTTGATCCACCGCGTGCCTCCAACGCTGCACACTCCGCTCATGTCAGGCGCGAATGCCATCAGCGGGATCACGATCGTGGGAGCGCTGGTCGTCGCCGGCGGGGGATATGGGTGGATCTCCAGCGTGATCGGATTTCTGGCGATCGTCTTCGCCATGTTCAACGTGGCCGGCGGATACGTCGTGACTGACCGCATGCTCGAGATGTTCAAGCGGGACAAGGCCGCATGATTCCGCACGCAGTGGTAGAGCTGAGCTATCTGCTCGCCGCCGTCCTCTTCATCATCGGTCTCAAGAAGCTGAACAGCCCGGCAACCGCGCGGGAGGGCAACCGCCTGTCGGGAATCGGGATGCTGATCGCGATCGTCATCACGCTGTTCGACCGGCAGATCGTTTCGTATCAGGTCATCATCGCCGGCATCGTCGTCGGAACGGCGCTAGGCATCTGGATGGCGCGCACGGTCAAGATGACGGCGATGCCGCAGATGGTCGCGCTGTTGAACGGCTTCGGCGGTGGCGCCTCGCTCCTCGTCGGCGGCGCGGAATTCCTCCGGTCGGAGCTCGTCGGCAGCAGTGTGCCATTGGCGAACGGCATCGCGATCCAGCTGGCGGTGCTGATCGGCGCGGTAACGCTCACCGGCAGCCTGGTCGCCTTCGCAAAGCTGCAGGAACTGGTGACCGGGCGCCCGATCACCTTTCCCGGGCTGCAGGTGGTGAATGCGCTCGCGTTCCTGGTGGTGGTGGGGCTCAGTGCGTATCAGCTGATGACCAACGAGTCGCTTCTCTGGCCGTTCTATGCGGTGGTGGGCGTGTCGCTCATGCTCGGAATATTTCTGGTGTTGCCGATCGGCGGCGCGGACATGCCGGTTGTGATCGCACTCCTGAATTCCTATTCGGGAATCGCCGCGGCGATGACGGGGTTCGTGATCAACAACCACGTGCTGATGATCGCCGGCGCAATGGTAGGATCGTCAGGCATCATCCTGAGCCAGCTGATGTGCAAGGCGATGAATCGCTCGTTGGCCAACGTGCTTTTCGGTGCATTCGGCAGCACCGCGGCAGTCGGGTCGGGACGCACCGCGGAGGGGCTCACCGTCAAGTCGATCGCGCCGGAAGACGCCGCGCTCCAGTTGGCCTATGCGCGCTCCGTGATCATCGTTCCCGGCTACGGGATGGCCGTGGCCCAGGCGCAGCACGCGGTGAGGGAACTGGCGGAGCAGATCGAGAAACGAGGCGGAGAGGTGAAGTACGCCATTCATCCGGTCGCCGGCCGCATGCCGGGACACATGAACGTGCTGCTTGCCGAGTCCAACGTGCCATACGACAAGCTGTACGACATGGATGACATCAATCCGGAGTTCGACCGCGCCGACGTCGCGCTGGTAATCGGCGCGAACGATGTGGTGAACCCCGCGGCGCGCAACGATCCGGCCAGCCCTATCTATGGAATGCCGATCCTCGACGTTGACCGCGCGAAGAGTATCATCGTTCTGAAGCGCAGCATGAATCCGGGCTTCGCCGGAATCGAGAATGAGCTGTTCTACAATCCCAAGACGTCGATGCTGTTCGGCGATGCCAAGACCTCGATCACGAAGCTGGTGGGAGAGGTGAAGGGGGTGTGAGTTTTCGGGAATTGGGAATCGGGAATCGGGAATCGGGAATCGGGGATTTCGGGATGGGAATGGGAAACTGAACAAACGTACTCCGGCCGCGTTCGCTCGTCAGGCCATTTCTCCCATTTTCCGTTTCCCATTTTCCGTTTCCCATTTCCCATTTCCCAACCTCCGATTCCCAATTCCCGATTCCCGATTCCCGATTCCCGATTCCCGCTTCCCGCGCCTCGCTTC